>JBKPRS010000032.1:0-4650 GCA_046734695.1 Actinomycetota bacterium | reverse complement strand
GCTCGACGCCGCCCGGGCGCGTGCCTGCGCCGTGCGGGGCACCCTCCCGGCCCATGCCGTGGCGGGCGAGGTCACCAGCGTGACCGTCGAAGTGGTCAACCGCTCCGACGCCCCGCTGGCGTCGGTCCTGCCGCGGCCGGTCAAGGTCGGCGCCCGCTGGCGGCCCGTGACCGGCGACGAGATGATCGCCAACCCGCTGGTCCCGCTCCCGCGGGTGCTGCCGCCGGGCATGCGCACCCAGGTGGAGGTACCGCTGGAGGTCCCGGCCGAGCCGGGCGACTACGAGGTGCGCGTGGCCCTGCGCCAGGCCGGCACCGGCTGGCTGGGCGTGCGGGTCCAGGGGATCGTGTCAGTCGCGCTCGGGCCGGAGCGTGGGGAAGAGCACGACGTCGCGGATGCTGTGGGTGTCGGTGAGGAGCATGACGAGCCGGTCCATGCCGATCCCGAGCCCGCCCGAGGGCGGTAGGCCGTACTCCAGGGCCCGGATGTAGTCCTCGTCCACCACCATGGCCTCGGCGTCCCCCGCGGCCCGGGCCAGGGCCTGGGCCTCGAAGCGCCGCCGCTGCTCGTCGGGGTCGGTCAGCTCGGAGAACGCGTTGGCCAGCTCCCGCCCGGCCACCAGCGCCTCGAAGCGCTCGACGGTCTCGGGCATCTCGCGGTGGTCCCGCGCCAGGGGCGAGACCTCCTTGGGGTAGTCGAGCACGAACACCGGGCCCCACAGCCCGGCCTCGGTGGTCTTCTCGTAGATCTCCAGGACCAGCTTGCCGGGGCCCCACGACGGGTCGACCTCGACGCCGTGCGCGGTGGCCACGGCCGCCAGCTCCTCGACCGGCTGGCGCACGTCGACACGCACGCCGATGGCCTCCTCGACCAGGTCGGCCAGCGCGGCCCGCCGCCAGGGGACGGTCAGGTCGAGCTCGCGGCCGTCGTAGGTCACGACGGTCGAGCCGGTGATCTCCTCGGCCAGGTACGCCACCAGGTTCTCGGTGATGGCCATCATGTCGCCGTAGTCGCCGTAGGCCTGGTACAGCTCCAGCATCGTGAACTCGGGGTTGTGGCGGGTCGACAGGCCCTCGTTGCGGAACACCCGGGCCAGCTCGTAGACCCGCTCGAAGCCGCCCACCACGAGCCGCTTGAGGTACAGCTCCGGTGCGATGCGCAGGTAGAGCTCCATGTCCAGGGCGTTGTGGTGGGTGACGAACGGCCGGGCCAGCGCCCCGCCCGGGATGGGGTGGAAGACCGGCGTCTCCACCTCCACGAAGCCGCGCTCGTCCAGGAAGCGGCGGGTGAGCGTCATGATGCGGCTGCGGGCGGCGAACACGGCCCGGCTGGACTCGTTGGCCCACAGGTCGGCGTAGCGCTGTCGGTAGCGCATGTCGGTGTCGGTGATGCCGTGGAACTTGTCGCCGAAGCCCCGGCGGGCCTCGGCGAGCTGCTCCCAGCGCTCGACCCGCACCGACAGCTCGCCCTTGTTGGACCGGATGACCTCGCCGGTGGCGACGATCCAGTCCCCCAGGTTCAGCCCGGTGAAGCCCTTGTAGTCGTCGGCCTCCTTCTTGAAGGCCATGAGCTGGATCGGCCCGCTGGAGTCCCGCAGGGTGGCGAAGGTCAGCCCGCCCTGGACCCGCAGCAGCATGACCCGGCCCGCGACCGTGGCGGTGACGCCCGTGCTTCCCCCGTCGGGGAGGCCGGCGTGCGCGGCCTGGAGGTCGGCGGCGCGATCGCTCACCTCCACCCGGTAGGGCGGGCGCAGCGGTTCGGGCGGGACGGGCTCGTCGGTCACTGGTTCTTCTCGTAGATGAGCCGGAGGCCGTGGAGCGTGAGCCACGGCTCGTGGTGGACGATCGTGCTGGACAGCGGCGTGATCAAGCCTGACAGACCGCCGGTCGACACCACTGTGGCCTTTTCGCCCAGCTCGGCCTCGATGCGCTCGACCATGCCGTCGACCAGGGACGTGTAGCCGTAGACCACGCCCGACTGCATCGACTCGACCGTGGAGCGCCCGATCACGTGGCGGGGCTCGACCAGCTCGACCCGGCGCAGGGCCGCGGCCCGGGCGAACAGGGCGTCGAGGCTGATGTCGATGCCGGGGAAGATGGCCCCACCCAGGTACTCGCCCTTGCCGGAGATGGCCTCGAACGTCGTGGCCGTCCCGAAGTCCACGACCACCAGCGGGCCGCCGTAGAGGTCGTAGGCCGCCACCGCGTCGGCGATCCGGTCCGCCCCCACCTCCTTGGGGTTGTCGTAGAGGATCGGGATGCCGGTGCGGATGCCGGGCTCGATGACCACGGCAGGGTTGCCGAAGTAGCGCTCGCTCATGCGGCGCAGCGCCCCGGTCACCCGGGGAACCGACGAGCACAGCACGATGCCGGCGATGTCGTCGTCGAAGCTGAACCCGTGGAACCCCAGGAACTCCTGGATGACCAGCGCCTGCTCGTCGGCGGTCCGCTCCGCGTTGGTCGCCACCCGCCAGTGGTCGAGCAAGTGGGTGTCGGCCAGGCGCCGCCCGACGTTGTGGGCATCGTCGGGCTCCAGGTCGTAGAGCCCGATGACCGTCTGGGTGTTGCCGACGTCGATGGCCAGAAGCATCACGGCCGGTGAGGCTACGTCGGGCGCTTAGTCCGGAACTACATCGAGGCCGATGTCGAGGACGGGCGCGGAGTGGGTCAGCGCACCGATCGAGACCATGTCCGCCCCGGCGGTGGCGTAGAGCCGGATCGTCTCCAGGCTCACGGTCCCCGAGATCTCCAGCAGCGGCCGGAGGGGATCGCGCTCGCGGATCTCGTTCACCACCGACCGCACCTCGTCGGGCGACATGTTGTCGAGCAGCAGGGCGTCGGCGCCGGCCTCGGTGGCCTCGCGCACCTGGTCGAGGTGGCCGCACTCGACGTGGACGGTGCGGCCGGGCCAGCGCTCGCGGGCGTGGACCACCGCGGCGGTGATGCCGAAGAGCTCCAGGTGGTTGTCCTTCAGCAGCACCCAGTCGGACAGGTTGCCCCGGTGGTTGGACCCGCCGCCGGCGCGCACCGCGGCCTTCTCCAGCGCCCGCAGGCCCGGGGTGGTCTTGCGGGTGTCCCACACCCGCAGGTCGCCGCCGGCCTCGGAGATCGCCTCGACGAAGCGGGCGGTCAGCGTGGCGATCCCCGACAGGTGCCCGAGGAAGTTGAGCGCGGTGCGCTCGGCCGTGAGGATCGGCGCCAGCGGGCCCCGCACCTCGGCCACGGCGAGGCCCGCGGTGACCTGGTCACCGTCGTCGGCCCACCACGCCACCTCCAGCCCGGGGTCGACCTGGCGGAACGCCTCCATGGCGCACAGCCGCCCGGCCAGGACGCCGGGCGCCCGGGGGACGAAGCGGGCCGTGGCCTCCAGGGCCGGGGGCAGCAGCGCGGACGTGAGGTCGCCGAGCGGGGTCAGGTCCTCGGCGAGGGCGCGGGCGACTGCCTCGCGCACGGCAACCATGGGCGGGTGGGCGTCGTGCACGCGCCAGGCTTAGCCGAACAGGCCCCGGTCGTCCTGCTTGAGGGCCGTGTCGACCGCGACGGCGGAGGCCACCACCAGGCTGCGGAGCGGCTCGTCCAGCGGGCGGTGGATCTGCACCACGTAGTGGTCGGCGGTCGTGAACGCGGCCTTGGCGAAGCCCGCCCACGTCTTGGAGATCCGGGCGACCTCGGTCCCGGTGTGGTCCTGGATGTTGAAGTTCCAGGCCACCCAGTTCTCGCCGTTGATCATGCCCCAGGTGTTGCCACCGGCCTCCAGCGCGAAGCGGATCTTGCCGATCATGTTCTGCTGGACGATGGCGCCGATCTCGGCGCCCTGCCCGTTCTGCACGATGACCCGGGACTTCATGATCTTGGCGGGGCGGGTGAGGGCCAGCACCACGTTGCCCATGACGTCCACGATCTGGAGCTTGTGGGTCATGAACTGGTCGTAGCTGCCGACGAACCGCAGCGCCTTCTTGGCCATGCTCTGGCCCACCTGGCGCACCGCGCCGATCTGGCGACCGTTCTGGTCGAAGATGGCGTACTCGTTGTTGACCTCGATGAGCTTGGCCTTCTGGTTGACCACCAGCACCGGCTCGGTGAACAGCGTGCCCCCGCCCTGTTGGACAGGGGCGACGCCCGCCCGGGCCATGTCGCCGGCCACCTGCTGCGGAGAGCGGTTGACTGAGGGTACGGGGGTGCCGCCTACCGGCGGATCGACCGCCTGGCGACCGTGGGAGGCGACGTGCTCGGTCCAGCGGTTTCCGTCCCACCAGCGGCTCTCGTGGCGGCCGAAGGGATCGGGGTACCAGGCCGGAGGATGCTGCCCGGGAGGACCGGACGGAGCCTGGGGATTGGCGTACGACATAGGCGGCCGATGCTAGTGACGCCCGCCCGGGCTGCCCGCGCGCCCCAGGACCAGGCGGGCCCGCAGGGCCGGATCGGTGTCCGGGAAGTCCGTGCGGGCGTGCGAGCCCCGGCTCTCCTGCCGAGCCCGGGCCGCCAGCGCCAGCGCCTCGGCCACTGTGGCCAGGTTGCGGACCTCCTCGCCCGCCCCCGGTGCCGCCAGCAGTCCTCGGGCCACCTCGGCCGCCACCGCCAGGGATCCGCCCGAGCGCAGGACCCCGGCGCCCCGGGTCATGGCCTGCTGCAGCCGGGCCCGGCCCTCGGC
>JBKPRS010000031.1:0-3954 GCA_046734695.1 Actinomycetota bacterium | reverse complement strand
GGCCGCGCCGCCGTAGGTGTCGACGATGATCTTGCGGCCGGTGAGCCCGCAGTCGGCGTGGGGGCCGCCCAGCTCGAAGCTGCCGGTGGGGTTGACCAGCACCCGGAAGTCGTCGTCCTGGTACTGGGCCGGGACCAGCGGGCGGATCACGTGCTCGATCAGGTCCGGCTTGATCAGCGTCTCGGCGTCGAGGCCGGGCTGGTGCTGGGTGGAGATGAGCACGGTCTTGAGCTCGACCGGCCGCCCGTCCTCGTAGTCGAAGGTGACCTGGGTCTTCCCGTCGGGCCGCAGGTAGGGCAGGATCCCCGCCTTGCGCACCTCGGCCAGGCGGTGGGCCAGGCGGTGCGCCAGCCAGATGGGCAGCGGCATGAGGTCCTCGGTCTCGTTGACCGCGTAGCCGAACATCATGCCCTGGTCGCCCGCGCCCTGGCTGTCGAGGTCCTCCTCGGCGCCGGCCGTGCGCTTCTCGTACGCGGCGTCGACGCCCTGGGCGATGTCGGGCGACTGCGGGTCGATGGAGGTGACCACGCCGCAGGTGTTGCCGTCGAAGCCGACCGACTCGCGGTCGTAGCCGATGCCCTTGATCGTCTCCCGCACGATGGTGGGCATCTCGACGTAGGCGGTCGTGGTGATCTCACCGGCGACGATGGCGAGGCCGGTCGTGACCATGGTCTCGCACGCCACCCGGGCCATCGGGTCCTGGGCGAGGATGGCGTCGAGGATCGAGTCGCTGATCTGGTCCGCCAGCTTGTCCGGATGTCCTTCGGTGACGGACTCGGACGTGAATGTCCAACGGCTCACGATGGCTTTCTCCTGTCTAGAACGGCTGTGAACACGGCGCGGGCGATGGCCCGCTTGTCGGCCAATGGCACCTCGTGCTCAGTGCCGTCGGCATCGAGGATCACGACCTGGTTGGTGTCGTGCTCGAACCCAGCGCCCGGGGCCGTCACATCGTTCGCGACGATGAGATCCGCACCTTTGGCCACGAGCTTGGAGAGTGCATTCTGTCGCACCTGGTCGGTCTCTGCAGCAAATCCGACCACGGTTTGTCCCGGAGGCTTGCGCGTCCCGAGCCCTTCCAGGATGTCGACGGTGGGCACGAGGGTGATCTGGGGCACGCCGTCGCGCTTCTTGAGCTTCGACGGCGCCACGTCGGCGGGCCGGAAGTCGGCCACCGCGGCCGCCATCACGACGACGTCGGCGCCGGGCGCGGCCTCGCGCACGGCCTCGTCCATCTGGGCCGCGGTCTCGACCCGCACCACGTCGGCGCCCGCCGGAACCGGCAGGTTCACGGTGGTGACGAGCGTGACCTTGGCGCCCCGGGCCGCGGCCTCGGCTGCCAGGGCGTGGCCCTGCTTGCCCGACGAGCGGTTGCCGAGGAAGCGCACAGGATCGACCGGCTCGCGGGTCCCGCCCGCGGTGATCACCACGGCCAGTCCGGTCATGTCCCCCGTGGCCCCCAGCGCGGCCTCGCACGCCTCGACGATCATCTCGGGCGCGGCCAGGCGGCCCTTGCCCATGTCGCCCCCGGCCAGGCGACCCTCCTCGGGCGGGACGATGTGGACGCCCCGGCGGGCCAGGGTGGCCAGGTTGTCCTGCACGGCCGGGTGCTCCCACATCTCGGTGTGCATGGCCGGGCACACCACGACCGGTGCCTCGCTGGCCAGCAGCGTGGCGGTGAGCAGGTCGCTGGAGATCCCCGCGGCGTAACTGCCGATCACCCGGGCGGTGGCCGGCACGACCACGATGAGGTCGGCGGACTGGCCCAGCCGTGTGTGCGGTATGGGGTCGGCATCGCCGAACAGCTCGGTGTGCACCCGCTCGGACGCCAGCGCCGAGAACGTGGTCTCGCCCACGAAGCGCAGGGCGCCCTTGGTCATGACGGGTACGACGTGGGCGCCGCGGTCCACCAGGCGACGGCAGACCTCGATCGCCTTGTACGCCGCGATGCCGCCGGACACCCCGAGGACGATGCGCCTCCCGTCGAGCATGCGGTTGCCTGGGCCTGGGGCCCTACTCGCCCTCGACCGAGGTGGCGGCCGCGTCGGCCTGGGCCTGCTCGCTGGGGTGGACCATCACGATCTTGTCGCCGGCGATCTCCTCGAAGGCGATCGAGAGCGGCTTGCGGGCCACGGAGGTGACCTGGGGCGGCACGATGGCGCCCAGGCCCTCGCCCAGCTGGTTGAAGTAGGCGTTGATCTGCCGGGCGCGCATGGCGCTCAGCGTGACCAGAGAGAACTTGGAACCGGCGCGATCGAACAGCTCTTCGATCGACGGGTTCATCATGGTGTCTTGGCGTGAAGCCATCTGGGCGCGCACCTCGTGCAGCGGGGGGAAGTCGACCGACAAGGTTACCTTCCCGCTGCTACGGACTGTGAATTCCCCCGTTCACCTGCTCTAGAAGCGCTTCAGCGCGACCTCGACGATCCGGTCCGACAGCTCGTCGGGCCCGAGCGCTCCGGAGTCGAGCACGAGGTCGTAGATCGACAGGTCCTCCAGGTCGAGGCCGTACAGCACGAGGTACCGGGACCGCTCGACGTGCTGGCGCTCGTCGTTCTCGGCCCGGGCCTGGGCCCGGCTGACGCCCTCGCGAGCGGCGACGCGCCCGGCCCGCACGTCCGGATCGCAGTCGATCCAGGCCCGCACCGCGGGAAGGCCCTCGTTGCGGGCGATCCACCCGGCGAGGCGGGACTCGATCACGACGCCGCCCTGGCGCGCCTGGTCGGCGAGGCGTCCGTCCAGCTCGACGTCGACCTCGGGATGATCGGTGGCGTAGCGGCCGAACTCGCCGAGCGAGAGACCCCGCTCGGAGGCCATGGACCGGAACACCGCGCCGCCCGGTACGAGCGCAAGCTCGAGCCGGGCGGCGACGCGTTCTGCGGCTGTGGTGGTGCCCGACCCGGGCGGGCCGGAGACCGTGATCAACAAGTGGACAGGAGCGCGCTCAGCCCGAGAAGGCGTCGAGCAGCGACTTGCGTTGCTGGTCGCCCAGACCCCGGACACGCCGGCTGTCCGCGATGCCGATCTCCTCCATCGCCCGGCGGGCGCGCACCTTGCCCACGCCCGGGAGCGATTCGAGGACGGCCAGCACCTTCATCTTGCCGACCATGTCGCTCGATTGAGCCTGGTCGAGAAGGTCGCTCAGGGTCAGCGACCCCATCTTCAGCTTCTCCTTGAGCTCGGCCCGGGCGCGGCGTGCCTCGGCGGCCTTGGCCAGTGCTGCTTCGCGCTGCTCAGGAGTCAATTGCGGTGGCTGCGGCATGGCGCGCACCCTAGCGCGCGCTCACGCGGGGTTCGTGACACTCCGCTCGCGAACGTCGTTCAACCCAGTGACGCCACCAGCCCGGATGTCACCACCGCGCCCGTCGGGACGGGCCCCGCGCCCGCCGTTTTCGCCGCCTTCGCGGTCCTAGGCTCCGGCGCATGGCGACCGACTTCCTGGACATCATTCCCGTCGTGCCCTACGAGGACATACGGGCGGCGCACGACTTCCTCGTCGACGTCCTCGGCTTCGGCTCGGGGGGCGTGGTCGAGGACGGTTACGGCAACGTGGTCCACGGCGAGGTCCGCGCCGGCGGGCGGCGCATCTGGCTGCACGCGGTGGCCGGTGGCCTGACCACGCCGGCGCTGTCTGGCTCGGCCAGCGCGGGGCTGGTCGTGCACGTCGCCGACGTGGACGAGCACTTCGCCCGGGTGAAGGCCAGCGGCGCCACGATCCTGCGGGAGCCGACCGACGAGGACTACGGCCAGCGCGAGTACGGCGTCAAGGATCCCGAGGGCCACGATTGGTACATCGCCACGCCCTTCGGCGTGTAGCTCAACCCAGGGAGGCCACCAGGTCGCGGGCGGCGGCGGTGGGGTCGGCGGCGCGGGTGATGGGACGGCCGATCACGAGGAGGTCGGCGCCCGCGGCGATGGCATCGCGGGGCGTGGCGATGCGCCCCTGGTCGTCGG
>JBKPRS010000030.1:0-6548 GCA_046734695.1 Actinomycetota bacterium | reverse complement strand
CCCTGGAAGCCCGGGCCGTGGAACATGAGCCGCTGGTCGAACATCTCCCGGGCGGTGTGCTGGGTCGGCCGCGGGTTGACGAGCGGTGGCGCCTGGTAGCGGGGGCGGGCCGGGAAGGTCCCGACCCGGACGTTGGCCCGGCAGTAGGGGCCGAGCGCGATGGTGAGGACGTCGTCGCCCTTGGGGACGACAGTGATCTCCAGGTCGAGCGGATCGGAGATGTCGAGCCAGCGGTAGTTGCGGACCCCGGACAGCTCCACCGCGTCCCGGCCCCCGGCGTAGTCCCGGGCGATGTCCTCCAGCAGCTGGAGCTGGGTGGTCATGGCGACGATGGGGAAGCGGTCCGACACGTCCGGCCAGCCCGCGGGCGCCTCGTACAGCGTGTGATCGAGCGTCTCGGGCATGGTGTCGAGGCTGAGGCGCCGCGTGATCGTGAGCGCCTCCGTGGGCCAGGGCGTCGCTGCCGGTGCCGGCGGCGGTGTCACGACCGGTGGGCGGGCGAGGCGGGACATCAGCGCGCCGACGATGTCCTGACCGGCCCGGGCCGCCGCGGCCAGCATGTCTGCCGCGCCGGCCAGGGCGTAGGCGGGCGCAGGCGCGGGTGAGCCGACCAGCGCGCTCACGTCGACGTCGACGCCCTCGACCCACACCGCGGTCAGCGCCCGCTGCACCTGGGCCAGAGCCGACCTCCGGGGCGAGAGCACGGGCACCGTGGCGTGGGCGCGCTCGCCCAGGATGTCGGCCACGAAGCCGGTCAGGCTGCCCACACCCACCTGCACGAACACCCGGGCCCCGGCGTCCTCGTACAGCCGCTCGACCAGGGGCCGGAAGCGCACCGGCTCGCACAGGTGGCGCAGGTGGAGGGCGATGATCTCGTCCCGGTCGCCGGGGTAGGGCGCCACCGTGGTGGCCGACCACAGCGGGACGGTGGCGGGACGCAGGTCCATGCGCTCCAGGTGGGCGCGGAACTCGCCCAGGCTCTCGGCCATGGCCGGCGTGTGGAACCCGGACTGGAAGCCGAGCCGGTAGCCGAGCACATTGCGGGCCCGCAGCCGCGCCAGCGCCTCCTCGACCCGGGCCGGGGTGCCGCACACGACGGACTGGTTGGGCGCGTTGTCGTGCGAGACGACGATGTCGTCCAGCCCGGCCACGACCTCACCCACCGGGCCGGCGCCCGCGGCGAAGGCGGCGAAGTCGAGGTCGGGCAGCTCGACGGCGGACAGGTCCACCACGGCCAGCAGGTCGTCGGCGTTGGCAGGCGGGATGATCCCGGCGGCCACCGATCCGCTCCACTCGCCGATGCTGTGCCCGGCCACGACCGCCGGCTCCAGGCCCAGCCGCCGGAGCACGGCGTCGAGGAAGATCCCGGTGCGGTAGATGGACGCGGTGCGATGGGCGACCGAGCCGTCCTCCACCGGTGGGGCCGGGAGCCCCACGCGGGCACCGAGCGCGGGCAGGTCCATGTCCTCCACGCCGAAGACGGGCTCGACCCCCGGGAAGAGGAACGCCACTGCGCCGCCCGAGGTCGCCAGGCCCGAGGGGCTGTACCAGATGTCGCTGCGACCCCGCCACGGCCCGCCCTCGGCCAGGACCCGGCGGGCCAGGCGCAGCTTGCGCTCGTCCGGGTCGACGATGCCGAGCCGTGCCGGTCCCGGCCCGGACGGGGGTGCCCCCGGCTCGGTGCGGTCGAGCCGAGCGCGCAGGTCGGCTGCGTCCTCGCCGGCCAGCCACCACATCCGGGCGGCCGCGCCGCTCATTGGCGCACCCTTCGGGCTGCGCGCAATGAACGCTCGGCCCAGGGGGCCGAGTAACGCACTGTGTTGCCGGTTCGCTCGACAAGCTCGCTCACGTTCTCTCCCCAGCGGTGACGTGACCCCGCACGATGTCGCTGCCGGCCGCCACCATGCCCTGGAGGATCCGCAGGTACTCGGTGACGACCCCCAGCTCCCCGGCCGACAGCCCGCCCTCGGCCGCCGGGGCGGGCGCCGGCGGCGGTGTCAGGTCGAGGACCGGAGCGGCGTGGGCCGGTCGGAGCCCCTTCGGCAACGGGTCGCCCGCGGCGGTGCGCACGAAGTGGCCGTTCACGACCCACCCGGGCGCCGGGGGCGGGTCGTCCCAGGCCTCGGGGCGGCTGTCCCGGCCCTCGTGCAGCGCGCCCAGATCGACGTCGACGCCCGTTACCGCCAGCCGGGCGAGCGCGTGCAGCAGCGATGTCAGGCCGTGCTCGCCCGGCGGCTGCACGGGGATGGCCTCGTGCGGCTCGCCCGCCAGCGCCCGGTCGACCTGCTCGCACAGCCCGGTCCCCGGTCCGACCTCGACGAACAGGCGCACGCCCGCGGCGTAGGCGTCCCCGATCGCCTCCGTGAGCCCGAAGCCGTCCTCGATCACGGGGCCCGCCACCACCCCGAGCCGCGCCAGCGCCGCGTTGATCACGCCGAAGTCGTCCACCTCGTCCCGCAGGGCGGGGAAGGCGACGAGCAGATCCCGGGCCAGTGCCGCGCCCGCCCTCGGCACGAGGAACGCCACGTCCGGACCCAGCGGCACCACGGGCGCCCGGTGGATCCCGGCAGCCGGACGCCCGGCGATGGCGGCCGCGACCTTGGTGGCGAGGTCGGCCATATCGACCGCCACGATCGCCACGTCACACGGCCCGTCACCCGACACCGCAGCGGCCACGTCCCGCAGGCGCCAGCGGTCGGTCTGGTGGAGCCCGTCCAGCGCGGCCCGGAGGCGCCGGTCCAGCGCCGGCAGGTCCCCGGCCCGCAGCGCGACCAGCTCGGCCGGCCAGTGGTGGCGCGCCACCGCGGGCAGGGCCGCAGGCTCAGCCTCCAGCACCGCGTGGAAGTTGGTCCCACCGAACCCGAAGGAGCTGACCCCCGCGACCCGGCGGTCGTCCGTCCAGGGCCGGGCCCGGTCGAGGAAGACGAACGGGCTGGTGTCCGGGTCCCAGCTGTCGATCGGCTCGTGGATGTGCAGGGTGGGCGGCTGGACGCCGTAGTAGAGCGAGCGGGCCGTCTTGATCAGCGAGGCGATGCCGGCGGCGCACTTGATGTGGCCGATGTTGGACTTGACCGAGCCCAGCACCACCGAGCCCGGGGCAACGCCCGCGGTCGTGAAGACTTCGGTCGTGGTGCCCAGCTCGATGCGGTCCCCGGTGGGGGTGCCGGTGCCGTGGGCCTCGACCAGGCCCACCTCGCGGGGCGACAGGCCGGACTCGGCGTAGGCGCGGCGCACGGCCTTGACCTGTCCGGCCTGGTTGGGAGCGGTGAGGCCCAGGTGGCGGCCGTCGGACGAGCCGGCCACCCCCTTGACCACCGCGTAGATCCGGTCGCCGTCGCGCCGGGCGTCGGCCAGGCGGCGCAGCACCAGGCAGCCGACGCCCTCGGCCAGCGTCATGCCGTCGGCCGACGCGTCGAAGGAGCGGCAGCGCCCGCTGCGGGACAGGGCCTGGGCCGCGCTGAAGCTCACGTAGTCCTGCGGGCCGTTGTGAAGGTCGACGCCGCCCAGCAGCACCAGGTCGCTCGACCCGCCGCCCAGCTCGTTGCAGGCGATGTCCAGCGCGACGAGCACCGACGCGCACGCCGAGTCGACGGTCAGGTTCTTGCCTCCGAGGTCGAGGCGGTTGGCCACCCGCCCGGCGATGAGCGACGTGAGCACGCCGGGCAGGCCGTCCTCGGTCAGCTCGGGGAGGAAGGCGTCGAGCTCGGGCGGCAGCGCATCGACCGGCACGCCGTGGGTGCGCAGCAACAGCCGCAGCAGGAACCCCGCGGGCAGGTCGGCGGCCCCGCCCGAGCCGGTGGCGTAGACCACCGAGGCCCGGTCCCGGTCGAATCCGCCTTCGCCGTAGCCCGCGTCGTCGAGGGCGCCGGCCGCGGCCTGCAGCGCGAGGAGCTGGGCGGGGTCGATGCTGGCCAGGCTGGCGGGCGGGATCCCCCAGCGCAGGGCGTCGAAGCCGACGTCGGGCACGAACCCGCCCCACTTGGACACCGACATGGGATCACGGCCCGCGCCGCGAGCGGAGCTGTCGTGGTCGGGGTCGTAGTGGCGGGCGAGGGCCCAGCGCGAGGGCGGCACCTCGGTCACCGAGTCCACCCCGTCCACGATGTTGGCCCAGAACGCCTCCACGTCGGGGGCCCCGGGCATCACGCACGCCATGCCGACGATGGCCACGTCCCTGATCCGTGGGGAGGCGACGTCAAGATCGTCAGTTGGAGCCGTCATATGAGTCAACAGTGGAAGTGAATACGCTGTAGTTGTCAACAAGGAGAGCGGACATCTACTGTGGGTCGACGCGACAACCGGGGGGAACTGATGAGCACGGCCAGCGCGATCCGTACCGATCCGCTCTTCGCAGCGGTGCGCACCACGGTCGAGACGGCGATCTGCGACGTGGTCGGCGACTGGTACTACGAGGAGTGCGGGATCGGCCTCGACTCGACCTTCGCCGAGGACATGGAGCTCGAGAGCATCGAGGTCATGGAGATCGCCGAGCGCCTGATCGACGAGTACGAGGGCCGGGTCGACTTCGTGGCCTGGTTCGCCGACATGGAGCTCGACGACCTCATCGAGCTGACGCTCGGCAGCGTGGTGGGCTTCATCGTGGCCTCGCTGGAGGACGCGGACTGAGCCCGTGGCCACCGTCCGCGCCAACGGCGTCGACCTGCGGGTGAACCGCTACCGGATCGGCCCCGACGGGGTCAGGCCGGTCGTCGTGTTCGTCCACGGCCTCGGGATCGTCGACCACTCCGGCCTGGCCTTCACCCTGGGCATGCCACTGGCGACCGAGGCCGAGACGGTCCTCTACGCGCTGCGCGGCCACGGGCACTCGCAGGTGACGCCGTCCGGCTACCGGGTCGCCGATCACGTCGCCGACCTGGTCGGACTGCTCGATGCGCTCGACCTCGCCGGGCCGGTCCACCTGGTCGGCTGCAGCTACGGCGGGGCGGTGGCCGTCACCACCGCGGTCCGGCACCCGGACCGGGTGGCATCGCTGTTCCTCCTCGACCCGGTGCTGCCGGTGCCGGGCTGGACGGACCACGTCCTGTTCCGGCTGGAGCCCGCGGCCGCCCACCTGGCGAGCGACTACACGATCGAGGACGTCATGGCCGCCCTCGGCGGCGTGTCGCGCCGCAAGGCCGTGGCCGCGGCGCAGCGGGCCGAGCGGCTGCTGGTGCACACGAGCCTGCTGGACGACGTGCGCAGCGAGGAGCCGCTGGCGGACCGGGACTTCGCGGGCATCGACTGCCCGGTCGTCGCGGTCTACGGCGACCGCTCCGAGATGCTGCCCCAGCTCGACGCTCTGGTGCGGGTGGTGCCCCACGCCCGGGTCCGGCTCGTGGAGGGCGCCGACCACCTCTCGGTGTTCGGCCACACCACGGAGCTGGCCACGCTGATCCGCGAGGCCGTGGGGCTCGCGCCCGCGGCCGGCCGCCGTTAGGTCCGGCGTGGGACGCTTCCTGTTCGTCGTGCCCCCGCTCGAGGGCCACACCAACCCCACCGTCGCGGTCGGGCGCGAGCTGATGGCCCGGGGCCACCGGGTCTGCTGGGCCGGCTATCCCGAGGTCACGCGCGAGCTGGTGCCGGCCGGCGCCGCCTTCATCCCGGTGGCGGCGCGGGCACCCCAGGGGGTGGTCGACGCCATGGCGGTGCGCAACCTGGCGCCGCTCACCGGCGCTGCCGGCTTCCGCTCGTTCTGGGAGGAGTTCGTGCTGCCCATCGGCCGCGACATGGTGCCGGGCACCGCCGCCGCGGTGACCGCGTTCGGCCCGGACGTGGTGGTGGCGGACCAACACGCGCTGGCCGGCGCGGCCATCGCGCTGCGGACCCGACTGCCGTGGGCCACGTCCGCCACCAGCTCGGCCGACCTGGTCGACCCGCTGGCCGGGATCCCCAAGGTGGGGGAGTGGCTGCGGCGGCGCCTGCACGGGCTGCTGGTCGAAGCGGGTGTGGACGAGTTCAGCGCCGCCGGCGTCGATCCCCGCTTCTCGCCGCACCTGGTGCTGGCCTTCACGACCGGCGATCTCGTCGGCGCAGCCGAGCCGTTCCCGGACCACTGGGCGCTCGTCGGCCCGGCCGTGGGCGTGCGGCCCGACGGCACACGGTTCCCCTGGGGCTGGCTCGACGGGGACCGGCCGGTCGTGCTGGTCACGCTGGGCACGGTCAACTGGCGGTCCGGCACCCGCTTCTTCGCGGCGGCGGCCGAGGCGCTCGGCCTGCTCGACGTGCAGGTCGTGATGGCTGCGCCGGCCGACGCCGTGCCCGATCCGCCGTCCAACGTGCTGGTCGTCGCGCGGGTGCCCCAGGTGGCGGTGCTGCGCCGGGTCGACCTCGTGATCTGCCACGGCGGGCACAACACGGTGTGCGAGTCCCTGGCCGCGGGGGTGCCGCTGGTGGTGGCGGCGGTGCGCGACGACCAGCCGTTCGTGGCCGAGCAGGTGGTGCGGGCGGGCGCCGGGGTGCGGGTGCGCTTCGGGCGCGTCACCGCGGCCGACCTGCGCGCCGCGGTGGGCACCGTGCTGGGCGACCCCGGCTACCGGGAGGCCGCGGCC
>JBKPRS010000029.1:0-4668 GCA_046734695.1 Actinomycetota bacterium | reverse complement strand
AGTCGCTCGGCCAGTTGGGCTGCATCAGGTGCCACTGCTCGGGGGCACGGCTGATCAGCTCCTCCAGGTGGTGGGCCACGTCCTGGGTGATGCGGGCGACGTCCTGGCGGAACGTGCCCCGCCGGTCGGTGGGCACGGGCGGCAGGACCAGGCCGTGATGGCCCCGGCCCCGGTCGTACTGGGCCGCGGGCAGGATCGGCGCGCCCGTGCGCAGCGCCAGCACCGCGGGGCCCGAGGGCAGCGTGGTCTTCTCGCCGAAGAACGTCACCTCGACGCCGCTGTGGCCGATGTCGCGATCGCACAGCAGGGCGATGACGTGGCCGGCCTTGACCGCGCCCACGATGGCCTTCCCCGCCTGGGGGCCCAGGGGCACGATGTCGAGCCCCATGCTCCGGCGCAGGCCGACGAACCACTCGAACATGGCGGGCGGCTCGATGCGCTCGACCACCGCCGTCACCGGCGTCTTGTGCACACGCGTGAGCCAGAACGCGCCCCACTCCCAGCTGCCGAGGTGCGGCATGGCCATGAGGGGCCCGATCCCGCTGCGGACCGCCCGCTCCAGGTTGTCGAGGCCCTCGAACGTGAAGCGGTCGTCCAGCTCCTCGGCGCTGACCGACGGCAGCCGGAACGACTCCGCGTAGTAGCGGGCGTACGACCGGTAGACCCCGCGCACTCGCCGCCGCAGCGCGGCCCCCGCCAGGCCGGGCGTGACCCGGCGCTGGTGGCGTTCGACCATGGCCCGCCGCTCGCTGGGCCGCCGGGCCATCGCCGCCCCGACCTGCGGCGCGAGCAGGTCGACCACCGGACCGGGCAGCGTCCGGGCCAGCGCCGACGCGCTGCGGTAGGCCGGGGTGATCAGATCCACGGTCCGATGGGACGGCGGCGCGTCCCCTATCGCCGCCGCCGGTTGACGAGCGTGCGGCGCCGCCAGGTGCGGTGCGTCGACCGGGCCACGCGCCGGGAGCGCCAGCGGGCGGCCAGGGGCTGCACCTGGGGGGCGGACGCCTGGCGCCACACGGTGACGAAGCGCTGGCCGGCGGTGAAGAGCGTCAGCACCAGCATGACCCACAGGACCGGCACCAGCAGCGACTCGAACAGCAGGCCGAAGGCCAGGAAGGCGAGGCGCTCGGCCCGCTCCATGAGCCCGCCCCGGGCGTCGAAGCCCAGGGCCTCGGCCTTGGCCCGCTCGTAGGAGATGAGCATGGACGCGGCCATCACCGCGAAGGGCAGCACCGCGATGCGCCCGGGTTGGGTGGAGGCCAGGTACCAGGCCACGCCGCCGAGCAGCAGCGCGTCGCTGACCCGGTCGACGACCGAGTCGAAGAAGGCGCCACGGGGCGAGGCCGTGCCCGACGCCTTGGCCACCGCTCCGTCGAGCACGTCGGGCACCGCGGTGAGCACGAGCAGCAGCAGGCCGGCCCGCAGCCAGCCGTTGGCGATGGTCACGGCCGCGGCCACGGCCATGACGAGGCCGGTGATCGTGAGGTGGTTGGCGGTGATGCCGGTGCGACGGATCTGCGCACCGAGGGGACGCATGCCCTTTTCAAACGAGCTGCGCCACCGTCCGTCGAACATGGCTGTCTCTCCAGGTGTCTCAGCAGGCGCCGCGGGGGGCCGGCACATGTGTGCACCGTGTTCAACGGCTGATCGTTCCCGATCCTTCCCGAGCCGGGTGCCTCGCGGGCACCGGACAGGCTAACAACGCGCGCACCTGACAACTGACCATCCCCGGGATCGCCCCGGTGTCACCCAGGACCGGCGCGCAGCAGGTGGCCGCCCCGCTACTGTCGCCCGCAGCGCCCGTCCAACTCCGAGGGGGAGCCTGGTGAAGCGGTTTGCGACCGACCACATCCGCAACGTCGCCCTGGTCGGGCACGGCGGCGCGGGGAAGACCAGCCTCGCCGAGGCCCTGCTCCACCGCGCCGGCGCCACCACCCGACTGGGCCGGGTCGAGGACGGCACGACCGTGTGCGACTACGACCCCGAGGAGCACAAGCGGGGCATCTCGCTGTCGCTGTCGGTCGCCCCCTTCGAGTGGCGCGACCACAAGGTCAACCTCATCGACACCCCGGGCTACGCCGACTTCATGGGCGACGTGTCGGCGGCCCTGCGCATCGCCGACCTGGCGGTGTTCGTGGTCAGCGCGGTGGACGGCGTCGAGGTCCAGACCGAGGAGGCCTGGACCATGGCGGCCAAGCTGGGCGTGCCCCGCATGGTGTTCGTCAACAAGCTCGACCGGGAGCGGGCCAGCTTCGACACCACCCTGGCCCAACTGCGGGACCGGCTGGGCGCGGGCATCGCGCCCCTGGAGCTGCCGATCGGCCAGGAGCTCTCGTTCCGGGGCATCGCCGACCTGCTCACCGACACGGCCCACGTCTACGCCGACGGCATCCCCCACACCGAGGCGATCCCCGACGACATGGAGGCGACCGAGCACGAGGTGCACGACGCCCTGGTCGAGGGCATCGTCGTGGCCGACGACGCCATGCTGGAGCGCTACCTCGAGGGCGACGTGCCCGCCCTGGCCGAGCTGGAGCAGACCCTGCACGACGGCATCGCCTCCGCCACGGTGTTCCCGGTGGTCGTGGGCTCGGCCACCCGCGAGATCGGCATCGACCGCCTGGCCGACTTCCTGGTGGAGATCGGGCCCTCCCCCCTCGACCGGCCCGCCACCATCACGGTCCCGAGCGGCAACGGCGACACGCCCGAGTCCGTCGAGGTGGCGGCGGAGGCCGGGGGCGACCCGCTGGCCTTCGTGTTCAAGACCATCGCCGACCCGTACGTGGGCCAGGTCAGCCTGTTCCGGGTGCTGTCGGGGACGCTGCGGCCCGACGACCACCTGGTGAACAGCCGCAGCGGCACCGACGAGCGCCTCCACGGGCTGCTCACGGTGCGCGGCAAGGACCAGGAGACGGCCAGCGAGCTGGTGGCCGGCGACATCGGGGCCGTGGCCAAGCTGGCCGCCACCGTCACGGGCGACACGCTCGCCCCCAAGGGCAAGCCGGTGGTCGTGCCCCCCATCGAGCAGCCCGAGCCCACCCTGGCGGTGGCGGTGGTCCCCCGCACCCAGGCCGACGAGGACCGACTGGCCCCGGCCCTGCACCGCCTCGTGGACGAAGACCCGGCGCTGCGGGTCGAGCGGGTCGACGAGACCCACCAGACGCTGCTGCACGGCACGGGCGAGACGCACATCCAGATCACGCTGGAGAAGCTGACCCGCAAGTTCGGCGCCAACGTCGACACCGAGGAGGTGCGGGTCCCCTACCGCGAGACCATCACCGGCGCGGCCAAGGCGGTCGAGGGCCGGCACAAGAAGCAGACCGGCGGGCACGGCCAGTTCGGCGTGTGCGTCATCGATCTCGAGCCGATGGAGCGGGGCGCCGGCTTCGAGTTCGCCAACCAGATCGTGGGCGGGGCCATCAGCCGCGGCTACATCCCCGCGGTGCAGAAGGGCATCGAGGAGGCCATGGCCGCCGGCGGCGTCAACGGCTACCCCGTGGTCGATATCAAGGTCACGCTGATCGACGGCAAGGAGCACTCGGTCGACAGCTCGGAGATGGCCTTCAAGGTCGCGGGCCGGCTCGCCTTCCGGGCCGCCATGGCCCAGGCCAACCCGGTCGTGCTGGAGCCGATCAGCCGCCTGGAGGTCACGGTGCCCGTCGACCTGCAGGGCGATGTGATGGGCGACCTCAACTCCCGCCGGGGCCGTATGCAGGGCACCGAAGCCGCCGAGGATGGCCGCCAGACGGTCATCGCCCTGGTCCCCACCTCGGAGATCCAGCGCTACGCCATCGAGCTGCGCTCGCTCACCGGCGGCCGGGGCCGGTTCAAGGCCACGCACGACCACTACGACGTGCTGCCCGCGCACCTGGTCGCCTCGATCAAGCGCGAGCTGGGCGAAGAGGCCTGAGTACTCTGGGGGGCCGATGGAGCGGTGCGAGGAGTGCGGGTTCGACCCCGCCGATCTGCGCCCGGCGGACATGGTCGTCGCCATCCGGTCCTACGGGCGTCGCTACCGGGCGCCGCTCACGCGCGGCCTGCCCGGTGAGGACCTCGACGCCATCGTGCGCACCTCCCCCGGCCCGGGGGTGTGGTCGGCGCTGGAGTACGCCTCCCACGTCACCGACATCTTCCGCGTGTTCGAGGGCCGGGTCCGCAGCGCCCTGGCCGGCGAGGAGCCCGACGACCCGGTGGTCGACTGGGAGGCGCTCGTGGCTGCGGCCTCACCCGGGCTGAAGCGCGAGGAGGCAGCCGACGACCTCGCCGAGGCCGCCGAGGGGCTGGCCACCACGCTGTCCGAGCTGCACGGCCGCGAGTGGGCCCTCCCCGGCGTCACGGGGTCAGGTCGGGAGGTCAAGGTGGTCGAGCTGGCCACCATCGCGGTGCACGAGGGCAGCCATCACCTGCTCGACATGGGCCGGGTGCTCCGCGCCGCCCGCGGCCGGGGATAGGGATCAGCCGGGCAGCACCTTCTCCAGCGCGTCGGAGATCTCGCTTGAGGTCGGGTCCACCATCGGGTTGAACCGCGCCACGATCTCGCCCCCGGGCGCCACGAGGAACTTCTCGAAGTTCCAGCGGATGTCGCCGGTGTGGCCGTCGTCGGAGTCGGGCACGTCCACGAGCTGCTGGTACAGCGGGTGGCGGCCGTCGCCGTTGACCTCGACCTTC
>JBKPRS010000028.1:0-4531 GCA_046734695.1 Actinomycetota bacterium | reverse complement strand
GCCTGGTAGACGCGGCCGAGCTCGAAGCCGGCGAAGTCGGGCAGCTCCTCGGGGGCCAGGCGGGCGGCCCAGCGCTTCGGGGCCAGCTCCTCCTGGTTGAGGACCTCCTCGGCCCGCCGTTCGAGCTTGGTGCGGTCCTCGGCCAGGCGCGCCTCGCGGGCGAAGTCCCGCCCGAAGGCGATCGACAGCGAGACCGGCACGAGGATGAGCACGAACAGCAGGCTGGGCACCGCCCGCTCGCCCGAGGCCGCGACCGTGGCGGCGGCCACGGCCAGCACCCCGTAGAGGAAGGCGGCATGGAGGTCTTTGCGGAAGGCCGAGCGCGCCAGGACGGTCACGTCGGCATCGGGGCCGTGCTCGTGCTCCACGCGCTTCCAGACGACGTGAAGCCGCCGGGTGGAACGGGCCCACACCAGGGCGGCGACGAGCGAGGCGACCCCAACGAGGGCCAGGATCGGCGTCATGTCGGAGCAGATGCTAGTGGCGCCGGCAGGGCCCAGGTACCGACTGTCACGAGGCTGTCACTCACCGCGCCTCCGGACCCTCAGCTTGACCGCCGTGGCCCCCAGGTCGAACGCCTCCCGGAGCTTGCGCTCCAGGTACCGCATGTAGGGCTGGGGCAACGCCCGGTTGACGAAGAGGGTGAAGGTCGGCGGATGGGAGGCGCCCTGGGTGGCGTAGAGGACGCGGGCTCCCCCGGGGGCCGCCTGGGCCATCTGGGCGTCCCGGATGACGGCGTTGACCTTGGCGGTCGGGATGCGCCGCCGGTAGGCGTCCACGCTGGTCTCCAGGGCCGGGAACAGCTTGTGCACGCCCTTGCCCGACAGGGCGCTGACCGGCAGGACCGGGGCATCTCCGACGAACCGCAGCTTCTCGGACACCTGCCAGCGCAGGTCCGCCCGGGCCTCGGCGTCGAGCAGGTCCCACTTGTTCAGCATCACCACGATGGGGCTGCCGGCGGCGTCGATGCGCTCCGCCAGGCGCTGGTCCTGGCCGGTGACGCCCTCGGTGGCGTCGATGACGAGCAGGGCCACGTCGGCCTCGTCCACGGCCTGCAGGGCCCGGACCAGGGAGTAGTACTCGGTGCCCTCGTCGATCTTGGAGCGCCGCCGCATGCCCGCGGTGTCCACCAGCCGCAGCGGCCCCAGGTCGGTCTCGACGACGGTGTCGATCGTGTCACGAGTGGTCCCCGGCATGTCGTGGACGACTGCCCGCTCGTCGCCGGTGAGCCGGTTGAACAGCGTGGACTTGCCCACGTTGGGCCGTCCGACGATGGCCACGGCGACGGTGCCGTCGTCCCGGGCGGCGTCGCCGGCGACGTCCGCGTCCACCTCGTCGTCCGTGAACGGCGGGAAGTGCGCGATCACGGCGTCGAGCAGGTCGCCGGTGCCCCGCCCGTGCAGGGCGCTGACCGGGTACGGCTCGCCCAGGCCGAGGGTCATCAGCTCCCACATCTGGTTCTCGCGGCCGGTGTCGTCCACCTTGTTCGCCACCAGCAGCACGGGCTTGCCCGAGGCCCGCAGCAGCCCGGCGACCCGGGCGTCGTCCTCGGTGGAGCCGGTGACGACGTCCACCACGAACAGCACGACGTCGGCGTCGGCGATGGCCCGCTCGGACTGGGCGCTGACCTTGGCGTCGAGGTCGCTGCCGCTGGCCAGCCAGCCGCCGGTGTCGACCAGCCGGAAGTGCCGGCCCAGCCAGTCGGCCTCCACGTCCTTGCGGTCGCGGGTGACGCCCGGGCGCTCCTCCACGATGGCGGCGCGCCGGCCCAGGACCCGGTTGAGCAGGGTGGACTTGCCGACGTTGGGTCGCCCGACGATGGCGACGACGGGGAGGGCCACGTCAGGCTCCGGATCCGAGCGCGGCCCGCAGGGCGTGGCCGTCGGTGGGCACGATCTCGACCGGCCGGGGCAGGTCGGCGGGGGCGGTGCCGTCCAGGAACACGCCCCGGGTCAGGCACACGTCGGGCAACAGGTAGCGGTGGCCCTCGGGCTCGTCCGCCAGCACCCGGGCCAGGTCCTCCCCCACCATCAGCCCGGCCACGCCCACGTTGCCGCCGAAGTAGCGGTTCTCGACCGTCACGAGGCGCACGTCGGGCCGGCCCAGCTCGGCCAGCAGCGGGGCCAGCACCTCGGCCCCGTAGGGCCCGGTCAGGACCGCGACCGGGGCGCGCCGGGACGGGCCGATGCGCAGGAGCTGGTCCCCCAGGGCCCGCACCGCCCGGTAGGGCTCGTACTCGGAGTCGCTCGATCCGGACACGTCGTGATACCTGCCGGAAGTCTCGCCGGTGCCCGCCGCGCAGCCGGCGTCGGCGGAGTGGAAGAAGCCGCCGCGGTCCGGGTCGTCGTCGCGCCGGGGCATGGCGCCGTGGCGCTCCAGCAGCTCGGCCTCGAAGGCACGGGCCATGCCGATGCCGTCCTCGTGCATGGGGAAGTCGCCGTAGTCGGCCGCGGGCGGGAAGGGCCGCCCGGCGAGGAGGTAGTACTCGTCGGCCGCGAAGGCCAGGCGCCGGCCCAGGACCGCCAGGTAGACGTCTTGCCAGTCGGCCACCGCGTCCACGACCGCGGCGGCCTCGGCCCGGCTGTGGGGACGCATGCGATCCTCGGTGTTGAAGCGGGACACCCCGAGCGGCACCACGCACAGCGACGCCAGCTCGGGATAGCGGTCGAGCACCCCGGCGAGGGTGTCGTCCAGGACTGCGCCATCGTTGACACCCGGGCACACCACCACCTGGCCGTGGACCTCGACGCCGTGGTCGAGCAGCGCCCGCAGCCAGCGCAGGCTGGTGGCCCCCCGCCGGTTGCGCAGCATGGTGGAGCGCACCTCGGGGTCGGTGGCGTGGATGCTCACGTAGAGCGGGCTCAGGCCCTCGGTCACGACCCGCTCCAGGTCGGCCTCGGTGAACCGGGTCAGGGTCGTGAAGTTCCCGTACAGGAACGACAGCCGGTAATCGTCGTCCTTCAGGTACAGGGACCGCCGGAGCCCCGGGGGCAGCTGGTAGATGAAGCAGAACTCGCAATGGTTGTCACAGGTCCGCACCTTGTCGAACAGGGCCGAGTGGACCTCGACCCCGAGCGGCTCGCCCGCGGCCTTGCCGATCTCCACGAGCGACTCCAGCCCGCCCCGGCGGACCTCCAGGGCGAGGTCGGCCTCGTCCACCAGCGAGCGCCACTCCAGCAGGTCGCGGGGCACGTCGCCGTTGATCGAGACGATCTCGTCGCCCTCCGCCAGCCCGGCGCGCGCGGCCGGCGACGCGGGCGCGACAGCGACGACACGGGGTGCGGACATAGGGGTGACAGTCTACGGCTGTGTTGCCCGGAGCGGCTCACCGTCCCGGCGCGCCGGTCAGCGCGAACGTCGTGCCGACGCTGTTGGGGATGAACGCGTCGGGGAGCCGGTCGGCGATCGCCTGGCTGGCGCGCCAGCCCGTGCAGTGGGCGGGGACGATCACGTCGGGCTCCAGCCGAGCGAGGGCCTCGACCGTGTCGGGGATCACGGGCTCGAAGCGCGGCCCGCTCAGGTGGAAGCCCCCGACGACCGCGTGGACCTCGTCCACCCCGGTGAGGCGCCGGGCGTAGTGGAGGATGTTCACCACCCCGGCGTGCCCGCAGCCGGTCACCACCACCAGGCCCCGCCCGGCGACGTTGACGACCAGCGCCTGGTCGTCCAGGACCAGCGGATCGGGGACCCATTCGCCGTCGCGCCGGGCCTCGTGGAACGGCATGCCGTGCTCGAAGGGCGTCGTGCGGTCGACCTCGCCGGTGATCAGCACGGAGCGGTCGAACAGGAACGACGGGCGCCGGTCCTCGGTGATCTGGAAGCCGGCGCCCTCCAACGCCCGGCGGCCGGCCGTGGGCAGCTCGAACGGCTCCTGGCCCGGCAGGGCGAGCCGGCGGCGGGACCAGAACTCGGGGTGGATCACGACCGGCAGGTTCACGGTGCCCAACCGCTCGACCAGCCCTGACAGCCCCGTCGTGTGGTCGAAGTGCCCGTGGCTGCACACGATGACCTCGATGTCGCCCGGATCGCGGCCGAGCCTGCGCAGGTTGTCCACGCAGCCGCGCGGCGTCAACCCGGTGTCGAACAGCACGCGGTGGACGGTGTCGCCCTTGCGCACCTCGATCAGCGCCGAGAACCCGTGCTCCGCCAGCGGGGCGTCGAACCCGGTGCCGCTCTCCATCATCGGGGCGTCGAGCCGTGGCATTCCGCCGCCGAGGAGGGCGCCGAAGCCGAGGCGCTTGGCCGGCCCCTGGTCCACGAGGAGCAGGTCCATCACGTTGTCGCACACCGTGAGCACGGACACCTCGTCGACCGGCTCCAGGGCCAGCACCTCACCGTCCCAGGGAGCGTCGGCCGGCCGGGCCTCCACCGGCGGCACGTGACCGTGGCCGTGGTCCTCGCACATCGTGGCCTCCTCCCCCACCCGCGTGCCGTTGGTACCACACGGTCTCGGCGTAGCGGCGGCTTATTCGGCGTGGACCAGGTCCGGATCGAGCACGCCGCTGCGTGCCAGCCATCGGCCGATCTCGCC
>JBKPRS010000027.1:0-5978 GCA_046734695.1 Actinomycetota bacterium | reverse complement strand
CAGGGCGTCCGGGCCGGGCGGATCACCCGGGCGGACTGGGTGCGCCTGTGCGCCGAGGCGCCCGCCCGCACGTTCGGCCTGTTCCCCCGCAAGGGCTGCCTGCGCCCGGGCTCGGACGCCGACATCGTGGTGTGGGATCCGCACCGGGCGCAGTCCCTCGACGCGGCGGACCTGCACATGCGGGTCGATCACTCGCCGTACGCAGGCCAGGTGGCCCGGGGCTGGCCGGCCCTGGTCCTGTCCCGGGGACGGGTCGTGGCCCGGGACGGCCGGTTCTGCGGCGAGCAAGGCTGGGGTCGCTACCTCGCCCGAGGGGCCCCCGAGGTACCGTTATCATAACGGGATACCGTTATAATAACGGGACCTGTGCTCAGTCGAGTCCCTGGAGCCTCGCCGCCGCGGCCCGGTGGCGGGTGAGGATGTCCTCGATGCCGGTGGCGCGGAGCTCGCCGTCCTCCACGACCGGCCGGCCCGCGATCACGGTGTGGTGGGCGGACGTGGGGCCGCAGCGCAGCAGGGCCTCGACCGGGTCGCTGAGCGCGCCCGCGAACCGGATGCCGTCCAGCTTCCAGGCCACGAGGTCGGCCGCGGCGCCCGGGGCCAGGACGCCCAGCTCCCCCAGGCGGCCGAGGCAGGCGGCCGAGTCGCGGGTGGCCAGCTCCAAGGCATCCCGGGACGTGAACGAGGTCGGGCCGCCGCGCTGGCGGGCCAGGAGCAGCGCGCCGCGGGCTTCCAGCCACAGGGAGGCACAGTCGGTCGACGCCGAGCCGTCGCAGCCCAGGCCCACCGGGACGCCCGCGGCGCGGTAGTCCGCTACCGGGGCGATCCCGCCGCCGCCGATCATCATGTTGGAGCTGGGGCAATGGGCCACGCCGGTGCCCCAGGCGCCCAGCCGGGCGATCTCGGCCGGGCTCGGATAGATGCAATGGGCCACCCAGGATCGGTCCGACCCCCAGCCGCAGGCCTCGAAGTGCTCGATGGGCCGGCAGCCGTAGGTCTCCAGGCAGAACGCGTCCTCGTCGGGGTCCTCGGCGAGGTGGGTGTGGAGCCGCACGTCGAGCCGCTCGGCCAGCTCGGCCGTCCGCAGCATCAGGCCGGGCGTCACCGAGAACGGCGAGCACGGGGCCAGCGCCACCCGCACCATCGCGCCGGGGGAGGGATCGTGGTGGCGGGCGACCGCCTCCTCGCTGGCGGCCAGGATCGTGTCGTCGTCCTGCACGACCGAGTCGGGCGGCAGGCCCCCGTCCTTCTGCGACAGCGACATGGACCCCCGGGTCGGATGGAAGCGCACGCCCAGGTCCCGGGCCGCCGAGATCTCGGCCGAGAGCAGGTCGCCGCCGCCTGCGGGGTGGACGTAGAGGTGGTCGGTCGAGGTGGTGCAGCCGCCGAGCGCCAGCTCGGCCAGCCCGACCCAGGCGGACACGTACGACGCCTCCTCGTCCAGGCCCGCCCACAGGGGATAGAGCGCGGTCAGCCAGTCGAACAGCGAGCTGGCCGTGGCCGGGAGATAGGCCCGGGTGAGGTTCTGGTAGATGTGGTGGTGGGTGTTGATCAGCCCCGGCGTCACCAGGCAGCCGCCCGCCTGCAGCACCCGGGCGGCCGGCGGCGGCTCGTCGCCCGGCCCGCCGAGCGCGGTGACGAAGCCGTCCCGGCACGCCACCCAGCCGTCCGCGATCTCCCGCCGGTCCGAGTCCATGGTCACGACCAGGCCGGCGCCCGCCACCACCAGGTCGACCTGACCGACCGGATCAGTCACGGCCGCGCCACCTGCAGCGACACCCGGGTCGCCCCGGCCGCGACGGCGGCCCGCAGGATGCGGTCGACCGCGGCCAGCACCGCCTCGTCGTCGCCCGTCACCACGGTGCCGAACGGACCGAAGTCGACCGCCAGGCCCGACCGCTCGGCGGCCTCCACCGCCGCCAGCACGTGCGGGCCCGGAGCGCCGTCCACGAACGGCTCGATGGTGAACTCGACCGTCAGCGCCACACCCTCACCTCCCGGCAGCGTTCAGGTAGTTGTAGACGGTGAAGCGGCTGACCCCGAGGACGTCGGCCAGCTCCTCCACCGACCTGCGGAGCTGGAACGCGCCCCGCTCGTCCAGCAGGTGCACGGCCCGCTGCTTGTCCTCCCGGGACAGCTCGGCCAGCGGCGCCCCCAGCTCGGCCTCGACCGCCCCGATCATGCGGTCGAGTGTGCCGTGCACGCCGGGCAGCCGCAGCCCGCCCACCAGCGCGCCCTCCCACTCCAGCGGGATGTCGCCCGCCGACACCGCCGACGGCGGGACCAGGTCGGCGCCCAGGGCCCGGGCCACGGGCTCCAGAGCCACAAGTAGGGGATGGCGGGACGGCACGGACGAAATCTAGGACGATGGCCGGGTGCAGCGGGTGGCCGTCATCGGCAGCGGCGGGGCGGGCAAGTCCACACTGGCCCGGCAGATGGGCGAGCGCCTGGGCCTCGAGGTGATCCACCTGGACCAGCTCTTCTGGCACCCCGGCTGGGAGCCGACGCCCGCCGACCGGTGGCGGGCGATCCAGACCCGGCTGGTGGAGGGCGAGCGCTGGGTCATGGACGGCAACTACGGCGCCACCCTGCCCATCCGCGTGGCCGCGGCCGACACCGTGGTCTTCGTCGACCTGCCCCGGCGGATCAGCATCCCCCGGGCCGTGCTGCGCTCGTGGCGATCCCGCGGCCGCGACGTGCAGGCCTTCGGCTGTCCCGAGCGGGTCGACTGGGAGTTCCTCGTCTGGATGTGGCGCTTCCCGCGCGACAGCCGGCCGATCGTGCTGGCGGCGCTGGCCGACCACGCCGCCGACGGCACGACCGTCGTGACGCTGCGCTCGCGGTCCGACGTCGCGCGGTTCCTGGCCGGGCTCGACGCTCAGACGTAGCCGCGGCGGCCCAGCCAGCGCAGGGAGAACCAGCCCCACACCGGCGGCAGGTAGTAGGTGCACAGGCGGTGGACCAGCGCGGCGGCCATCGCCGAGGCCTGGGGCACGCCCACCGCGGTCAGACCCGCGGTCAGGCCCGCCTCGGCCACGCCGATGGCGCCGGGGATGGGGACGACGCCGCCGAGCAGGCTCACGCCGGTGTTGACCAGCAGCAGGTCGGCCAGGGAGGCGTGGGCCCCGAACGCCTGCACCGACGCCCCCAGGGTGAGGGCGTAGATCAGCTGGGTGGCGACGTTGGCGCCGAACAGCCGGACCAGCCGGCCCGGCGACGTGGCCAGCGAGCGGATGTTGGACAGCGCGGCGTGGATGAACGGCCAGACCCGGGCCCGCATCCGGGGCAGGGCGAGGGCCAGCACGCCGGCCACGACCGCGCCGATCACGATCGCCAGCCCGATCCACAGCAGCGTCTCGCCGTTGCCGTCCCCGTCCGACCCGCTGTCCAGGTTGAAGTCGATGTTGGCCAGCGGGATCACGATGATCAGCACCAGCGCCTGGACCACGAACCCGGCGAGCCCGTCGATCGACCCCTGGGTCAGCGCCACCGCTCGGGGGATGCCCTGGCGTTCGAGGTAGCGCATGGTCAGGGCGATCTTGCCGGCCGTGCTCGGGACCGTGAGGTTGATGAACTTCACCGCCGACTGCAGCACGGTGGTGGGCGCGAGCGGCAGCGGCGACCCGACGGCCGCCAGGGTGGCGAAGGCGTCGGTCAGCAGCGTCGTCTGGGCCAGCGCCAGGGCCAGCAGCACCCAGCCCCAGATCGCGCCCGACAGCTCCTCGATGATCGTCGACAGCCCGATGTCCGCCAGCTGCCCCAGCAGCAGGTAGGCGGCGAACGCCGTGAGCAGGATGAGCACGACGTCGCGCGCCGAGACGCGGCGGACGGTGGCGATCTCGGGCAGCTCGCCGCCGGTCGCCTCCACCACCTGCTTGCGCAGCGCCACGACGTCGAGCTCGGCGTCGTGGGCGTCGTCCCGGACCCGGGGCGAGAGCGCGGCCCGCTGCACGTAGGGGAGGGCGGCGTACAGCGCCTCGTCGCCCATGGCGGCACGCGCCGCGGCCAGGGCCCGGTCGGTGCCCACGAGCAGCGAGCACGACACCAGCAGCTCCGCCAGGTCGGTGCCGAGCACCTCGTCGTCGGCGTGCAGGCGAGCGCCGGCCAGGTCGGTGACCACGACCCCGGACGGCGCCACCACCAGTGAGCGGGCGTTCAGCCGGCCGTGGCCGATGCGGGCGTCGCGCAGTGAGCGGGCCGCGGCCCACACGCCGGCCAGCAGGGCGTCGCCGATGTCGGCCGGGTCCAGCGCGGCCAGGACCGGCGCGTCGGGCTCGGTGGTGACCAGCAGGGCGTCGCCGGTCCCGGCCTTGCCCACGGCCTCCACGCCCGGGACCGGCACGCCGGCGCGGGCCGCGGCGAACAGCATCAGGCCCTCGTGCTCCACCTGGCTCCGGCGGGTGATGGATGCCTCCGGCCCCGCGTCGCGGTACCAGAGCATGCGCCACACGCGGGCCAGGAACTGGGTGTCGCGGGCGTCCCGGCCGTAGACCGCCACGGCCAGCGGCGAGCCGTCGCGGGCTACCGCCCGGTAGCAGGCCACGCCGCCGCGCTGCTCCTCGTCCCGCCACACGTCGGTGGCGTCGATGCCCAGCTCGGTCAGGTCGGCCAGCACGCGCTGCTCGTGGGGGAAGCCGGCCGACGACCCGAAGGCGAGGCGGACGCTGGCGCCGACGCCCACGCCGAGGGCGAGCCCGCCCAGCACGTGCGAGGGATAGGCGTAGTCCATCACCGTGGTGCCCATCGCGGACAGCCCGAGGATGCACAGCGAGGCGTAGCGGACCGGCCGGGTGAGGTCCGGCACCGCCACCAGCACGACGGCGGCCACGATCGCCATGCGCAGCGACGGGTAGGTCGAGCCGCCGGCGTGCCACAGCAGGCCGGACCATTCCGGCCAGCGGCCCTCGACCGCGTAGGTCAGCAGCGTGCCGATCCCCACGGGTAGGACGACGGCCAGCACCAGGTCCCGTACCAGCGCACGGCGCCCGCCGGCGATGGCCGCCACGATGATCACCAGCACCAGCAGGGTGGCTGTGACGATGGCGGTGGACCACACCGGGGCGAGCCAGCCCAGCAGCCGGTCGAGGGCGGCGACGACGTCCTTCTCGGCCGCCGTCGCCTCGTCCACCAGCAGCGCGGCGGCCAGCACGGCGACCACGGCCACGCCGACCAGCACGACGTCGTCGACCCGCCGGCGGCGCGGCTCGTCCCCGGCGGACGCGAAGAGCGACCACGGCACCTTGACGAAGGGGATGCCGTCGCTCTGCTCGGTGACCGGCCGGTCGGCTACGCGGGCCATGTCGGGCCCTGTCCGCTCAGATCAGCTCCAGCTCACGGCCCCGCAGCACCGCATCCCGCCGCCCGTCGACCCCGAGCTTGCGGTACACGGCCTTGAGGTGGGACTTGACCGTGTTGATCGAGAGGTGCAGGCCGTCGGCGATCTCGGCGTTGGACATGAGCGTGGGCAGGTACTGGAGCACCGCCGTCTCCCGGTCGGTGAGCATCTCCACCGGTTGGCCGGCCGGCGTGCGCCGCAGGTGGTCGAGCAGGTTGAGCGCCAGCCCCCGCCGGGCCGCGCTGGAGGCCTCCTGTTCGAGCATGTCGACCAGGGCCCGAGCGTGCTCGAGCAGCGGCGCCCGCACGCACGAGGTCGCCACCAGGTCGAGCGCGGCGCGCAGGTGGTCCCGGGCCTCGTCCTCGCGGCCGGTGGCGTCGGCCGCCACCGCGGCCAGCGTGCGCGCCTCGATGACCGTCCGCACGTGCACGGACGCCACGTTGTCGGACAGGCAGTGCTCCAGGCCGGTGCGGGCCGCGTCGGGTGCCCCCCGGGCCAGGTCCTGCCGGGCCCGCACGACGGCCCGCTCGCAGGGGCCGCCCACCGCCACCAGGCGGCGCTGCGGGTCGACGATCTCCAGCGCGCCCGTGGCCACCAGGGCCAGGGCGGCCAGCGGGTGGCCGGCCGTGGCGCTGTCGAGCCA
>JBKPRS010000026.1:0-3359 GCA_046734695.1 Actinomycetota bacterium | reverse complement strand
GCCTGCTCGAAGTGCGCGGGCGTCGGCAGGTCCTGGCTCAGCTGGCCGGGGACGCCGCTCGTCGGCCACAGCTCGTAGGCCAGCTTGCGGGCGTCGGCCTCGTCGTGGCCCCAGCACACCTTCAGCGCTCCCAGCGCCGGGCCCGTCCCTCCCGACGTCCGGTACCGGTCGAGCATGTCCGCGTTGGGACCGGTCGTCATCCATCCGTCGCCGAAACCGGCCGCCACCTCCAGAGCCTTGGGCCCGAACGCAGAGACGATCACCGGGATCGTGTCGTCCGGGAGGGTGTAGATGCGGGCCTGCTCGACGGTGTAGTGCTCGCCCCGGTGGGTGACGGTGTCCCCGGTCCACAGCGAGCGGATCACGCCGATCGCTTCGGTGAGCATGTCGAGACGGACGTCCGCCGGCGGCCAGCGGTCGCCGAGGATGTGCTCGTTGAGGGCCTCGCCGGTGCCCACCCCGAACCGGAAGCGTCCCGGCAGCAGGTTGGCCGACGTCGCCGTGGCCTGGGCGATCACCGCGGGGTGGATCCGGATCAGCGGGCACGTGACCGCAGTCGTCACGGTCAGCTCCGTGGTGGCGGCGATGGCACCGATGACGGACCACACGAACGGCGACTGGCCCTGGCGGTCGATCCAGGGGTGATAGTGGTCAGTGACCCACAGCGAACCGAACCCGGCCCAGCTCGAGCTTGCCGTAAGCGAGCTGGTGACAACGCCCGCCTGCATGGCCAAGGGGGGATCGACGTAACCGTCGCGCTCCGGAGAGGGCTACGGGTCGTCGAGGTGGCGGAGCGCGAACAGCGTCTCGTGGGCGACCTCGACGTGCCGCTGGCCCTTGGACTCCGCGATGTGCCGGAACCAGTGCTCCGCCTCGGGCACTTCGTGGATGCGCCGCGCCGCGTCCTCGGCCTCGTCGCGGCTGCGCCAGAGGACGATGTCCAGCCAGCTCCCGTCGTCCTGCCGGGTGAGCCAGGCGGCGAGCGCCCCCGGGAACGTCTGCTGCAGCGCGGTGAGCATCCCGGGGCGCTCGGCGAGCAGTGCGGGTTCGGCGCCGTTCCGGATGGTGAAGGCCGCTAGCTCGAGCGTGAGCGTCACACGGATCAGACCACCTCGAGGCCATGGTAGGTGACGCTCAACACCATCGCGTCGTGGTGCTTGTCGCCGTCGGCGATCGAGACGATGGCCTGGGCCACCCCATCGGGGTCGAGAGGGCCGGCCTCGCGGCCGTAGGCGGCGGCTGCGGCGTCGCCGATCCGGGTGCCGGCCACGAGCTCGCTCGGGGCGAGGGCGACGAACCGGATCCCGAGCTGCCGGGCGTCGGCGGTCCGCTGGAGGGAGTAGGCCAGGAACATCTGCGCCTTCTTGGCGCCGGCGTAGCCGCCAGACAGCGGCGAGCCGTTCGGGTTGAGTGCGGCGCCGCTGGACACGATCAGCACCGTCGAGCCGGGACGGAGCGGGCGGGCCAGCGCGGCGTGGCCGACCTCGAAGGCGATCCTGACGTCGACGTTCCACGGCAACGAGAACGATTCCCATGTGTGCTCCTCGATCGGCGCCATCCGTGGGCGGGTGCCGGCCGCGACCACGACGAGGTCGGGGTCGGCCTCGTCGAGGAGGGCGGTGACCTGGGCAGGATCGGTGGCGTCCCGTTGGTGGCCGGTGGCGAGGACCTGGATCCCGGCGGCGGTGAGGGCCGTGGCGGTGGCGTGGCCGACCCCGCTGGTGCCGCCGATGACGAGGGCTCTTCGGATGCTCATGGAGTTCCTCCCCGCAGATGCAGCGGACGCGGCGTGGGAAGCCGCTTGGCCCGGGGTGTTGTGATGTCGATCGTCAGGGGTCGTCATGGCCAGCAGCTCTCGGTGTGACCACCGCCGGGTCGAGACAAGTCGTGGTCTGGGGCGTCGGCGCCCGGCGTTTGTCGGGGCCGAGGCACTCGAACCACCGTAAGAGGAGTTTGGACAGGCCACCAGATCCAAGTCCGGCCCTTCCGACCAGGCCAAATATCGGCCAAGCAGTCGACACCGGGCCCGGCGAGAAGTCTCGGTCTGTGTGTCGAAATCGTCGGACCCCCTTCGTAGATGGTGCAGGAACCCGGCAGAAGGCCCGGGCCGAGACGAAAGGACCGGAACGATGACCGATTCGACGGCAACTGGCGGCACCAGACCATTCCGATTCGGGGTCGTCGCCCCGCTCACAACGGACCTGCCGACGTGGCGGGACCGGGTGCGCCGTATCGCCGACAGCGGGTACTCGACGCTGCTGATGCCCGACGTCCCGCAATGGCAACCGGCGCCCGGCCCCACGCTGGCGGTGGCCGCCGCTCTTGCTGACCTGCGCGTGGGCACGTGGGTGTATGCCTCCCCGCTGCGCCCGGCATGGAGCACCGCGTGGGAGGCGCACTCGCTGTCGGTGCTCACTGAGGGTCGCTTCGAGATGGGCGTCGGCACCGGCAGGCCCGGGATCGAGGATGAGCTCCGCGAACTGGGACTGCCCGCGGCCCCACCGGCCGAGCGGCTGGCTCAGGTGCGTGAGACCGTGACGGCGCTACGAGATCTCGACGGCCCCGACCTTCACACGCCGGTGGTGATGGCCGTGCGCGGGCCGAAGGCCCGGGCGCTGGCGGCCGACCTCGCGGATACGGTCACCTTCGCACTGATGCCGGGAGACGATCGGGTCGAGACCACGCGCGTGGTGCGCGACTTCCGCCCCATTCGAGACGTCGAACTGGCGCAGCACGTGGCGGTGATCGGCGACAGCGTCGCGCCGTTCATGGCGTCCCCCGACACCGACCCGGCTGCGCTTCGCGCGGTGGACTCGCTGGCGATGCTTCCGGATGATCCGGCGGCGGCCGCCGAGGAGATCCAGCGGCGACGGGAGGAGCTCGGCTTCTCCTATTTCGTCTTCGGCGCCGACTTCGCCGAAGCGCTCGCTCCAGTCGTAGCTGAGCTGGCCGGACATTAGGCGCTTGCGAGCGGCCGAGGAGGTTCAGCCGGCGGTGGCGCCGCCGTCGATCGGTAGCGCCGCACCGGTCACGAACGCCGCCTCGTCGCTGAACAGGTGGACGACGAGGGCGGCGATCTCGCCGGGCGACGCGACCCGTCCGGACGGGTTGGGGGCGTCGAGGTGGGCACGGTCGACGTCATCGGCCGCGCCCAGCAACCGCCGGTACAGCGGCGTGTCGACGTTGCCGGTGACCAGCGCGTTGATGCGGACGCCATCGGCGGCACACTCCAGCGCCGCCGACCGGGTCAGCCCGAGCACGCCGTGCTTCGCCGCGACGTAGGCCGACAGGCCGGGGATGCCTCGCACCCCACCCAGCGACGCGTTGTTGACGATCGCCCCGCCGCCGGACGCCCGCAT
>JBKPRS010000025.1:0-5164 GCA_046734695.1 Actinomycetota bacterium | reverse complement strand
GTACTCGAAGCTCCGGGCGTGCAGGCCCCGCTGCTGGCGGGGCAGGTTGGAGAAGTCCTGGGCGGGGATCGGCGGCCAGCGGGGGTCGTCGCACTCCCACGGCTCGGGCGGCGTGGGCCGGGGCCGCTCCTCGCCCTCCGGGAACCGGGTCAGCGACCAGATCTCCATCAGCGTCTCCTCCGGGCCCAGCGGGCGGAAGCGGTAGGACGAGGCGCTCGAGTACATGGGCAGCACGAACCAGTGCGGGAAGCAGTAGCCCATCGGCTCGTTGAGCCCCCGCGCCTCCAGGTCGTTCAGGTCGGGCACGTCGCAGCCCGCGTCCCGGTGCCAGGCCGTGACCGCGTCGTTGTAGGTGCGGTGCCATGTCGCCATGGCCGGCTCGGCCTCGGCCGGCAGGTCGATGTCGCGGAGCTTCTCGGCCACCGCCACGTCGTTGGCGTGGACCATGCCGGCCATGCCCTCGCTCATCGTGCGCAGATAGTGGATCTCGGCGTCGATCCAGGACTGCGGATCGAACGACGCCCCCGGGCGCGTGTAGCGGCCCGGGATGCGCAGCTGGGGGTGGGTCTCCAGTACGTGGTACTGCTCGACGAACGCCTCCTCCGCCAGCTTCCAGTTCACCGGGAGCCGGGCCGCGTACCACCACTCGCTGCGCAGCGATTCGACCTTCCACGCGTCGAGCACGGTGGCGACCGGTTCGATGCACTGGCGCAGCGGCGGGGCGTCGTCGGCCAGGTTGATCCAGGCGCAGCCGCCCCACACCTCGCAGTGCACCGGGGTGAGGTCGAGGTCGCCCGCCGCCAGGTTGTGCTCGGAGAACGTCGAGCGCCGCGTCACCGCGGTGTTGCGGCCGTCGAGGCCGTAGCACCAGCCGTGGAACGGGCAGGTGAACCCGTCCTCGCAGGTGCCCCGGCCCTTGACCACCTGGACGCCCCGGTGGCGGCAGACGTTCTGGAACGCCCGCACGCCCATGTCCTCGCCCCGCACCACGACGACCGACTGGTCGAGGATCTCGTACTCGACATAGTCGTGGGGCTGGGGGATCTCCTCCAGCCGGCACGCCATCTGCCAGACCCGAGGCCAGAGCAGCTCGGCCTCCAGGGCGTAGAAGTCCGGGTCGTAGTAGCGCTGCTTGCGCACCCGGTCCGGGACTTCCATCGCGTAGAGCACGCAACCCCCCTCTCGTTTTCGGAGTGCGACGTTATCGCGAGACTATAGTAACCGGTCGGTACAAGATGAACGAGACTTCCACCGACACTTCCCCCTTGATCGACGTGCTCGTCGTGGGCGCCGGCATCACCGGCATCTACCAGCTCTACCGCGCCCGTGAGGCCGGGTTCTCGGTGCAGCTCGTCGAGGCCGGCGACGGCGTCGGGGGCACCTGGTTCTGGAACCGCTACCCGGGCGCCCGCTTCGACTCCGAGAGCTACACCTACGGCTACCTGTTCTCGCCCGAGCTGTTCGACGAGTGGGAGTGGCAGGAGCACTTCGCCGAGCAGCCCGAGACCGAGCGCTACCTCAACCACGTGGTCGACCGGTTCGACCTGCGGCGCCACATCCGCTTCGGGACCCGGGTCACCGCCGCCACCTTCGACGAAGCTTCGGGGACCTGGACCGTCGTCACCGGCGACGGGCACGATGGCCACACGTTCCGGGCCCGTTACCTGGTGGCCGCCACCGGCGTGCTGTCGGTGCCGTACTTCCCCGACGTGCCCGGGCGCGAGGACTTCCGCGGCGAGTCGCACCACACGGGCCTGTGGCCCGCGACGCCCGTGGATTTCGCCGGGAAACGGGTGGCGGTGATCGGCACCGGATCGAGCGGCGTCCAGATCGTCCCCGTCATCGCCGGCGAGGTCGCCTCGCTGACCGTGTACCAGCGCACCGCCAACTGGTGCACCCCGCTCAACAACCGCCCGATCACGCCCGAGGAGCAGGCCGAGCTCCGCGCCGGGTTCGAGGCGATGCGCGAGATCCTGAACACCTCGATCGCGGGGTTCCTGCACCAGCCCCACGATCGCGCCACCTTCGACGACCCGCAGGAGGAGCGCCAGGCGTTCTACGAGCACATGTGGGCCAGCCCGGGGTTCACCAAGCTCACCAGCCACTACACGGACCTGCTGACCGACCCCGCGGCCAACGCCGAGTGGTGCGAGTTCATCGCCGCCAAGGTCCGCAGCGTCGTGGACGACCCCGAGACCGCGGCCAAGCTGATCCCCAGGGACCACCGCTTCGGCGAGAAGCGGCCGCCATTCGTGACGGACTACTACGAGACGTTCAACCGCCCGAACGTGTCACTCGTCGACCTCCACGAGACGCCGATCCTGCGCGTGACCGAGCACGGCATCGAGACCGCCGACGATGTACAGGACTTCGACATCATCGTGTGGGCGACCGGCTTCGACTTCGGGACCGGCGCCCTGACCCGCATGGGCATCCGCGGCCGGGAGGGTGTGGCGCTGGCCGACCACTGGGCGGACGGCCCGTGCACGTTCCTGGGCATCCAGACCACCGGGTTCCCCAACCTCTTCTTCCCCGGCGGGCCGCACGCCGCCGCGGGCAACAACCCGCGCTACAACGGCGACCAGGTCGACTTCGTGACCGACACGCTCGTGTACCTGCGCGACCACGGCTACGACACCATCGAGGTGGGCGCCGACGCCGAGGAGCGCTGGACCACGATGGTGGACGAGGGCGCGGCGACGGCGGTGTTCGGGGAGATCAGCTACTACTTCGGCACCAACATCCCGGGCAAGCCCAAGCGCTACCTGCTCAACTCGGGCGGCCGGCCCAAGCTGTTCAAGGAGATCGCCCGGGTGGTCAACACCGACTACCGGGCGTTCCGGCTCACACGGTCGCGACCGGCGTCAGCGGCGAGCCCACCGCTCCGGGCAGGCGCAGCGGCGGAGCCGTGAGCAGGAAGCGGCTGCGGCCGTGCTCGCGCAGCCAGGTCGCGAGCTCGTGCAGGTACCACAGCTCCCCCAGCGGCACCCCGAGCTTGAACAGGCACAGGTGGTGGATCGGCAGGAACGAGTGGCGGCTCGGGTCGCGGTCCTTGCCCAGCAGGCCCTCGACCGCGTAGTTGTCGGCCACCAGCGCCGAGATCTGCGACTCCGCGATCCAGTCCAGCAGTGCACGGTCCTTGGCGTCGAGGTAGCAGCACGTCGTGAAGATCCTGCGGGGATCCGGGTTGCGGTCCCAGGCCAGGATCTCGGTGGCGAAGCCGGTGTGCAGCAGGAGCATGTCGCCCGGCTCGACCACCACGCCGTCGGCGTCCATGACCTCCTGGAGCGTCGCCAGGTCCACCCCGCGCCACTCGTGGCCCAGGTGATGGGCCAGGTCCACGAGCACGCCCCGGCCCTGGACCCCGTGGTAGGCCATGTGCTCCAACCCGAGGTGGCGGGCGAAGCTGCGGTGACGGCCCCCGTCTCCGGCGGCGTCGTCCCGGGGCCCCACCAGGTCGGCGCCGGCCCGGTAGCCGTTGTAGTAGACGCCCTCCTCGACCCCGTCGCCGTCAGCATCGAACTCGGCGCCCACGTGCGCCAGCGAGTCCCACTGGGTGGAGTATTGGAGCGAGAGGGTGACCACATCGTCGGCCCAGACGTCGACGTACTTCGGGTCCCCGAAGTGCGGCATCTCGCTCATGTGGACGTTGTAGAAGGTGGCGGGGTTGCCCTCCATGTCCTCGGTGGGCGCCAGCATCGGCGGGTAGCGGCGCTGGTTGAGCGCGGTGCCGCCGGGAAAGTCGAGCGGCAGGCTGAGGCAGAAGCTGATCCCGGCCTGGACCTCGCGCACACCTTCCCGGACCTTGGCCGGCGTGATCAGGTTGATCCGGCCGAGCTCGTCGTCGTCGCCCCAGTCGCCCCACGTCGAGCCGTCAGGGCGTTGCGTCCACCGCTTCGTCATGGGCCCGAGCATTGCATTGTACCGACCGGTTGGTCTAGCTTGCCCAGAGGGGCCTGAAGCTCCGCGTCCTGTGCAGAGAAGGTCATTTCCGATGACAGAGAAGGACTTTATCGTCTCGGCCGACGGGCATCTGCTGGAGCCCACGGACCTGTTCAAGACCCGCCTCCCCGAGCACCTGCGCCACCTCGCCGTGTGGGAGGAGGAGTTCGAGATCGAGCCGCTCGTCGAGGGCGGCGCCACGGTCTTCCGCAAGCTCCACACCCCCGGGTTCGAGGGCTGGACGGTGTCCCGCTACCGCCAGACGAAGGGGCGCACGCCGGAGGGCGATCCCGAGATCATCCTCGAGGACATGGACGCCGACGGCGTCGACGCCCAGGTCCTGCACCCCAACCTCTCCCAGTTCGGGCTGTTCACCGACCACCACGAGATGTCGATCGCGCACGCCCGGGTCTACAACGACTACGTGATCGAGCGGTTCACGCCGTACTTCGACCGGCTGGCCCCCACCGCGCCCATCCCGCTCACCGACGTGGGCGACGCCGTCGCCGAGGTCGAGCGGGTGGCGGCCGGCGGGTTCCGGGGCGTCCTGCTGCCCGCCACCGCGCCACGGCCGTACTACTCGCGCGACTTCGACCCGGTGTGGGCCGCGATCCAGGACACGCGGATGAGCGTGTTCGTCCACACCCAGACCGGCGGCATCAAGGTGAACGACCCTGAGGCGCTGACGTTGCGGGTGATGATGGAGAACGCCCAGCAGGTCAACCAGCCCATGACCGAGAAGATGGCGGCCAAGCGGATGGTCACGCAGGCGGTCATGCAGCCGGTCGTCCCCCAGACGCTGATCTGCCAGCTGATCGGGGGCGGGGTGCCCGAGCGCTTCCCCGGCCTGCACTTCTCGCTCATCGAGTTCAACGCCCACTGGCTGTCGTCCCTCGTCGGCTCGATGGACAAGTGCTGGGTCACCGGCGTCGGCCAGGATGCCGACTGGTGGATCGGAGTGTGGGACGACGCCCGCCCCGACCACGACCAGCCCGACATGGCCCAGCTGTTCAAGCTGAACGAGAAGTGGCCGTACCCGCTGATGCCGAGCGAGTACGTGCAGCGCCAGTTCCACGTGTCCTTCCAGGACGACCCGGTCGCCGTCGCCTGCCGCCACATCACCGGCCTGTCGACGATCGTGTGGGGCAACGACTACCCCCACGCCGAGGGCACGTTCGGCGGCAGCCGGGAGCTGCTGGCCACCCAGATGGCCGGCGTCCCC
>JBKPRS010000024.1:0-7297 GCA_046734695.1 Actinomycetota bacterium | reverse complement strand
GGGCTAGGGGTGGAGGTCCTTGGCGTAGCAGACCGAGAGCGGATCGTCCCGGAACTCGCCGTAGGGCGGGATGCGGTGGTAGCCGGCCGCCTCGTAGAGCGTCATCGCCTCGGGCTGGCGGATGCCGGTCTCCAGCTGGATGCGGCTGTAGCCGAACGCGCGGGCAGCGTCCTCCAGGCGGGCGAGGATGGCCCGGCTCACGCCCCGGCGCCGCGCCTCGGGGCGGGTGTACATCCGCTTGACCTCGGCCAGCGCGGCCACGCCATCGAGCGCGGGCCGCAGAGCGCCGCAACCGGCCGGCGTTCCGTCGATGCGGGCGAGGAGGAACACTCCGGCCGGCGGAGTGACCTGCTCGGGCCGCACCGTCCAGGCGGCCGACTCGTCGGGGTCCTCACCCGCTCCGATGTCGTCGGCGTAGCGGATCTCGATCTCCGCAGACAGGTCGGCCACGAGAGCCGTCGCAGCGGGCGAGTCGTACGGTTCCGGCTCAACGACGACCGTGCCGGGAACGGGGGGCGCGCCGGTCATGCGACGGTGAGCGGGATGCGGGTCTTGTGGCGGGCCAGGGCGGTGACGCCGAGCAGCTCGCCGGTGAGGTGGTGGGGCCCGGCGCCGGTGACCCGGACCTGGGCGTACGTCCCGGGACGCAGCGGTTCGGGCGCCGGGAAGTGGACAAGCTTGTTGTGCTCGGTGCGACCGGTGGTGACGTCAGGGTCCTTGCGGGAGGGACCCTCGACCAGGACGTCCTCCACCTGGCCGATCCGGGCCCGGTGGCGGGCCAGAGCCGAGCGCTCGACCACGACACGGAGGCGTTCGAAGCGCTCGGCGCACACCTCCGGCGCCACGAAGTCGTCGACCCGGGCCGCGGCTTCGGTGCCGGGCCGGGGGCTGAAGATGAACGTGTAGGCGCTGTCGTAGCGGGCCTCGGCCACCACGGCCAGGGTCTGCTCGAAGTCGTCTTCGGTCTCGCCCGGGAAGCCGACGATGATGTCGGTCGTGACGGCGAGGTCCGGCATGGCCGCCCGGGCCGCAGCCAGGCGGTCGAGGTAGCGCTCGGCGGTGTAACCCCGGTGCATGGCGGCGAGGACGCGGTCACTGCCGGCCTGGAGCGGCAGGTGGAGGTGCTCGCACACCTCGGGGACCTCGGCCATGGCGGCGATCGTGTCGGGGCGCAGGTCCTTGGGGTGAGGACTCGTGTAGCGAACGCGGCGGATGCCGTCGACCGCGCCCACGGCCCGCAGGAGCTCGGCGAACAGGGGCCGGACCCGGACGGCCTCGCCAGCTTGGCGCCGGGCCAGCGTGAGGTCGCGGCCGTAGCTGTTCACGTTCTGGCCGAGCAGCGTCACCTCGGTGACGCCGTCCGCCGCGAGGGCCCCGACCTCGTCCACGATGTCGTCGAAGGTCCGGCTGATCTCCCGGCCCCGCACCGCGGGCACGATGCAGAAGGCGCACGAGTTGTCGCACCCGATCTGGATCGTGACCCAGCCGGCATAGGCCACCTCCCGCCGAGCGGGCAGGGCGCTCGGGAAGGTGTCGTGGTCCTCGGCCGCCGTCTCCTCCAGGATCTCGACCAACGAACGCCCGGCCTGGCGCTGCTCGCCGAGCAGCTCGGCGGCCCGGTGGACGTTGTGGGTGCCGAACACGACGTCGACATGCGGCGCCCGCTCGACGATGAGGTCACGGTCCTTCTGGGCGAGGCAGCCGCCGACCACGATCTGCAGGTCGGGACGGCGCTGCTTCAGGGCCTTGAGCTGGCCGAGGTTGCCGTACAGCTTGTTGTCGGCGTTCTCACGGATGCAGCAGGTGTTGAGCACGACCACATCGGCATCGTCCAGGCTCGCGGCGGGGCGCAGCCCGTCGGCCTCCAGCAGTCCGGCGATGCGCTCGGAATCATGCTCGTTCATCTGGCACCCGAAGGTGCGCACCACGTAGGTCTTGTCGGCCATCGCAGGGAGCAAGGCTAGGCCAGTCGACCCGAGATCAGGCCAACGAGATCTGCTCGTCGTCCCCGGTCGGGCGCCCCGATCAGGCGCCCGACCGGGGACAAGTGGGAGGGCTCGGGGTGAACGAGGTCGGGTGGGCGGGGGGGTGGACTTGGGCGGCGGATGGCGGTCAGTCCAGGGAGATCGGTTCGTCGTCCAGGGCGGTCATCTCGTCGCCGGAGCCGATGCCGGCGGCGTCGCCGCCCTCGGCCGAGCCGAGGGCCGGGGTGGCCGGGGTGCCGATGCCGAGCTGGGAGCGGATGCGCTCGGAGATCTCGACCATGACCTCGGGGTGCTCGAGCAGGAACAGCTTGGCGTTCTCGCGGCCCTGGCCCAGCTGTTCGCCGTCGTAGGTGTACCAGGCGCCCGACTTCTTCACGAGGCCGATGTCGACGCCCACGTCGAGCAGGGAGCCCTCGCGGCTGATGCCCTTGCCGTACATGATGTCGAACTCGCTCTGGCGGAAGGGCGGGGCGCACTTGTTCTTGACGACCTTGACCCGGGTGCGGTTGCCCACCACCTCGACGCCGTCCTTGATCGACTCGATGCGGCGGATGTCGAGCCGGACCGACGAGTAGAACTTGAGCGCCCGGCCGCCCGGCGTGGTCTCGGGTGAGCCGAACATCACGCCGATCTTCTCCCGCAGCTGGTTGATGAAGACGGCGATGGTGCTGGAGCGGTTGAGGTTGGCGGTGAGCTTGCGCAGTGCCTGCGACATGAGCCGGGCCTGGAGGCCGACGTGGGTATCGCCCATCTCGCCCTCGATCTCGGCCCGCGGGGTGAGGGCGGCCACCGAGTCGATGACCACCACGTCGATGGCCCCGGAGCGAATCAGCATGTCGGCGATCTCGAGTGCCTGCTCGCCCGTGTCGGGTTGGGAGATGAGCAGCTCGTCGACGTCGACCCCGATGGCGCGGGCGTAGACCGGGTCGAGCGCGTGCTCGGCGTCGATGTAGGCGCAGATGCCCCCGTTGCGCTGAGCCTCGGCCACCACGTGCAGGGCCAGCGTGGACTTGCCCGACGACTCGGGCCCGTAGATCTCGGTGACGCGGCCCCGGGGCAGGCCCCCGATGCCCAGCGCCAGGTCGAGGGCCAGGGCACCGGTCGAGATGGCCTCGATCGCCATGGTGCCCTTCTCGCCCATCTTCATGACCGAGCCCTTGCCGAACTGCTTCTCGATCTGGCTGAGGGCCATCTCGAGGTTCTTCTGACGGTCCACCGGTGTGGTCCTTTCTGCGGTGGGTGCGGAATGTGCGACGAGCAGCAAGATAAGGAGGGGGTGTGACACTTTCGGGCCCGCAGGCCGTGCCTCGTCTGGATGACACGACTGTAGTTTCGAACAACTGTTCGTTCAAGGACCGGGCCCGGAAGGTCAGCGCAACCGGCGGACGTGGACGTCGTCGTAGCGGGCGCCCCCGGGACCCAACCGGCTGCGCACCAGGCGCACGGTCCGGACGTCGAAGCGGGCGGCGGCGGGCTCGCCCAGCAGGTCGCGCAACGAGCCCCGGGTGACCCGGGCGAGGGTCAGGTGGCCGTGGAACGGCCGGGCCTCGGGCGGGCGGCCGAACTCGGCGGTGGCGGCCACCACCCCGGCGGCGAGCTCGTCGAGACCGGCCACCGGGAGGCACACCACGCGGCGGCCCAGGGCCGTCACCTCGGGACCGAGGACGGCGGAGCACCGGGCCAGGGAGGCGGCGTCCAGGGCGTCGGCCACGGGGGCGGGATCCGGCACCTCTCCGAGGAAGCGCAGGGTGACGTGCCACTGGTCGCGGGTGGTCCAGCGCACCCCGGGGTGCTCCGGGCGGCGCAGGGCGGCCACCTGCTCGAGCACCACGCTCGGGGGCAGGATCGCGACGAACACACGCACCCGCCCAGCCTGCCATCGGCGCACACAGGCAAGGAGCCGGGCACCTCGACCCAAGGCCGAAGAGAAGAAGCCCCGAGCCGGCACGACCCGCCATCCGCGCACACGGGCAAGGAGCCGGCCACCTCGACCCAAGGCGGAAGAGAAGCGCCGAGCCGGCACGGCCCGGCGTCGGCGCACACTCAAAGGGGGCCGGCCCTCTACCGCGGCGGCGAGGCCGGAGGCGAACCCTGGCGCTGGCAGCGGACGGCACGGCCAGCACGAGGCGGGACTCGGGGAGTTGGCGGTTCCGAGGCCGGGCCCGAGCGGCAGACCGGCCGACAGCAACGACACCGACGCTCCGGCGGTCGGGCGACCACACTCCGCGCGACGGGGGCGAATTGCGTTACGGGGCGTGCGTGCGTCACTCTCGTTGCCGTGGCGAGCTCGAGCTGGGGCGACGGCCCGCCGCCCTCGGGCGGCGTGCTGCAACGACTGAAGGCACTGCTGGCAACCCCGCGGGGGCGGGCGGTCGCGGGCGGTGTGGCCGTCGTCGTCATCGGCGGGGCGGCGCTGATCACCACCCAGGTGATGTCGTCGGGGTCCACGCCGACCACCACCACGACCACCGAGTCGACGACGACCACCACGGCGCCGCCCACCACTCCCCCGCCTCCCCCGCCGCCCGTGTACCCGCTGACCGGGCTGCCGGTCACCGATCCGGCGGTGGCGGCGCGGCCCGCGCTGATCGTGAAGATCGACAACGCCGAGCCCGACGCCCGTCCCCAGATCGGGTTGAACCAGGCCGACATCGTGTACGAGGAGCGCGTCGAGGGGGCCGTGACCCGGTTCATGGCCGTGTTCCACTCCGGGGAGTCGATGCCGATCGGTCCCGTGCGCTCGGCGCGGACGTCGGACATCGGGCTGTTCCGGCCGCTGGGCCTGCCGCTCTTCGCCTGGTCGGGGGCCAACCCGAGCTTTGCGGCCCGGGTGCGGGAGGGCGGGATGATCGACGTGGGCTACGACGCCGCCACGTCCCAGTACTACCGGGCCCGGGACCGCCGGGCGCCGCACAACCTGATGATCAGCTCGTCCCAGGAGATGTGGGGGGCGGGCTACGGGGGCTCACCGCCGCCCCAGCTGTTCGCGTACCGGGCGCCGGGCGAGGCGATCGCCGGCGGAGCCGTGGCGAGCGGGGTGCACATCGTGTTCGCGACCGGGGCGGGCTCCGCGCCCGTCGACTACGTCTGGAACGGTGGCGGCTATGCCCGCAGCCAGGCCGGCACGCCCCACGTCGACGCGTTGGGGGTCCAGGTGGCGCCGGAGAACGTGATCGTGTCGTTCACGCCGTATGCCGACACCGATGTCCAGGACCAGTTCGGCGTCAACATCCGTGAGGCGCAGACGGTCGGCCAGGGCGACGCCTGGGTGCTGACCGGCGGCCAGATCATCGTCGCCCGCTGGTCCAAGCCGTCGCTGGAGGCGCCGACCCAGTACCTCGACGCCAACGGACAGCCGGTGAAGCTCACGCCCGGGCGCACGTGGGTGGCCTTGGCCGAGCCGGGAACCACCACCGTCCTGCCCTGACGGGCCGGAAGCGATCGCTCAGGCCGTGCGGGACAGGGTGCGGCGCAGGAGGTCGAGCAGGGAGATGCAGGCGAACTGGCGGACCCTGGCGCGGTCGCCGGGGAGGCCGGCCATGACCGTGATCGGGTCCTGGTCGGGCAGGGCGACGGCCATGAAGACGGTGCCCGGGGGCTGGTCCTCCTGGGAGTCCGGGCCGGCCACGCCGGTCACGCCGAGGCCCACGTCGGCGCCGAGGAGGTCCCGCACACCGGTCGCCATGGCCGCCGCGGCGGCGGCAGAGACCACCGGGCCGTCCGGCACGCCCAGGACCGAGTACTTGACGTCGCTGGCGTAGGACACCACGCCACCCCGGAACCAGTCGCTCGCCCCGGGCACGTCGACCAGTCGGGACGCCACCAGGCCGCCGGTCAGCGACTCGGCCACCGCCAGGGTCAGGCCCCGGGACAGCAGCAGCGAGGCGACCGCGTGCTCCATCGTCTCCTCGTCGACGCCGAACACGATGTCGCCGATCAGCGACCGCACGATCGAGTCCTCGGCGTCGATGAGCTGGGCGGCCTCCTCCTCCGACGAGGCCTTGACCGTGATGCGCACCTTCAGCCCCTCGATCCCGCTGGCGAGGAACGCCAGGGTGGGGGCGCCCGGACCGCCGGAGTCGAGCGCCTCCATGTGCGAGGCCAGCTTCTCGGCCAGGCCCGACTCGCTGTCGCCCCAGGTCCGCAGCGTGCGGGACCGGATCACCGCCACCGTCCCCGCCCGCCGGGCCAGGTCGGGCAGGATCGCGCCCGACACGATCTCGTACAGCTCGTAGGGCACGCCCGGCACGGCATAGATCACCTTGTCCCCCACCGGGCAGATGAGCCCCGGGGCGGTGCCGGGCTGGGGGTCGGCGATCGCCATGCCGCCCGAGGGGACCAGCGCCTGGCGCATGTTGTTGGCGGGCATGCGCCGGCCCCGGGCCGCGAACCGCTCCAGGATGCGGTCGGCGACGTCGTCGTCGGGGACCAGGTCCACGCCCATCACCTTGGCGATCGCGTCCCGGGTGATGTCGTCCTGGGTGGGACCGAGCCCGCCGCACACGATCACGGCGTCGGCCCGGCTCAGCGCCAGCTCCAGCGCCGCGATGATGCGGTCGAGGTTGTCACCCACCGTCTGGGTGTGGGTGACGTCGATGCCCGCCAGCGCCAGGTGCTCGCCCAGCCAGGCCGAGTTGGTGTCGACGATCTGGCCGAGCAGCAGCTCGGTGCCGACGGCCACGATCTCGCAACGCATGTCTGCTCCGCTCCCCCGGTCCTGCGATGACTGCTAGGACCGCTCGACCCGGACGCCGGCCGTCGCGGTAGCCCGGCTGCCCTCCATCAGGTACTGCCCTCCCGTGACCAGGGTCAGCCCGGTTGCCAGCCACAGCGTCGTGCTCGCCAGCCACGCCTGGTGCTCGGCGATCGGCGGGGCCAGCGCCATGCCCACGGCCACGGACTGGACCACGGTCTTGACCTTGGCCCAGAACCGGGCGGGCACGGCCAGGCCCTGGCGCCCCCAGTACGACCGGAACGCCGAGATGGCCAGCTCGCGCACGGTGATCAGCGCCACCGGCAGCCACCAGAACCCGCCGTCGGCCACGATCGCCCACATCGCCCCCAGCACCAGCGCCTTGTCGGCCAGCGGGTCGAGGAACGCGCCCGAGCGGGTCGTGCCCATGCGCCGGGCCAGCCAGCCGTCCAGGCCGTCGGTGGACGCCAGCAGGATCCACAGCACCAGCACCCCGTAGGACGGGCCGGTCGACAGGATCAGCAGGCACAGGAGGGGGGCGAAGAGCAGCCGGCACGTGGTCACCGCGTTGGCCGGCGTGGCCAGGGCCGACGGTCCGAAGGACGAGGTGTCCACGGCG
>JBKPRS010000023.1:0-5723 GCA_046734695.1 Actinomycetota bacterium | reverse complement strand
CTGCGGTCCCGTGGGCACGTCCTGGCGGACGCGGGCCGGGACGTCGAGGCGGCTGCCGTGGCCGAGCACGCCGCGGCGCTGGGCGTGGCGCTGCAGCGCCAGGCCCGGCTCGACGCCGTGCGGCGGATCGACCACGTGGTGGTGGACCTGCCGGACGGAACCGGCGCCGAGATCGTGCGGGGCCGCCTGGCGAGCGCGTGGTCGGGGTCGGACGGACCTGGTGGGTGCGGCCGTCCCGGTGGGGAGGGAAGCGAGGAGCTGGCCCGGGTGGCCGTCATCGATCCGGAGTCGCCGGTGGTGGCGCCCCATCCCCGGGACGGACCGATCCCGGTCGAGCTGGCCGACGAGCTGGCCTGCGTGGCCCGCTGGCTCACGCGGTGCGCGCCCCAGGTCCTCGCCGCGACCTCGGTCGACAGCACCTGCGGCAGGCCGAGGGAGGGCGATCTGGGGGCAACGTCGCCGGGTCTACGCTGCCTGGCGTGCTGACCGCCTTCGTGCTGATCCACGCTGAGCCCAACCGCATAGCCGACCTGGGGTCCGAGATCGCGGAGGTCGACGGCGTGGCCGAGGTGTACTCGGTCACCGGGGACCTCGACCTCGTCGCCATCGTGCGGGTCAGGGAGCACGACCAGCTGGCCGAGGTGGTGACCCGCCACATCGCCGCACTGGACGGCATCGTGCACACCACGACGATGTTCGCCTTCCAGGCCTACTCCCGGCACGACCTCGAGTCGATGTGGGGGCTGGGGATCGAGTAGCCGCGTCAGCCCTCGTCGGAGTCGGGAGCGGGGGCGGACGGGTCCGCGACGGCGTCGACCAGGCGGTGGATCAGCTCCTCCCAGGGGCCCGGTTGCGGGCGGCCCAGGTCGATGGCGCCGAACAGCAGGAAGCCCAGCGCCACGGCGTGGCAGAAGCGCACGATCGACAGCGTGTCGAGGGCGGGATCGATGCCCCCGGTGCGCTGGGCCTCGGTGATCAGGCGCACCAGGTTCTCGGTGCGGTGCTCGATCACCCGCCGCAGCATGACCGCCACCTCGGGCTCGCGCCGGGCGGCCACGAACGCCTCCAGCAGCAGGGCCTGGCCGCTGTCGAACTCCTCGGTCACCAGATGGGTGCCGACGGTCGAGATGATGTCGGTGGGGTTGCCCTGGAAGTTGTGCTCGGCGAACAACTGGTCGAACTCGTCGTCGGACTGGGCCTCGATCGCGGCCAGCAGCAGTTCCGCCTTGCCCCGGAACCGGCCGTAGATGGCGCCCGTGGTGAAGCCGGCCCGCCGCGCGATCTCCTGGACGCCCGCGCCGTCGTAGCCCTTGTCGGCGAACACCTCGGCGGCGGCCGCCACCAGGCGATCGCGGGTGGGATCGCCGGACGGCGTAGAGGCCCCAGTGACGTCGGACATACCGCCGCCAGTCAACGAGGTCCGTGCGGGGGCGTCAAGCCGAGTTCGACACGCTGACCAGCCGGTCGAGCGCTGCGGCCGCATGACCGCCGTCGATGGACGTGCGCGCGGCCTCCAACCCCGAGGCGAGGTCGTCCGCCAGCCCGGCGGCCACCAGGCCCGCGGCGGCGTTCAGCATCACGATGTCGCGATGAGGGCCGGGCTCACCGGCCAGCACCCGCCGGGACAGCTCGGCGTTGTGTGCGGGATCCCCACCCACCACCGCGGTGCCGGGCGCGGGCGTGAGACCCAACGCCGCGGGGTCGACCGTGTAGGTGCGCACGGCACCGTCGCGCAGCTCGACCACCTGCGAGGTCGTGGCCAGCGTCAGCTCGTCGAGGCCGTCGTCGCCGTGGACCACCAGGGCCCGCTCGCAGCCCCGTGCCGCCAGCACGCCCAGCATGCGCTCGGCCATGCGGGGATCGGCGACGCCGATCATCAGCCGCCGCACGCCGGCCGGGTTGGCCAGGGGGCCGAGGAAGTTGAACACAGTGGGGATGCCCAACTCGCGCCGGGTCGGTCCGGCGTGGCGCATGGCCGGGTGGAAGCGCGGCGCGAAGCAGAAGCCGATGCCGGCCTCGGCCACGCAGCGCGCCACCTCCTCGGGGCCGCAGTCGATGCGCACGCCCAGGGCTTCGAGCACGTCGGCTGCACCGGTCGACGACGACGCCGCCCGGTTGCCGTGCTTGCACACCCGGCCACCCGCCCCGGCCACCACTAGGGAGGCCAGCGTGGACACGTTGATGGTGTGGGCCCGGTCGCCGCCGGTGCCCACGATGTCGACCGCATCCAGGCCGGGGGCGAGCTCGACCCGCTCGGCGGCGTCGAGCATGGCCTCGACCAGGCCGCCCAGCTCGTCGACCGTCTCGCCCTTCATCCGCAGCGCCACGATGAACCCCGCGATCTGGGCGGGCGTGGCCGCGCCGTCGAGGACCTCGGCCATCACGGCCCGAGCCCGGGCGCGGTCGAGGTCGCCACCGGCGGACAGGGTGCCGAGAACGGCCGGCCACCCCTCGAACGGGTCGCCGGCGCCGGACGAGGCGGTCACTGGCAGGGCTACGACGCGCGACGGCGCTGGCGGATGATCCGCCGGCGCTCACGTTCGGTGGCGCCGCCCCAGACGCCCTCTTTCTCACGTACTGCGAGCGCGTGCTCGAGGCACGCCTCACGGACGGGGCAAGCGTCGCACACGTCCTTGGCGTCTTCGGCTTCCTCGTCGGTGGCCGGATAGAAGATCAGCGGGTCCAGGCCGCGGCAGGCGGCCTGCTGGCGCCAGGTCTGCTTCATGGTGGCGGGAAGGTCTCCCTGTGACTGGAACGTCGGTGTACGCAGTCGCGGCTCGACGTTTATGACGAGCCCCAGACCGAAGTCTCTGTTCCCCGGGGGGCCCCACGCAAACACGGGGCAAGCCGCCGCGTTCACCCAGGCCCGGCCGCCGGAGGACGGTCGATCTTGGCACCCGATGACGGCGTTGGCAAGGGTTTCCTATGAGTTCCCTGTGAAGAGAAAGGCCCAGGTCACGGACCACCACGGAGGTCGGCGGCACGCTCGCCCAGCGTCCCGAACGCCGATCGCGTCCCCGCCGACGACGCCAGAAGGTCGCTCGTGAAGGCTGCGGCAGAAGCGCGGCGACCGATCGATCTCGGCCATATCCCCGAGCGCCGAGACTGGCCATCGGGGTCCACCGTTAGGCTCACAGCCAATCTCCCCCCGGAGCCGTCCATGCCCCTCGGCACCTTCGATCGCGACGACAACCTGGCCCTCCTGGGCACCGGCACGTTCGACGTGCTGGTCATCGGCGGTGGCATCACCGGCGCCGGCGTGGCGCTCGACGCGGCCGCCCGCGGCCTGCGCACTGCGCTGGTCGAGCGGGACGACTTCGCGTCCGGCACGTCGTCCAAGTCCTCCAAGCTGGTGCACGGCGGGCTGCGCTACCTGCAGAACGGCGACATCCGCCTGGTCTACGAGGCGCTGCACGAGCGCCAGCGGCTGCTGCGCAACGCTCCCCACCTGGTGAAGGTGCTGCCGTTCCTCATCCCGGTGTTCACCGGCAAGGGCGGCATCATCCCCAAGCAGGTGGCCCGGGCGCTGGGCTCGGCCATGTGGATGTACGACCTGACCGGCGGGATCCGCATCGGCAAGGTCCACCGCCGGTTGCGGGCCGACGCGGCCCGGGCCCACATGCCCACGCTCGACGAGCGCCTGGCCTGGGCCTACCTCTACTACGACGCCCAGACCGACGACGCCCGGCTCACGCTGGCCATCGCCCGCACCGCGGCCCTCGACTACGGCGCCGCGGTCGTCAACCACGCGGCCGTGACCGGGCTGCGGCGGGAAGCCGGGCAGGTCGCCGGCGCGGTCATCGACACCGGGCACGGCACCCTCGAGGTGCGGGCCCGGGTCGTGGTCAACGCCACCGGGCTGTGGGCCGACGACGTGCGGGCCCTGGACGAGGGCGTCCATCCCCACACCATCCGCCCTGCCAAGGGCATCCACATCACCGTGCCGTGGGACAAGGTGCGCAACGACATCGCCGCCGTGGTCCCGGTGCCCAAGGACCGCCGCTCGATCTTCGTCGTCCCCTGGCCGGGGGACGGCGGCGAGCTGGGCGGCGAGGGCTCCGTGACCTACATCGGCACCACCGACACCGACTACGAGGGCGACGTCGACGACCCCCAGTGCACGGCGGAGGACATCGCCTACCTGCTCGACGCCATCAACCGGTCGCTGTCCGAGCCCATCGGGCCGGAGGACGTGCTCGGGACCTGGGCCGGGCTGCGCCCGCTCGTGGCCGACGCCACCAGCGGGCGTACGGCCGACCTGTCCCGCCGCCACCGGGTCACGACGTCGGAGGGCGGGATGGTGACGGTGACCGGCGGCAAGCTCACCACCTACCGGGAGATGGCCGAGGACGCGGTCGACGCCGCCGTGGCCGTCCTCGGCGGCAGCCTGGACCGGCGCGCCCGGCGCAGCAGCACCCGCAAGCTGGCGCTGCGCGGGGCCGCGGGCTGGGCCGAGGCCCGCGAGGTCGATCCCCACCTGGCCGAGCGCTACGGCGGCGAGTCCGGCGTGCTGGCGGCGATGGCGGCCGCGGACCCCAGCCTCGCCGAGCCGCTCGTCCCCGGGCTCCCGTACCGGCGGGTGGAGGCCCTCTACGCCGCCCGCTACGAGATGGCGACGACGCTCGACGACGTGCTGGCCCGCCGCACACGGGCCCGGCTGCGCGCCCGCGACGCCACCGCGGCGGCCGCCGACGACGTGGCGGCACTGATCGCCGGCGAGCTGGGCTGGTCGGACGCCGAGCGGGCCGACGAGGTCGCCCGCTACCGGGCCGCGGCGGCCCGCGAGCGCGAGATCCCGGGGCTGCCCGAGTCGATCATGCTCACCCGAGGCGCCTGATGGACCTGCCGCTCGACACCGAGTACCTCATCGCCCCGCCGCTGGAGACGGCGGCGGGGCTGGCGGGCTGCCAGCTGGCGCACGCCCGGTTGCTCCACTCGATCGAGGGGCTCGACGATGCCACCGTGGCGGGACCCAGCCGCCTGCCGGGCTGGACCGTCGGCCACGTGCTCACGCACATGGCCCGCCAGGCCGACTCCTTCGTCCGCATGCTGGACGGCGCCGCGGGCGGGGACATCGTCGACCAGTACGAGGGCGGGCCCGAAGGCAGGGCGGCCGAGATCGAGGCCGGCGCCGGGCGTCCCGCGGCGGAACTGGTGGCGGACGTGGCCGCCACGATCACCCGGCTGGAGGCCGCCTGGGAGTCCACCCCCGACGAGGTGTGGGCCCACGGCTTCGCCCGCACGACCCGGGGCGAGCTGGTGGCGTGCGCCGACCTGCCGTTCCGGCGCTGGCGCGAGGTCGAGGTGCACCACGCGGACCTGGGACTCGATCTGGGCCCCGAGGCATGGTCGGCCCCGTTCGTCGACACCGAGCTCCCCCGCACGCTGGCGGGACTGCCCGCCCGCCTGTCGCTCGACGACCGGCGGGCGCTGCTCGCCTGGCTGATGGGCCGGGCCGAGACCCCGCCCTCGCTGCCCCCTTGGTGACCTGACGCCTCTCGCCTCCCCCACGGCCACGCCGGTGAGCCCGCCTCCCCCACAGCCACCCCGGTGACCCGACATCGCCCACCTCCCCTCGCTGCCCCCTTGGTGACCCGACGCCTCTCGCCTCCCCCACCGCCACGCCGCTGAGCCCGCCTCCCCCACAGCCACCCCGCTGACCCGACATCGCCCACCTCCCCTCGCTGCCCCCTTGGTGACCCGACGCCTCCCGCCTCCCCCAC
>JBKPRS010000022.1:0-9180 GCA_046734695.1 Actinomycetota bacterium | reverse complement strand
CGGCGCACAGCTGCAGGGCCCAGAGGGCGCCGCGGGAGACGCTGACCAGCACGGCGCGGCCGGTCTCCGTGGCATCCATCACCGCCAACGCGTCGGCGGCGAACTCGGCTGTGTCGTAGGCCGCGGGGTGGCCCGGCCGATCCGACCGGCCGTTCCCCCGCCCGTCGAAGCTCAGCACCGTGTAGTGCCGGGCCAGATAGGGGACCTGCAGCTTCCAGTGGCGCGAGTGCAGCAGCGACCACGTGGGGAGGAGCAGGAGTGCCGGCGTTCCCGAGCCGTAGCGCTCGTAGTGGACCGTGATCCCGTCCCGGGTGATCGATCCCTCAGCGTCGGCGACGACGGCCCGCACCGTTCCCGCCTTCCCTGGTCTCGTCCTGGCCCTCTTCGAGCGTCCGCAGGACTTCGCCGACTTTGCGCAGGGCCGAGCGCGCCGCGATCACCGTGTCGTCGATCCCGAGCAGGATCACCGTCTCGGCGCCGAGGAAGGGCAGCCCGGCCAGCGCTGCCACCTCCTCGGGCCGGAACGGTCCGAGGCTTCCCAACCGATCTTCGGCGCGGCGTGCCACGTCGACCAGCAGGTCGAACCAACCGCGAAGGTCCTGACCGACGGCGCGGGCGATCTCAGGATCGGACCACCCAGCCGCGGCCATCTCCTGCAGCACCCGGACATAGCCGGACTCGAGGTCGTCGTCCAGGAAGTCGCAGGCCTGCTCCCACTGCTTCCACAGCGGCATGTCCGACCCGAACATGGCGGCCTGGCGGCCGAGGAGCCGGCGGTTCTCCTGGTCCAACAGCTCCAGCACCAGCTTCTGCTTGGACCCGAAGTGGTAGTGGATCTGGCTGAGCGGGACGCCGGCGGTCTCCGCGATCACACGTGTCGACAGCTTGGCGTAGCCGACCTGGAGCAGGCTCGTCTTGGTGGCCGCCAGGATCCTGGTCCTGGTCTCCGGCTCGTCCGCCAAGGTCGCCCCCTTCCGCCAGGCCATCGTTCGGTCGATCGACCGAGGTGCCTCAAGGGGCACGATGAAGCAACCGAGGACCCGTTGTCAAGGCCTCCCTGGAAGCCGGCGGAGCGTCATCCCGGCTGGTCGGCCACGGCATGGGGCCGGATGTTCTGGTTGTGGCGGAACACGTTGTCGGGGTCGTAGCCGGCCTTGACCCTGGCCAGTCGCTCGTAGGTGTCGTCCCCGTAGGCCTCGCGGACGCGGGCGGAGTCGTCGTCGGCGTCGAGGAAGTTGACGTAGACGCCGGCGCGGTGGGGTGCGAGGGCCCGGAGGAACTCCCGGGCCCAGGCGGTCTCGGATCGGCCGACCGTGTGGCGCTCCGGTGGGAGCCAGACGGCGTCGATGATGATGTTGTGGGCGACGTCGCGGTCGGGGTACGCGGTGGCGTCCCGGGGGACTCGGGCGACCGCGCCGCCGAAGTGGAACATCGCCGAGTACGACCGGGGCGAGCGGGCCCGGTAGGCGTGCGTGGCGACGACGTCGATGACCTCGTCCGACAGGGCCGCCAGGTTCGTGGCCTTCCAGTAGTAGTGCCAGCCGTGGGGGACTGTGTCGTCGGTGCTGCGCTGGTGGTCGACGTAGAGGGTGGGGCCGACCAGGTCCACCAGCGGGGTGCCGAACCGTCGGAGCGGGCCCACGGCCTGCAAGCCGTCCGACACCGGCCCGGCGTAGCAGCAGCCCACCGCGATCGCCGGGCGGAAGTGCAGCTCGGGGGGGACGGCCGGCAGGGGCGGGATGGTTCCGAGCCGGACGACGTTGCCGAGCTCGTCCGGGGCGCCTGCCGCGAACTCCCGGTAGTAGCGCAGGACGGCGGTGGTGTCCTCGGCCGCCCAGAACACCGGACCGGCGACGACGGTGGGGCCGACCGGGTGCAGCGCGAACCGGAACGAGGTCACGACGCCGAAGTTCCCGCCGCCGCCCCGCAGCGCCCAGAACAGGTCGGGGTGATCGTCCGCCGAGGCCCGGACGATGGCGCCCTCCGCCGTGACGACCTCGGCCTCCACCAGGTTGTCGACGGTGAGCCCGTGCTTGCGCATGAGCCAGCCGATGCCGCCGCCCAGGCTCAGGCCGCCGACGCCGGTGTGGCCCACGATGCCTCCGGTGGTCGCCAGCCCGTGGGCCTGGGTCTCGTGGTCGACGTCGGCCCACAGGGCACCGCCCTGGACCCGGGCCGTGCGGGCGGCGGGGTCGACCGTGACCGCGCGCATGGCCGAGAGGTCGATGACGATGCCGCCGTCGCAGACCGCGGTGCCGGCCACGTTGTGGCCTCCGCCGCGCACCGCGATCTCGACGTCGCGGTCCCGGGCGAAGCGCACCGCCGAGGCCACGTCGGCGGCCCCGGTGCATCGGGCGATCAGCCGGGGTCGCCGGTCGACCGTGCCGTTCCACACGGCGCGGGCATCGTCGTAGCCAGGATGGTCGGGGGCGATCAGCTCGCCGTGGAAGTCGGGGATCTCCATGACGGCATCGCACCATCGGCCGTCGCCGCCGGGAAGTCAGGGATCTGGACTCCGAGGTACGGAATCTGGACTTTCCCGCGGCGGCGAGGCTTGCGACGCTGTCACTGTGAGGACCTACGGCCAGTACTGCCCGATCGCCCGCGGTGCCGAGATCTTCGCCGAGCGCTGGACCCCACTGATCGTCCGCAACCTGTATCTCGGCTGCGGGACGTTCAGCGAGATCCTCGAGGGCGCGCCCGGGCTCTCCCGCACCCTGCTCGTCCAGCGCCTCGACCAGCTGGAACGCCTCGGCATCGTCGAATCGGCACCCAAGCCCCATGGGCGCGGGCACCGCTACCGGCTCACCGACTCCGGCCACGACCTGTTCAAGGTCTGCGAGACGCTGGGCGAGTGGGGGGCCCGCTGGCTCGAGATCGCCCCGGAGAACCTCGATCCGTTCGTCGCGCTGTGGTCGATGTGCAACGCACTCCGTCGGGACCGGCTGCCGGACCGGCGCGTGGTCATCCGCTTCGACTTCACCGGCTTCCGGCCCCATGAGCGCTACTGGCTGCTGATCGAGCACGGCGAGACCGAGATCTGCAAGATCTACACCGGCCTCGACGAGGACCTCTACGTCACCGCCGAGGCCGAAGCCTTCGTGAAGTGGCACGCGGGCCAGCTGACCTGGGCCGAGGCGCTGCGCGACGACCGCATCCGGCTCGACGGGCCGGCGTGGCTGACACGGGCGTTCCCGACCTGGAACGCTCGCAGCATGTTCAGCCACATCCAGCCGGTCGCGGGCGCGGCTTCCGTGCGCTGAGATCTGCATGCGGAGCCCGTTGGAACGAGTGTCAGAGGACGCGATCCGAGACGTGGTCGCCGGCGGCTGGGCGCTGGGGATCGCCGGTCTGCGGTACTTGCCGGTGGGGGCCGGGGCCTACCACTGGATCGCGCACGGCGAGGACGGGCGGCGCTGGTTCGTCACCTGTGACGACCTCGGCACCAAGCCGTGGCTCGGGACGGACCGGGAGACCGTGTTCGCCGGCCTGCTGGCCGCGTACGGCACGGCCGTCGCGCTGCGGAACGCGGGACTGACGTTCGTGGCGGCTCCGGTCACGACCGCGGCCGGGGCGCCGGCTGTGCGGGTCGACGAGCGCCACAGCGTGTCGGTGTTCGAGCACGTCGACGGTGAGCCGGGAGAGTGGGGGCGACCGGTACCCGACCGCACGGACGGGGAGCTCGTCAGGATGCTGGCACGGCTGCATGCGAGCACGCCCGTCGTGGGTGGGCTGCCGCCGCGGGGACTCGATCTGCCGGGGCGCGACGGCCTGGAGGAGGCGCTCGACGACCTGCACCACCGCTGGGACGGCGGGCCCCTGTCCGAGCCGGCGCGCGCCGAGCTGGCCGGGCAGCGGGATCTGGTCCTGCGGTGGCTGGACGAGCTCGACCGGCTCGCGGGCCGCTTGGGCGGGGCTGAACCGGCTCTGGTCGTCACCCACGGCGAGCCGCATCCCGGCAACCTGATCAGCACGAGCGGCGGCCTGACCTTGGTCGACTGGGACACCGTGGCCCTCGCCCGACCCGAGCGCGATCTCTGGATGATCGCCGACCTGGCCGGTGGGGCGCTTGCCGTCCGCTACGAGGAGGAAACGGGCGTCGCGCTCGACCCCGAGGCGCTGGTGGCGTACCGGCGGCTGTGGGCCCTCTCCGATCTCGTCGCGTACACGCGGCAGCTGCGGCATGAGCACCAGCGAAGTGCCGACGCCGACAGGGCGCTCGCGGCCGTGCGGAGCATCCTCTCCGGGCGGGAGCCGGCGCCCTACGGGCTAGGCCTGTAGACGGTTGACGGCGCCCGAGCCCTGCCGGGGGGCGGGCTCGGGCGCCGATTGCCTAGAGGTGCGTCACCGGGTGCGGGTGCCGCCGTAGTAGTCGGCCAGCTCCGTGCGGTAGGCCTCCTGCTCCTTGCGGGCCTCGTCGAAGTCCGGGGCCTGCTTGATCTGATCCTTGGTCAGCGTGACGTCGACGCTCCGGTTGTCGTGGTCGATCCGGGAGATGACGCCGGCAGGGATCATCCGCTTCTTGCCGAAGATCCAGAACCCGGTGTCGACCACCAGGTAGCTGGACCCGACCTCGTAGGTGGCCTCATCGATCTTGCCGATGTGGCCGTCGGCGGCCTCGACCCCGTAGCCCGCCAGGTCCGGCGGCACGGTCGGCTGGGCCTCAGACCCCGGGGTGGCGTACTCCACCATCTGGTAAGTCCACAGTTCACTCATCAGGGCTCCTTTGCTCCTAGATGAGTGAGCTACCCGCAGGCGGCGGGGCCAATCAGGTCAGTGGCGCCGGTCGAGCCAGGCGAGCACGTCGTCGTAGGTGCCCCCGGCGTTGGCGTGCGTCGCCCAGTTGCGGGCCGTGGCGAACCACTCCCGGGTCGAGGGGGTCACGGACCGGGCCGCCGCGGTCAGGTCCTTGGCCGTCAGCGGCGAGACGCCGCCGCCGCTGCGCATCGTGGCGCGCAGCTTGGCCTCGATCGCCCGGTCGACCACGGCCTCCAGGTCGGCGCCCGAGAACCCGTCGGTGCGGGCGGCCAGGTGGTCGTAGTCGACGGCCTCGACCGGCTTCCCGGCGCAGAGGATGCGCAGGATCGCGGCCCGCGCCGCCTGGTCCGGCGGGGGCACGAACAGGATCTGGTCGAAGCGACCCGGTCGCCGGAAGGCGCTGTCGACGTACCACGGGGCATTGGTGGCCGCCAGGACCAGGACCGACTCGTTGTCGCCCTCGACCCCGTCCAGCTCGCTCAGGAACTGGTTGATCAGGTGACGCCCACCGCTGGCGTGCATGTCGGCGCGGCTGGCGCCCAGGGCATCGACCTCGTCGAAGAACAGGACGCTGGGGGCGTTGCGCCGCGCCCGCTCGAACACGTCGTGCAGGTTGCGCTCGCTCTGGCCGATCCACATGTCGAGGATCTCGTGCAGCCCGACGGCGATGAACGGCCCGCCGAGCTCACCGGCCGTCGCCTTGGCCAGGTGCGTCTTGCCGCACCCGGGCGGTCCGTACATGAGGATGCCGCCGCCCGCCTTCTTGCCGAACGCGGAGAACAGCTCGGGCCGCTGCACCGGGTCCAGGATCTTGATGCGGACCTCGTCCTTCACCGCTTCCATGCCGCCGACGTCGGCGAAGGTGACGTCCGAGCGCACCAGGTCGATGTCGACGGCGAGCTCGATGTCGAGGTCGTCGTCCAGGCCCAGGTCCGGGTCGAGGTCGAGCGCGGGACCGCCGGCGACGACCGCGCCGGCCCGCATGCCGAGCCGGTCGGCCAGGTCGGCATCGGCCAGCGTGGGCGAGGCCGCCACCGCCTCCAGGTAACAGGCGCGGGCTTCCGCCATGGCGCCCGTGGCCAGGTGCATCCGGGCGGCCAGCAGGCGAGCCTCGGGCGACGCGGAGGCGGGCGGCCGGCTCTCCAGCACGGCCAGGCCCTCCTGATGACGGCCCTGCCGGAAGAAGGCGTCGGCCAGTCCGACCGCGCAGCCGTCGTCGTCGGGTGCGAGCTTCAGCGCCGCCCGGTACTCGTGCTCCGCCTCACCCGCCCGATTGGCGGCCAGCAGCGAGTCCGCCAGGTGCCGCCGCAGTGGCACGTTGTCGGGCGAGACCCGGACGGCCTCGAACAGAGCGTCGAACGCATCCCCGGCCATGCCGCCTCCCTATACCCCGACCGCCAGCACGCCCACGGCGATCCCTACGACGCTCCACAGTGCCAGGCCCGCTGCATGGGCGGCGGCGACGCGGGAGACCAGCCGGCGGCGGCCCCACGGATCGGCGTCGAGTGCCACCCCGGTGACGGCCAGCGCGTACAGCCCGAGGACGACGACCACCACGGCGGCTACGACCCCGCTCACGAGCGCGGCTACCAGCGTGGCCAGCAGCGCGCAGGCCAGCACGCCACCGAACACCCGGGCGGCGGTGGTGTCCGAATGGCTGACCGCCAGCCGGCCGTAGCAACTGCGGCGCAGCACCGCGGTGGTCAGCGGCCGGACCGACACCCGGCCCAGCGTGGCCAGCAGCGCCGGCGGGCCCAGCAGGACCGTCCGCAGCCGGGGCTCGGGCGTCAGGCCGGTCCCACGCGGCAGGTCGACCAGCCAGGAGATGAGCGAGGCGTAGAGCGGCCGCCCGGCCAGCCCCAGGCCGATCAGGCCAAAGTCGCGCAGCCAGTCCTTGGTGGGGTCGAGCCGCTGCGCCTCCTGCAGGCTGGCGAACGCCGCGTCGTGGTCGCCCGCGGCGATGCTGGTCAGCCCGGCCAGCGCGTGGGCGGTCGGGTCGTCGGGGCTGGCGGCCAGCTTGCGGCGGGCGTCCTCCATCGCCTCCTCGGCCCGGCCCAGCGACACCAGGGCGAGCGCCCGGCCGACCGGTGCGTTCTCGTCCAGCGGGTCCAGCGCCAGGGCGGCGTCGCAGGTGGCAAGCGCCTCGTCCCAGCGCTCCTGCTCCAGCAGCAGCCACGAGTACAGGCTGTGGTACTGCGCCTCGTCGGGGTCGAGCTCGATGGCCCGGAGGATGGCCCGCTCGGCGCCCTCGTGGTCCCCCCGCTCCTGCAGCAGCACGAAGTGGACATGGTGGGCCGACGGGTCGTCGGGGGCGAGGCGGAGGGCCGAGGAGATCGCCACCTCGGCGTCGTCGAGCTCGTCCAGGCCGACCAGGCAGGTGGCCAGCGCGATCAGCAGGTCCGGGTGTTCAGGCTCGACCGCCAGGCCCGCGCGCACCTCGGTGGCCGCGTCCTGCAGGCGGCCCTGGTCGATGAGCACGCCGGCGCGCTCGTAGTAGAGGACTGCGGCCTCGTTCATCGACTCATCTCCTACGCCCCCGCCGCCAGCACGGCGACGGTGGTCCACAGGGCGAGGCCCGCCGCGTGAGCGGTGGCCACGCGGGTGAGCAGCCGGCGGCGGCCCCACGGGTCGGCGTCGAGCGCCACGCCGGTGACAGCCAGCGCGTACAGGCCGAGGACCAGGGTCACCGCCGCGCCTGCGATCCCCCATGCCATGCTGGCCACCAGCATGTTCAGCAGCACGACCAGCAGCACGGCTCCGAAGACCCGGGCGGCCGCGGCGTCGGACCGGGCGACCGCGAGGCGGCCGTAGCGACTGCAGCGCAGCACGGCGGTGCTCAGCGGCCGGACCGACACCCGGCCCAGGGTGGCCAGCAGTGCCAGCGGGCCCAGCAGGACGGTCCGCAGCCGGGGCTCGGGCGTGGGCCTCCGCGCCCGTCGCCGCTCGATGAGCACGGCGATCAGCGCGGCGTACAGCGGCCGCCCGCTGATCCCGAGCCCGATCAGCCCGAAGTCACGCAGCCAGTCCTTGGTCGGATCGAGACGCTGGGCCTCGCGCAGGTGGTCGAAGGCGGCACCGTGATCGCCCACGGCCATGCACGTCAGGCCGAGGACGGCGTGGGCGCCGGCATCGTCGGGAGCCGCCGCCAGCTTGCGACGGGCGTCCGCCATCGCCTCCTCGGGCCGGTCCAGCGACACCAGGGCGAAGACCCGCCCGATCGGGGCATCGTCGTCCTGGGGATCCAGCGCCAGGGCCGCGTCGGCCTCGGCCAGCGCCGCGTCCCAGCGCTCCTGTTCCAGCAGCAGCCACGAGTAGGAGCTGTGGTAGGCGGCCTCCTCAGGGTCGAGCTCGATGGCCTGGCGGATCGCCTGCTCCGCGCCGTCGTAGTCACCCCGCTGCTCCAGCAGCTGGTAGTAGACCTGGAGCGCGGCCGGCTCGGCCGGCGCGACCCGGATGGCGGCGGCCACGACCTCCTCCGCCTCGTCGAGCGCCTCCAGGCCGACGAGGCAGTTGGCCAGCTCGATCAGCAGCGCGGGAGCCTCCGGCTCGACGGCCAGGCCCGCCCGCAGCTCGTCGGCGGCGTCCTGCAGGCGTCCCTGGTCGATGAGCACGCCCGCGCGCTCGTAGTAGCGGTCTGCGACGTCCGACATCAGGCCGGTGGACCACCCATCGTCCCAGCCTCCTCAGTGGGGGACGGCGATCATCGCGCTTCCCGAGCCGGAAGTGGCCGCGCCGCCGGGCGCGTAGCGTGCCTGTGTGGAGGACGTGGAACCGGCAGCCGACGTGTGGGTGGACGGCCGCGTGGTCGTGGGGTCGTCGCCGATCCAGGGGCAGGGGTTGTTCGCCGCCGCGGACATCGCTGCGGACGAGGTCGTCGTGCGCCTCGGCGGGCGGCTGGTGGGATCCGCGGAGCTCGCCGGGCTGATCGCGGCCGCGGGCCACGATCCCGCGGGCTACGTCGACACGGTGCAGGTGGCGGACGGCGTGCACCTGGTGCTGCCGCCGGGGACGGTCGCGCACTTCGGGAACCACAGCTGCGGGCCGAACCTGGGCTTCGACGGGCCCTTCGTCCTCCGGGCCCGGCAGGCCGTCGCGGCGGGGGAGGAGCTGTCCCTCGACTATGCCACCTGCTCCGGTCCCGGGCTCGTCCTCGACTGCCGCTGCGGGGCTCCGGGCTGCCGCGGGCGGGTGGTGGGACGGCAGACTCCCCGGCATGGTTGAGCCGGCCGCGACCGCCGCGTCGAGACGCAAGGACCATGTTCCTCGCGGCCCGGGTGCCGCGGTGGTGGCCCGGGGCCGGGCGTGGGCCCACGGCCTGGTCGTGCGCGGCCTGCCGGCGCGGCGGGCCGCGCTGATCGGGGCGGTGGCGGTCGGACTGTTCGCGGTGGCCGTGCACCTGCTGGAGAACGTGCTCGGCCGGCC
>JBKPRS010000021.1:0-30655 GCA_046734695.1 Actinomycetota bacterium | reverse complement strand
CCGGGTAGGGCTCACCTGACCAGGGCGGATGTGGTCGGTGCTGGCCTTGTGGCAGCGCTTGAACTTGCGCCCGCTCCCGCACCAGCAAGGGTCGTTCGCCTTGGGTGCGAGCAGGGTGGAGGACATGACACGGGACATGGCGCGTCCAGGCTACCGACCCGGCACCCTCCCCGGTTCCCGCCCGGGAGCTCGCCGGCCCGCCATGATAGGAACATGGAGGTCGCGCTCGACGGGATCGAGCTGCGGATGGTGCGGGTTCCCCTGGCCGAGCCCTTCGCGACCTCGCGCGGCACGCTGCGCCGGCGCGACGTGGTCGTGGTCCGGGCCATGGTGGCCGACGGGCCCGACGGCTGGGGCGAGTGCGTGGCCGAGCCGGAGCCGACCTACTGGCCCGAGTACACGTCCGGCGCCCTGCACGTGCTGGAGCACCACCTGGTCCCCCGCCTGCTGGACGGGCGCTCCCTGCGGGAGGTGAGGGGCCACCAGATGGCGAAGGCCGCGCTCGAGTGCGCCGCCCTCGACGCGGGGCTGCGGGCCGAGGGGCGGTCGCTGGCCTCCTTCCTCGGCGCCACCCGCCCGGTGGTGCCCACCGGCATCGCGCTCGGGCTGGAAACGAGCGTGGACGACCTGGTGGACGGCGTCCTCCGCTGGCACGGCCAGGGCCACCGGGCGTTCAAGATCAAGATCCAGCCGGGCTGGGACGTCGAGCCGCTGCGCGCCATCCGCTCCGAGGTGGGCGACGAGGTGGCGCTGCTGGCCGACGCCAACGGCAGCTACCGCAGCGACTCGGTCGAGCAGCTGGCCACCCTCGGCCGCGTCGCCGACAGCGCCATCGGCCTGGTCGCGATCGAGCAGCCCTTCGCCCCCGACGACCTGGTGGGCCACGCCCGCCTGGCCCGGCGCATCGACGTGCCCGTGTGCCTGGACGAGTCGATCGGCTCGCTGGCCCAGCTCGACTCGGCGCTGACGCTCGACGCCTGCGGCGCGGTGAGCCTCAAGGCGGGCCGGGTGGGCGGGCTGGTGGAGGCCCGGCGCATCCACCAGCGCTGCCGGGATGCGGGGGTCGCGCTGCGCTGCGGCGGGATGCTCGAGACCGGCCTGGGCCGGGCCCTGAACCTGGCGGTCGCCGCGCTGCCGGGATGCAACCTGCCGCCGGACCTGGGGCCCTCGTCCCGCTACTACTCGCGTGACCTCACGCCACCGTTCGAGTCCCGGGGTGGCACCATGATCGTGCCCAGCGGGCCGGGCCTCGGCGTGTCGCCGGATCCCGAGGCGCTGGACGACATGACCGTCAACCAGCGCACACTCCGGACGGAGAAGTGAGAGACCGCATCATGGGGCTCGGCCGCGATCCCGGCGACCTGCCGGTCGGCTACAAGGACGTGCTCGCGGCGGCCGAACGGATCGCGGGCGCGATCGAGCGGACGCCGAGCACCCACTCCCGCACCCTGTCGGAGGTCCTGGGGTGCACGGTGGTGGTCAAGTTCGAGAACCTCCAGTTCGTGGCGGCGTTCAAGGAGCGCGGCGCCCTGAACAAGCTGCTCCTGCTGGACGAGGGCGAGCGACGCCGGGGCGTCGTGGCCATGTCGGCCGGGAACCACGCCCAGGCCGTCGCCTACCACGCCACCCGGCTCGGCATCGACGCCACCATCGTCATGCCCCGCAACACGCCGTTCGTGAAGGTGCAGCGCACCCGCGAGCTGGGCGCCACGGTGGTGCTCCTGGGCGAGGACCTGGCCGAGGCCGAGGCCGAGGCCGTGCGGCTGGCCGAGTCCGAGGGCCGGACCTACGTCCATCCCTACGACGACGCCGAGGTCATCGCCGGCCAGGGGACCTGCGCGCTGGAGATGCTGGCCGACGACCCCGACCTCGACGTGCTGGTGGTGCCGGTGGGCGGCGGCGGGCTGCTGGCCGGGATGGCCGTGGCCGCCCGCCACCTGGCGCCCGGCATCGAGCTGGTGGGCGTGGAGACCGAGCGCTACGCGTCCATGGCGGCGCGGGTGGCGGGCGCCGAGCCGCAGTGCGGCGGGCCCACCATCGCCGAGGGCATCGCGGTGGCCCGGCCGGGGCGCCTCACCGGCCGCATCGTGGCCGCGCTGGTGGACGCCATCGTGACGGTGAGCGAGGAGCACGTCGAGGAGGCCATGAACCTCCTCCTGGAGATCGAGAAGGTGGTGGTCGAGGGGGCAGGCGCCGCGGGCATCGCCGCCCTCGTCGCCCACCGGGAGCGTTTTACGGACAAGAAGGTCGGCGTCGTGCTCACCGGCGGGAACGTCGACCCGCGCCTGCTGGCCTCGGTGATCATGCGGGGCCTCATCCGCCACGGGCGGCTGACCCGCCTCCAGGTGGAGGTGCCCGACGTGCCCGGGAGCATGGGCGACCTCACCACCCTGCTCGGCGAAGCCGGGGCGAACATCGTCGAGATCCTCCACCAGCGGCTGTTCGTGGACCTCTCGGCCCGCTCGGCCGTGGTCGAGATCACGGTGGAGACGTTGGACCTCATCCACGCCGACCGGGTGGTCGCGGCGCTGGAGAAGGCCGGCTACGTCGTGCGGGTCGGGCGCTTCGCCCGCTCGGGTTGAGCGTGGCTCAGGCGACCGTGAACTCGCCGAACATGCCCGCGCTGTAGTGGGGTTCGCCGGTGCCCTCCTGGGCGCCGACGCTGCCCATGGCGACGAAGCACGCGTACAGGTAGCGGCCGGGGACCAGGTCGATGGTGGCCCCGCCGACCTCGCCCACCTCGGCGGAGGCGCTGGCGGCGAGCTGGACCCGGGCGGCGGCGTCGTCCTCGGACATGCCCAGGATCGCTTCCGCGGAGTCGGTGACGCCGTCGTTGATGCGGGCGATGGTCACCTCGTGGAACTCGCCTGCCGTGCTCTGGTTGTCGATCGTGACCACGGTGGTGCCCGCCGGCAGCGTGGCCGGGATGCCCTGGTAGCCGTAGTCGATGGCGATCGTGTCGAGGGATGCCAGGCCGCAGGTGTCGGCCAGCTGTCCGTACACCTTCGTCTGCGCGGCGACGTAGTCGGGCGAGCCGAAGACGGAGTTGTCGCCCCCGGTGATCGCTTGGTCCAGGGAGTCGAGCATCACCTGCACGCTGCCGGCCAGCTCGGGCGGCGCGTTGGCGATGGTCGGCTCGACATGGGGCGTGATGTTGGCCTCGACGAAGGCGTCGAGCTGTGTGGCCTCGTTCGGCAACTGGAAGTACGCCTTGTCGATGGCGGTGAAGCCATCGCAGAACGCCTGGATGTCTACGTCCTCGGCCGCCGAGGTCTCGGTGGTCCCGCGGCCGGCCTCGGTCGTGTCGCTCGACGAGTCGTCGTCGTCCCCGCCGCCGCAGGCGCCCAGGCCCGCCACGATGAGCCCGGCCAGGGCCACGCCCGCCGCGCATCTCCGGCCCAGTCTCATCCCCGGTTCCTCCCTCGCCCCCGGCGCGACAGGATAAGCCCATGCGCTTCGCCATCAAGACCTCCCCGGAGCGAACGGGCTGGGGCGGCATGCTCGGGTTGTGGCGGGTGGCGGACGAGATCGAGGTGTTCGAGTCGGCCTGGGTCTTCGACCACTTCGAACCCATCTACGGCGACCGCAACGAGCCGTGCTTCGAGGGCTGGACCAGCCTGGCCGCGCTGGCCCAGGCCACCGAGCGGATCCGGGTAGGGGTGCTGGTCACGGGCACGCCCTACCGGCACCCGGCCGTCCTGGCCAACATGGCGGCCACGGTGGACGCCATCTCGGGCGGCCGGCTGGAGCTGGGCCTCGGCGCCGGCTGGAACACCGCCGAGGCGGGCGCCTACGGCATGGACCTGCTGCCCCTCGGCCGCCGCATGGACCGCTTCGACGAGGCGTGCGACGTGATCATCGGCCTGCTCACCCAGCCGGTGTTCGACTACCAGGGCGAGCACTTCACACTGGCCGGCGCGTACTGCGAGCCCAAGCCGGTCCAGCAGCCCCACCCGCCGATCTGCATCGGCGGCATCGGTGAGCGGCGCACGCTGCGCACGGTGGCGCGGGTGGCGCAGCACTGGAACTTCCCCCGCGGGCCGATCGAGGAGTTCACCCGCCTCCGGGGCGTCCTCGCCGAGCACTGCGCCGCGCTGGGCCGCGACCCGGCCGAGATCGTGACGTCCACCCACATCCGGGTCGACCCCGACGGCCCGGTCGACCCCAGAGCGGTGGCGGCCGACGCGGCGGCGTGGGCCGAGGCCGGCCTCGACCTCGGGATCGTGTACTTCCGCGCCCCGTTCGACCCGGCTGTGCTCGAACCCGTGGCCAAGGCGCTTGGCCCGCTGACCGAATAGTCGATCTTGCCGGTTTCGGTCCGGCCGGACCGGGTACACGCCCTGCGCCGTCCGGGCGTCCGGGGGCCTCTTTCCAGCCGCCGGACGCCCGGAGGACGGGCGGCACCGCGTGTCAGCGCTTCCGCCGCCGGTCGCCCCGCTCGATGAGCGCCACGACCGCGGCCTCGATCTCGGCCAGCACCTCGGGGGCGATGCCGTCGAGCGCAGCGGTCTCGTCGGCGAGGAGGTCGACGTCCGCCAGGTCGGCGTCCAGCGCCTCGCCGACGGTCTCCCCCTCCTCGAACCGCTCGATCACCCGGGGATCCACGTAGGAGCCCCGGGCCACCGCCGGGGTGTTGCCCAGCTGCTCGGCGACCCCTCGCACCACGCGTACGACCGCCCGCCGGCGTCTGGCCTCGCCGGGCTCGGCGTCGCCGGTCCCGTTGGCCTCGGCCTCCTCGGCCGCCAGCGCCACCGCGGCCAGGACCGTCGCCGCCCAGGTCCGGAAGTCCTTGGCCGAGAAGTCCGGCCCCAGGGCCTCCTGGAGGTACTCGTTGATGTCGGACGAGCGAACGTCGACCCAGCGCCCCCGCTCGCCCTTGTAGGCGAGCAGCTCCGGTCCCCCACCCCGGCGGCGCTTGAGCGCCCGGACGACCTCGGCCACCTCGGGGTCCCCGATGGTGACGATGCGGCGCTTGCCGCTCTTGGCGGGGTAGTCGAAGTGCAGCTCGTCGCCCACCGCTCGGACGTGGCCCTTGCGCACCGTCGCCAGGCCGAAGCTGCCGTCCTCCACATAGGCCTCGCTGCCCACCCGGAACAGGCCGAGCTCCAGCAGCCGCACCGCGCAGGCCAGGACCCGCTCGCGTCCCATCCCCTCGGCCGCGAGGTCACGGGCCAGGCGCTCGCGCAGCCGGGGCAGGGCGCGGGCCAGCTCCAGCATGCGCTCGTGCTTCTCCCGGTCCCGCCGCGCCCGCCACTTGTCGTGGTAGCGGTACTGGCGGCGGCCCTTGACGTCGGTGCCGATGGCCTGGATGTGGCCGAGGGGATCGGGACAGATCCACACGTCGGTCCACGCGGGCGGGATGACGAGGCCCTTGATGCGGTCGAGCAGCTCGGGATCGTCGATCCGTCGGCCGTCCTCGTCCCGGTAGCTGAAGCCCTTGCCCGCCCTCCGGCGCGTGATGCCGGGGCCGTCGCAGTCGACTTCCCGCAGCGCGGGCAAGCCGCTCAGACCGGCTCGCGGGTGAGCGGCCGGCGCATCCGGGCGAGCGCCGCCCGCAGCAGGCGGGACACCTGCACCTGGCTCACGCCCACCTCGCCCGCGATCGCCGACTGGGTCATGCCGCCGATGAAGCGCATCTCGACGATGCGGCGGTCGCGGTCGGGCAGGGTGTCCAGCAACCGGCTCACCGTCAGGCGGGCCTCGGCGGCGTCGTAGCCCTGGTCCAGCCGCCCGAAGCTGGGCCCCTCGGCCCGGTCGTCGTCGCCGGGCGGCGCCAGGGGCACCCCCCGGTACGACGCCCGCACCTCGAGCGCCTCCAGGGCGTCCTCGACCGTCGCTCCGGCGCGCTGGGCGATCTCCGGCACGGTGGGTGAGCGCATCAGCGTCTGGCTCAGCTCCTCGGCCACGCCGCTCACCGACTGGTAGAGCTCCTTCGCCCGCCGGGGCACGTGCACTGACCAGGTCTTGTCCCGGAAGTGGCGGCGCAGCTCGCCCATGACCGTAGGCATGGCGAAGGTGGTGAACACCACGCCGAAGGCGGGATCGAAACGCTCGACCGCCTTGAGCACGCCGACGGTGGCCACCTGCACCAGGTCGTCGAGCGGCTCGCCTTTGCGGGCGAAGCGCCGGGCACAGTGCTGCGCCAGCCAGCGATGCTCCTCGACCAGCTCGTTGCGGATGGCCCGGTCGCCCGTCTCCCGGTACCGGACGAAGCGCTCGATCACCCGCGCAGGCTCGGGCGCAACCTCCCGGGGCTGGTCACGGCGCCGCATGCGGGCCGCGCGCCGCGCACGTTGCCTGAGTGCGTGATCGCGCGTCGACACGGGGACCTCCTGAGGAGCCGAGGACGGACCACCCCGACTACCCCTTGAGGGTCAGTTGAAACTGAGAAATTCGCGACGTTCAGGCCCACGCTCGGGTGACAGCGGTGGCGACCACGGCTCCACCCACGACCACCACGAACGGTGCCTTGCGCCACACGGCCAGTGCGGCCACGGCCAGGCCGACGGCACGGGCGTCGAGGACCAGGCGGCGGTCCCCGGCGAACGTGTTCACCACGACCAGCGCGGGCAGCAGGGCGGCGGGCAGCAGGGCCGCCAGCCGTAGGAACGTGCCCTCGACCGCCCGGGGCCCCAGGATCACGAGGCCCAGGGCCTTGAGCGCGTACGCGCCGGCGCCCAGCGCCAGGATCGCCGCCCAGGTCACGGCGCCGCCTCTTCGGTCGCGTCGGCCGCCGGGCGGGGAGCGAACAGGACCGCGGGGACCACGCCGAGCGCAGCGGCGACGATCGGCACACCGGCCGGGGCCAGGGGGACGAGCGCCAGCGAGATGGCGACGCCGCAGATGGCCGCCACCCGGCCCTGCCGGGTGCGGAGGTGGGGCATGGCCAGCGCCAGGTAGGCCGCGGGGAACGCGGCATCCAGCCCCCACACCTCGGGGTTGCCGATGGCGTCGCCGGCGACCGCGCCCAGCAGGGTGCCTACGTTCCAGAACACGAAGACGGCCACGCCCGTCAGCCAGAACGCCTCGGCCCGCGCCCGGCGCCCCTCCTGGGCGGTGGCCATGGCCGTCGACTCGTCGATCACCAACTGAGCGGCCACCACGCGACGGCGCAGCGGCGCCCCGGCGAACGTGGGTGCCATGGCCACCCCGTAGGCGGCGTTGCGAGCCGCCAGCAGGAGGGCCGAGCCCAGCGCGGTCGCGAGCGAGCCGCCGGTCGCCACCACGCCCACCGCGGCGAACTGGCTGGCGCCGGTGAACACGAGCAGCGACATGGCGCAGGCCTGGGCCAGCGTGAGGCCCTCGGTCGTGGCCAGCACCCCGAAGGACACCCCGAACGCCCCGACCGCAGCGCCCAGCACCACGGCGTCGCGGCGGACCTTCCGGGGCAGCGGCGCCTCGGCGGGCGGAGCGTCGACCATGGCCGCGCCAGCCTGCCGCACCACCCTCCGGGCGGCGAGCGGTTTTGGGCGCCACCGCGCCCGGCGGTCGGTGGCGTGGCACGATGGCCGCCCGTGACCCACCTCCGCCACGATGTCACCCTCACCGCCCCGCCGCGGGAGTGGGCGGACGCGGTGCTCGACGCCGTCGTGGCCGAGATCGAGGGTGCCCGCTTCGACGACGAGCAGCGCCTGGCGGAGCCTGGCCTGTCGGCGGCCGACGTACGCATCACGCAGGGCCCGCACCTCTCGCCGGGGGCGCGCTACAGCGCGGGGACCGACGGGGACGAGATCACCGTGCACGAGTGGAGCCCGCAGACCCGCATCGCCTTCTCCGTGGCGGACGAGCGCCCCATGGCGACGGCCTCGACGGCCGTCGAGGTCCTCCCCGGGACCCGCTCCCGGATCGCCACCCTGTCCGGCCTGCTCCAGGTGGCCGGGCCGTTCCCCAAGCTGCGCCGCCTGAGCTGGGACGCCCACGTCGACCTGGACCGCTGGTGGGGCGGCCAGCCCGCGGCGATCGAGGCCACCGTGGGGCACCGCTGGGCCCGGGCCAAGGTCACGGCGCAGGCGACGACCGTCGGCCAGCGCTGGACGGTGCGCTGCGACGCCCACGGCCGGGGCCGCTCCTGGGGGCGCCTGATGGTGGCCGTCGTCCTCCTCATCTGGCACGGCGCGCTGGTGCGCGAGTTCCGCAAGGCGCTCGACGAGGCCGCCCGGGACTGGGACGAGACGCTGGCCCACTGGCAGGACGCCCCGCCCCACGACGCCGCCCGCGCCCTGCTCGCCGCCCTCGTGACCGCCCTGGTGGATCCGGTCTCGACCGAATAGCCGAGTGGAGTGTTGAGAGGGAGGCGGACGTGAGCGAGACGGAACTGCGATACGCGGACCGGGTCCGGTCACCGGACGACCTGCGCAGGCTGGCCCAGTTCGAGCGCGCCTTCTACCTGCCGCTGATGCTGTCCGCGATCCTGCCCATCGTCTCGGCCGGCTCGGGGTCCGCGACCGACTCCTGGGTCTCGATCGCCGTCAACGTGGTGGCCTGGCTGGTGTTCGTCGTCGACCTGATGGTCCACATCCACTTCGTCCGGCGGTACCTCACCTACCGGGTCGGCCTCTTCGACCTGGTCATCGTGGTCGTCACCGCCCCTTGGTTCCTCATCCCGGGCCTCGGTGGATCGCAGATCCTCGTCGTCGCCCGCCTGGCCCGCCTCGTCCGCCTGCTGTTCATCAGCAAGGGGGCGCGGCGGGCGGTCAGCCGGCTCGGCAAGGTGGGCGCGTTCTCCCTGGGCATGCTGTTGTTCTGCTCGTGGATGGCCTATGTCGCCGAGTCACCGACCAACAAGGAGTTCGCCAGCTTCGGCGACAGCCTGTGGTGGGGCGTCGTCACCCTCACCACCGTCGGCTATGGCGACATCGTGCCCATCACCGAGAAGGGTCGGATCGCCGGGGTCTTCCTGATGTTCACCGGGCTCACGACGCTCGGCCTCATCGCCGGCACCCTGGCCAGCGCCTTCGGGCTGTCGCCTGAGGACAGCGACGCAGCACCGGCCGAGGACGGGTCGGGTGCGGACGTCCTCGCCGAGATCCGCTCGCTCAGGGCCCAGATCGACACCCTCACAGGCGGGCTTCCACCGGCCGGCCCCCCGGGAGATCAGTAGCTGCGAGGGAGGCCCAGGACCTGCTGCGCGATGTAGTTGAGCGTCATCTCCTGGCTGACCGGGACGATGCGCTGCAGCCGGGCCTCGCGGAAGTAGCGCTCCACGTGGTACTCGGTGGCGTAGCCCATGCCGCCGAAGGTCTGGACCGCCCGGTCGGCGGCGAAGAAGCTGGCCTCGGCGGCCAGGTACTTGGCGCTCTGGGCCGCCTCGCCGCAGTCGAGGCCCTGGTCGTAGCGCCAGGCCGCGTGCTGGGCCAGCTGCCACGCGGCCGCCAGCTGGATGTGGGCCTGGGCCAGCGGGTGCGCGATCGCCTGGTTGGCCCCGATGGGCCGGCCGAACACCTCGCGCTCCTGCGCGTAGGCGACCGCCCGGGCCAGGGCCACCTCGCCGATCCCGGTGGCCTCCGCGGAGAGCAGGATGCGCTCGGGGTTGAGGCCGTGCAGGATCTGGCGCCAGCCCTTGCCCTCCTCGCCCACCAGCCGCCAGCCGGGCACCGGCAGCCCGTCGTAGGCCACCTCGCACGACGCCACCGCGTTGCGCCCCATCTTGGGGATCGGCCGGATGTCCACATAGTCCGGGTCGAGGTCGGCGAGCAGCAGCGACAGGCCGCCGAACCCCTCGCCGCCCGTGCGCACGAGCAGCAGCACGACCTCGGACTCCAGCGCCTTGGACGTCCAGATCTTGCGGCCCCGGACGATGTAGCCGCCCTCCCCGTCGGGCTCGGCCCGGGTGGTGATGTGGGACGTGTCGGTGCCCGCGTCCGGCTCGGTCACGCCGAACGCGACGTGGAGGTCCCCCGCCGCGGCCCGGGGCAGGAACTCCTGCTTCAGCCGCTCGCTGCCGAACTTCACGACCGGGTTCAGCCCGAAGATCGTGAGGTGCAGCGCCGAGCAGCCGTTCATGCCCGCGCCGCTGCGGGCGACCTCCCGCAGCACGATGGCCGCCTCGGTGATGCCCTGGCCGCCGCCCCCGTACTCCTCGGGGATGGCGATGCCCACCCAGCCACCCTCGGCCATCTGCTTGTAGAAGTCCCAAGGGAAGGCGTGCTCGGCCTCGCAGTGGGCCCAGTAGTCGTCGTCGAAGCCGGCGCACACCCGGCGCACCCCTTCGGCGATGGCCTCGTGGTCTTCGTCAGGCGTGAAGTCCATGGGCTCAGGCCTCGCCCTTCGCCGCGCGCTCCTCGGCATGCTGCTGGATGGCGGACATGACGGCGTTGCCGGCGGCGCCGATGAACTCCGGCCGGTTCTCCGCCGCCCAGTCCCGGCTGGCGGTCAGCGTCGCCGCGTGGCCCGTCACCTCGGGCATCACGTAGCGGGAGAACAGCTCGTAGGACCGCATCGTCTGGGGCCGGTCGGCCCACTCGTGCGCCATGAGCAGGTAGGTGCCGTAGCCGCCCGACTGCTCGGCCAACCGCCGGATCTGAGCTACCGCGTCGTCGGGCGTCCCGATGACGGCGAAGCCGGATGCGTTGAGCGCCTCGACCAGGTCGCCGTGGTTGTCGGTCGCCGGCGCCAGGGGCAGGGCCGCCACCCGCTGGAAGTAGTCGACCCACTGCTCCAGCCCGAAGGCCACGTCGGCGACGGCCTGCTCGCGGGTCTCGGCGATGTGCATCGGTCCCACCAGGCGCCAGGCGGACCGGTCGGCGTCGTTCCCGAACTCACGGGCCCGCTCCTCCACCACGTCCCAGTGGTGGCCGAGGATGTCGAACCCGCCGGCGCTGGTGGCGCCGATCGAGAGCATCCCGGTGCCGAACCGCCCCACGGCGCGGGGACCGGCCGGCGACACCTGGGCGGCCACCGCCACCTCGAAGTGGGGCTTGGTGTAGGGCCGCAGCTGGAGGCGGGCGTTGCGCAGCGTGAACCAGCCGGCGTCGCGGGTCACGGGCTCGTCCGAGCGGAGCAGGGCCAGGATGGCCTCCAGCGACTCCTCCATCATGTCCCGCTGGCGGGCCACCTCGATGCCCATCATGTAGGCGTCCGATGGCAGCGCCCCCGGGCCCACGCCCAGCATGATCCGGCCCCCGGTGAGGTGATCGAGCAGCACCATGCGGTCGGCCAGCATCAGCGGGTGGTGGTAGGGCAGCGACGACACGCCGGTCCCGAGTCGGATCCGGCGGGTGCGCTCGGCGGCCACGCCGATGAACACCTCGGGCGAGGCGATGATCTCGTAGCCCGCGGAGTGGTGCTCGCCGATCCAGGCCTCGTCGAAGCCCAGCCGGTCGAGGTGGACGATGAGCTCGAGGTCCCGCTGCAGCGCGAGCGTGGGGTTCTGTCCCACCGGGTGGAACGGGGCCAGGAAGATGCCGAACCGCTCCGGCCCGGCCGCCGTCGTCTCCATGTGCATCTCCCCTTTTGACCTGCTCGCTGATGGTGGCGTCACCGTAGCGGGCCGTAGCACCACGACTGCTAGCCTCGCCCGGGATCACCTGGGGGGATGTCGCCGGTGCCCAGAGCGCTCGAGGTGGGGGAACGATCGTGACCGCGGTGACCGAGGCCACCCGCGACCAGGCCGCTCCCGCCCCGGCCGCCGGCAGCCCGTGGCGCCACCGGCTGGGCGTGGCGGCCCTGGTGCTCGTGGTGGCCAGCCCACTGATCGTGGGTGGACTGGCCCTCGTCGGCCAGTCCTGGTTCCCGATGGGCGACTGGGCCAGCATGGCCTGGCGCACCTCGCAGGTGGGCACGGCCGACACGCCGCTGGTGGGCGCCTACACCGTCAAGGGCTGGGCCCATCCCGGTCCCCTGCTGTTCTGGCTGGGCGCCCCGCTCTGGCACCTGTCGGGCGGCGACCCCCGCTCGCTGGAGTGGACAGCCGGCCTCATCAACTTCGCCATGATCGTCGCCCTGGCCGCGGTGGCGTGGCGCCGGGGCCGCTGGGCGCTGACGCTGGCCGTGATGCTGCTCACCGCGGTGCTGATCCATGCCTTCACCCCGGCGGTGATGGTCGACCTGTGGAACCCGCACGTCCCGCTGCTGGCGTTCCTGCTCACGGTCGTGCTGGTGTGGGACGCGGCGCTGGGCCGGCGCCGGGCGCTGGTGGAAGCGGCGGTGCCCGCCTGCTTCGCCATGCAGTCCCACCTGGCGTTCGTGCCGCTGGTGGCGCTGCTGGCCGCGTGGCTGTGGGCGTGGTCCCGCTGGTGGCCCCGGCTGCTGCCCGAGTCCGAGGCCGCCACCGCCGAGCTGCCGCGGCCGCCGTGGTCCCGCTGGTGGCGAGCCGTGGGCTGGGCGGTCCTGGCCGTGGCCTTGCTCAGCATCGGCCCGCTGATCGACGCCCTGTTCGACATGCACAATCCGCTGCGCATCGCCAAGTCGTTCGGCGGCGACACCGAGCGGCTCGGCCCGATCGAGGCCGTGGGCATGGTCGGCCGCTTCGTCCGGCCCGACGGGCCGTGGATCGGCGGGCCCACGCCCCGGCAGGACTTCCAGGTGGTGGGCTCGGGCCTGCTGCCCGTCATCATCGCCTTCGCCGTCGTGGGTTGGTGCCTGCGGGTCGGGCGCCGCCGCCGGCTCGTCGACGTGGTGGCGCTGTCCGCCCTGGCCGGCACGCTGCTGCTCGGCGCCATCCCCGCCGCCACCGAGCTCGTGGTCCCCGTCGAGATCTACCTGACCCAGTGGCTCAAGGTGGTCGGGGGCCTGGTGTGGTTCACCGCTGCGTGGACCGGGTGGCGGGTCGTCGAGCCGGCCGTGCGCGCCGTCCCCCGCCGGCGGGCCGCGGCCGCGGCGCTGGCCGTCGTGGCCGTGTTCGGCGCCTCCGCCTGGTCGTGGGGTGATGCCGCCGGGGTCGTGCCCCGCTTCGGCACCGACGGCGAGCCCATGCGCGAGCTGGGCGCCCAGCTGGCGGCCCAGCTCCCCGAGGGGCAGAAGATCCGGGTCGAGCGCCGGGGCGAGCCCTGGCACATCTTCGGCCCCGCGCTGATCTGGTCCCTGCTCGACAACGGCGTGAACGTGGTGACCAGCGACGGCGAGTCCGGCGTGAAGTGGGGCCGCGAGCACCGCTACCTGCGGGGCGACCACTACGACATGCTCCTCACCATCGCGGTCCATGACGGGGGCGCCTTCTACGACGCCTACGCCCAGTGCGCGCAGTCGTCGTCCACCCGGCTGCTGGCGTCCTGGGACGCCCTGACCCCCGAGGAGCGCGCCTTCGTGGACCAGGTGCGGATGGAGCGCCTCGACCCCGATTCCATCTCGGACGAGGACCTCGCCCGTGCCGACCGCCTCGAGCGCGAGGGCACGCGGGTCGGGGTGTTCGAGAGCCCTCAGGTCTGCGCCAAGGACGTCTCGCTCCTACCCAAGAAGTGAGCCCGTCCCGAACGCGGCCGCGCCCCGCGCCCACGTGCGGTCGAGCGCCGAGCCCTCGGGGAAGCGACCGTCCAGCTCCAGGATGACCATGCCGTGGGTGAAGGCCCACAGCGCCTGCGCCCGGTGGGGGTCGTCCGTGACCAGGAAGAACGGCTCGCCCGCCCAGTCCTCCAGACCGGGCTCCAGCTCGCCGCGGGGCAGCGGGCCGGCGGTGGCCAGCCGGTAGACGTTGGGATGCGCCACAGCGTGGCGGCGGTACGCCCGTAGCAGCGACCCCACCGCCCCGGCCCGGCCCGGGCGCCGCACGGCCGAGTGCAGCTCGGCCCCCATCTCCCGCAGCGCGGCCTCGATCAGCATGACCTCGATGGCACCCTTGCCGGCCACGTGCTTGTACAGCGAGGGCGCCCGGATGCCCAGCTCGCCGGCCACCGACCGCATCGTGAGCCCGGCGGCCCCGTCCCGTTCCAGGACCAGCCGGGCGGCGGCCAGCACCTCCTCGGCCCGGCTCACCCCTGGGCCGGCTCCAGCCGGAACACCGGGTGCTTGGGGGAGATCGCCGCCAGCTCCTCGTCGGACGAGTCGGCGGAGGCGCCGTCGAAGAACACGCCGACCTCGGCCTTCCAGCGCTTGAGGTAGGCCCGCAGCACCGGGATCTTGTCGGCGCCCTCCAGCTCCTGGGCCACCCACTCGTCACGGCGCTTGCCGACCAGAGTGGCCAGGCGCCCGTCGGCGGCCCGGACGTTGCGCACCCACTGGCCCTCGCCCCGGGGCGACACCAGGTAGTGCTGGTCGTCCAGCGTGAGCAGGTTGACCGGCACCCGCCGGGGCTCGCCGCTGGTGCGCCCCCGCACCTCCAGCACCCGGCTGCCCAGCACGCTGATGCCCCGCCGGGTGAGGAACGCCACGAACCGGTTGAACACGTTCTGCGTGAACCAGCCGGGCTTGCGGTAGTGGGCGGGCTCGGGAGTGGGGTCGGCCATCGCTGCCTCCTGACGGCTAATGCTGTTAGCCGTCAGTCTGAGGCTAACGCCCTTAGCCTGTCAAGGTGTGACGATGGACACGGTCGATCAGGTGGAGACGGTGCGCGGCCCCGTGCCGACCGCCGAGCTGGGCAGGACCCTCATGCACGAGCACGTCTTCGTGCTCGACCCCGAGAGCGCGGGCAACTGGTCCGACGAGTGGGACGAGGAGGCCAAGGTCGCCGAGGCCGTCGACAAGCTCACGCAGCTGGCGGCCGCCGGCATCCGCACCATCGTGGACCCGACCGTCGACGGGCTCGGCCGCGACATCCGGCGGATCGCCCGCGTCAACGAGGCGGTCCCCGACCTCAACATCGTCCCGGCCACCGGGATCTACACGTACTCCGACGTGCCCCACTGGTTCACCTACCGCGGCCCGGGCGCCCTGCCCGACCTGCCCGAGCCCATGGTCGACCTGTTCGTGCGCGACGTCCGCGAGGGCATCCAGGGCACCGGCGTCAAGGCCGCGTTCTTCAAGTGCGCGATCGATCACCACGGATTGACCGACGGGGTCGAACGGATCCTGCGGGCGGTGGCCAAGGCGCACCTGGAGACCGGGGCTCCGATCATGGTCCACAACAACCCGGCCCAGAACACGATGGCCGACGTCCACCGGGTGCTGGGCGAGGAGGGTATCGAGCCCTGCCACGTGCTGCTGGCGCACGTGGGCGACTCGACCGACGCCGACCTGCTCACGTCCTTGGCCGAAGAGGGCTTCCTCCTGGGCATGGACCGCTTCGGCGTCGACGTCATCCTCGGCTTCGAGGCCCGGGTCGACACCGTGGCGGAGCTGTGCCGGCGGGGCCTGTCGTCGCGCATGGTGCTGGCCCACGACGCGTCCTGCTACATCGACTGGATCGATCCCAACCTGCTGGCCTTCTCGCCCAACTGGCACTACCTGCACATCACCAACGACGTTCTGCCCGCCCTGTTCGACCGGGGCGTCAGCGACGACCAGATCGACGAGATGATGGTCCGCAACCCTCGGACCTGGTTCGAGCGGAAGTAGGGTGCTCAGCGCGTGAGCTGGCCGCCCACCTCCAGCGCCGGGGCCGGCCCGGGCGGCGGCCCCGCAGGCAGCGGCGGCGCGGACGCCGGCCCCGCGGGCAGCGCGTCCTGGTGGAGCAGGCCGGCCGGGAGCTCGATCGTGGCCGTCGTGCCCCGGGCCCCGTGGGTGGTGCCCAGGCTGACGCGGATGCCGTGGCGGGCCGCCAGGTTCCCGGCCACGTAGTGCCCCAGGTACTTGGACGGAGCCACGGTGAAGCTCTCGGCGGCCGCCAGCCGCCGGTTGGCGGTCGCCAGGGCGTCGGGCGGCATGCCGGTGCCCGTGTCGATGATCCCGATGACGTAACCGCCGTCGGCCCGGTTGTGGCCCCGGATGTCGACGAGATGATCCTCGGGTGAGAAGACCAGGGCGTTCTCCATGAGCTCGGCCATGAGGTGAGCCAGGTCGGCGGCCGTGGACCCGACCACCGTGGCCGGGTCGATGTCCCGCACCGCCACCCGCTGGTAGTCCTCGACCTCGCCCAGCGCCGCCCGCACCACGTCGGTGATGGGCACGGGGTTGACCCACTGCCGGGGCGGCTCGACGCCCGCCAGCACCAGCAGCGACTCGGCGTTGCGGCGCATGCGGGTGGCCAGGTGGTCGAGGCGGAACAGGTTGGCCAGCACGTCGGGATCGGTCTCGACCCGCTCCAGTGACGTGATGAAGTCGAGCTGGCGCACCAGCAGGTTCTGGTTGCGCCGGCCCAGGTTCAGGAAGCTGTCGGCGATGTTGCGGCGCAGCACGGCCTGCTCCACCGCCAGGCCCAGCGCCGTGTCCTGCACGGTGTTGAGGGCCTGGGCCACCTCCACCACCTCGTCGCGGGTCTTGACCCGCACGGGCTCCACCTGGGGCACGGCCACGTCCTCGCCCAGGGGCGTCTCCAACACCTCCATGACCGCCCGCGGCAGCCGGTCGCCCGCCATGGCCTTGGCCTGGGCGGTGAGCGACCGCAACGGTCGGGTGATGGACCGCGACACCAGCCACGTGAGGACGAACGCGGCGATCAGGGCCACCACCCCCAGGGCGGCGAACAGGCGCTCGCGCATGCGCGCCTCGGCCACGAGGTGGTCGGCCGTGCGGTTCACCGCGGCCGCCATCTCCTCCCGCATCTCCTTGTTGCCGCCCCAGTCGGCGGTCGTGAGCGGCTCGATCAGCTCGGTGGTCGGGACCATCTCGCCGGTCATGGCCCGCTCGACCAGGTGGGTGAAGCCTTCGTTGAACTCGGTCGGGTAGGTGTCCGCGATCACCCTGTCGAACGGCGGCTTAGCGGCCAGCAGCGCGGCGTTGTACTTGTCCCACAGGATCTTGCGCGAGGCGGCCGCGTCGATCTCGGTGCGGTCGTTGATGCCGCCCTGCCGCGCCCCCACGATGAGGTGCATGCGGGCCATGTCCACGAACAGGTCGATCGTGCGGCTGGTCATGTTGACCAGCTGGGCCCCGTCTCGCAGCGTCTTGTCGTCGATCGTGAGCGTGACCTGATCGGTGGCGTCGAACAGCGGCCGCATCATCGCGATGTACCGGTCGTACATCTCGTCCGCGAACGCCTGGTTGTTCGAGGTGCGGTAGGCGGGCGACGTGGCGATGTTGTTGTCGATGTCGGCCCGCAGCGTGTCGAGCCCCTGCAGGCCCTCGAACGCGGGGGCGAAGGCAGCAGCCACTGCGGGACCGGCCGCCTCGATCTGGCGCTCGAAGCGGTCCAGGGCCTCGTCGGTGGCCGCCCGGGTCTCGGGGTAGCTCTCGACCGGCGCGGTGATGCCGAGGGCGTCCCCCCCGGTCAGATCGACCGCGGCCCAGGTGCGCTCGCTCTGCAGCCTGGTGATCACGCCACCGGGACCGACCGCGGCACGGGCCAGCTCGGCCTGCTCGCTGACCTCGTCGGCGCGCTGTGCGGCCGAGCTGACTTCGACCCCCACCACCGCCACCAGGGCCAGCAAGGGCACGGCCAGTGCCGCCGCGAGCTTCAGGCGGATGGGGATGCGACGCATGATCTTCGCCCTCCTGGCGGGGCACATGACGGGGGGTGAGCGCGCCCGCGTGGGTACGGCAGTCGTTACGCGGCGGAGTGCTTCCTGCCCATTCCCCAGCGGAACCGGCCCCATCTTCGCGCATCGTAGGGACCTCCGATGCGCGTGTAGTGGGACTTTCAGCGTCGCGCGTAGGTGGAGGTGCCCTCGTCGTGCAGTTCGCGCGCGGCCCGCCGCAGAGCGTCGTAGGCGTAGCGGGCCAGGCCGCCGCCGGTGGAGACCCGCCGCACGCCGGCGGTGCCCATCTCGGCCACCGACGGGCCGTCGGGGCGGGCCAACACGTTGACCGGCGCCGCCACGTCGCGCACCAGCCGGGCGATCTCGTCGATGTCGGCCAGCCCGGGGGCGTAGAGGCACTCGGCCCCCTGCTCGCGGTAGGCCTGGAGCCGGGTGATGGTGTCGTCGAGGTCCGGGTTGCCCCGGATGTGGTTCTCGGCCCGCGCGGTGATGACCACGCCGTGCTCGCGGGCCGCCTCCACCGCGGCCCCGACGCGGGCCGCGGCCTCGTCCAGCGGGTCGAGGGCGCCGGTGGCCCGGTCCCAGTCCTCGATCGACACACCGGCCGCGCCCGCGCCGGCCAGGAGATGGACGGTCTCGGCCACGCCCTCGAGCGTGTCGGCGAAGCAGCGCTCGGCGTCGACGTGGACGGGCACGTCAACGGCCCGGGCCAGGGTGGCCACGTGGTCGACGAGCTCGTCGCGGGTCACCTCGCCGTCGGTGCGGCCGAGCGACATGGCGTGGCCGCTGCTGGTCGTGGCCAGGGCGGGGAAGCCCATCTCCACGAGGATGGTGGCCGAGCCGACGTCCCAGGGGTTGGGGATCACGAAGATCCCCGAGGCGTGCAGCTCACGGAAGCGGGTGCGCGTGTCGGTGTCGATGACCGGACCGTACCCCCGGGGTGTTACAGGACCCGTCGGAAATCCGGGCCCAGCGATTCGTGCTCGCCCGAGGCGACCAGGGCCCGCAGCCGGTCCAGGGCGTCCCACACGTCGGTGAAGCGGCTGGCGATCGGCGCGGGCCCGAGCCGAATGCGGTCCGGCGCCCGGAAGTCGGGGACCACGCCCGCCCGCTCCCGCAGCGCCCGGGAGATGCGGCGGCCGTCCGGGTGGGCCAGGGCGACGTGCGAGCCCCGGCGGTCGGGCGGGCGCGGGCTGGCGAGCGCGAAGCCCAGCGGGGCCAGCCAGGCGTCGGCCAGCTCCACGATCAGCGACGTGAGCGCCATGCCCTTGGCCCGCAGCCGGTCGATCCCCGCCTCGGCCATCAGCGCGACTCCCTCTTCGACGCACACCAGTCCGAGCACGGCGGGCGTCCCGGTCAGCCAGGCGTCGATGCCCTCGGCCGGGTCGAAACCCGGTCCCATGCCGAACTGGTCGCGCCGGCCGAACCAGCCCCACACCGGCTGGCGCAGCTCGGCCTGGCGCTCGCGGCGGACGTAGCCGAAGGCCGGGGCGCCGGGCCCGCCGTTGAGGTACTTGTACGTGCAGCCCACGGCCAGGTCGGCGCCTGTGCCGGCGAGGTCCACCGGCACCGCGCCGACCGAGTGGGACAGGTCCCACAGCGCCAGCGCGCCGTGGTCGTGGGCCAGGCTGGTGAGCCCGGCCATGTCGGCCAGGGCGCCGGATCGGTAGGCGACGTGGGACAGGCACAGCAGCGCGGCCCCGTCGAGCGCCCCGGCCAGCGCGCCGGCGTCGGGTCCGTCGACCGGATCGCTCGCCACCTCGCGGTACTCCAACCCGTGGTGGGCGGCGATCCCCTCCAGCACGTAGCGGTCGGTGGGAAAGTTGTCGTCATCGGTGACCAGCGCGGTGGCGGCGGGCCGGGCGGCGACGGCGGCCTCGGCCGCCTTGTAGAGGCACACCGTGGTGGAGTCGCCCACCACCACCTCGCCGGGCTCGGCCCCGACCAGGTCGCGGGCGATGGCGTCGCCGACCCGGCGGGGCAGGTCGATCCACTGCTCCCAGGAGCCGACCAGCCCGTCACCCCACTCGCGCTCGACCACATGGGCCAGCCGGCGCTTGGCCCGCTGCGTGAGGCGTCCGAGCGAATTGCCGTCGAGGTACAGCAGGGCGGGATCGCCCACGACCGACTCGGCCACGAAGGGCGCCAGGGGATCCTCGGCGTCGAGCGCCTCGGCGATCGTGCGGTCGATGGCGATGCCCTCAGGTCAGCAGCAGCAGGGCCCCTGCCGCCAGCGCCGCCAAGGTGGCCAGGCCGAAGAACGCCACCCAGAGCCCCGTGGGCAGCGGCGTGATCCGGGCCAGCTGGGCCGCGTCGGAGTAGCGGCCCTCCCGCCGGCGCCGCTGGCGCCACAGCTCGCCGACGGGCCGCACGGCCCCGAACAGCAGGAACCAGGTGATGGCGTACCCGAACGCCGCCTGGGTGCCCGGCGATGCGTACAGCGACAGCCCGACGACGACGCCCCCGCACACGACGAGGGTCGCCGCCCCGTAGGCGTTGCGGATCATGATCAACATGGCGACCAGCAGCGCCGCCGCGCCCCACAGCATCACGGTGACCTGATCGGCCGCCAGCAGCGCCACACCGGCCAGCCCGATGAGCGAGGGGCTGAGGTAGCCGGCGGCGGTGGTCACCACCATGCCCGGCCCCGACGGCCGCCCGACCGACAGGGTCAGGCCCGACGTGTCCGAGTGCAGCCGGATCCCCGTGAGCCGCCGGCCGGTCACCACCGCCGCGAGCGCGTGTCCGCCCTCGTGCACGATGGTCACCACGTTGCGCGACCAGCGCCACACATCGTCCAGCGCCACCGCGGCCAGCGCGATCACGCCGGTCGCCACCACCACCCACGACGCGGGCTCCCACTGCTCGATGTCGATCCCACTCGTGATCGTTCCCCAGACCGGCACGATCCCCAGGTTGGCACGCCGGCCACCACCTCCCGGTCCACGGAGCCGCTACTCCGAGGTGGGACCGTCGAAGCTCGGGTCGCGCTTGTCCCGGTGGGACGCCAGGCCCTCGCGGGCGTCGGGGCCGCTGAAGCCCAGGAACTCGTAGGCGAGGGACGCGTCGAGGACGGCGGACTGGGCCCGGTACCAGTGGTTGAGCGTGTGCTTGGTCCAGCGGATGGCCGACTGGGCGCCCCCGGCCAGCTGGACCGCCACTTCCAGGGCCCGCTCCTGCACCCGGTCGTCGTCCACGCACAGCGAGACGAGGCCGATGCGCTCGGCCTCCTCGCCGGTCAGCGTGTCGCAGGTGAGCAGGTAGTACTTGGCCTTGGCCATGCCGCACAGCAGCGGCCAGCACAGCGCTGCGTGGTCGCCGGCGGCCACGCCCAGGCGGGTGTGCCCGTCGATGATGCGGGCGTTGCGGCCCACCACCGACACGTCGGCCAGGATGCCCGCCACCAGCCCGGCCCCCACCGCCGGCCCGTGCATCGCCGAGACCACGGGCTTGGAGCAGTTGATCACGTTGAACACGAGATCCCGGGCCTCGCGCAGCACCCGGGTCCGCACGGCGTAGTCCGACATCAGCGAGTCGATCAGCTCGAAGCTGCCGCCCGCGGAGAACGCCTTCCCCGCTCCCTGGATCAGCGCCACCCGCGCGTCCGGATCGCGGTCCACGGCCAGCCACACGTCGGCCAGCTCGCGGTGGACGTCGTGGTCGACGGCGTTGAGGCCGGGGCCGTCGAGGGTGATGCGCAGCACGCCCGCGCTCGGCCGGTCGAAGCGCAGATGCGGGAAGGCGGCATAGGTGTCGGTGCTCACGCGCCCAGCCTGTCCCGGCCCGGCCACGTGTGCCACCGTGGACGGGTGACCGAGGGAACCAGAGGGACGGCTCTGCTCACGGGGGGCGCCGGCTACATCGGCAGCCACACCGCCATCGAGCTGCTCACGGCCGGATGGGACGTCGTCGTGGTCGACGACCACTCCAACTCCAGCCCGGTGGCGCTCGACCGGGTGGTCGAGGTGGCGCCGCCCGGCGGCGGAACCGGCACGCTGCGCCGCCACGAGCTCGACATCGCGGACACCGACGGCCTCGTGCAGATCCTGGTCGGGGGCGTCGACGCGGTGGTCCACTTCGCGGGCCTCAAGGCCGTCGGCGAGTCCGTGGCCCACCCGCTGCGCTACTACGCCGTCAATGTGGGCGGCACCGCGTCGCTGCTGCGGGCGATGGAGCAGACCGGCGTGCGCCGGCTGGTCTTCTCGTCGTCGGCCACCGTCTACGGCGACCCCGAGCAGGTCCCGATCACCGAGACGTCCCGGCGCTCTGCGACGAACCCGTACGGCCGCACGAAGCTCATGATCGAGGACATCCTCTTCGACCTTGCGGCTAGCGACGACCGCTGGCAGGTGCTGTCGCTGCGCTACTTCAACCCGGTCGGCGCCCACGCCAGCGGCCGCCTCGGCGAGGACCCCGTCGGCATCCCCAACAACCTGATGCCCTTCGTCATGCAGGTGGCCGCGGGCCGCCACCCGTTCGTCCGGGTCTTCGGCGACGACTACCCCACCCCCGACGGCACCGGCGTCCGCGACTACATCCACGTGGTCGACCTGGCGGTCGGACACGTCGCTGCCCTGCAAGCCCTCCCCGACCTCGCCGGCTGCATCCCCCTCAACCTCGGCACCGGCACGGGCCACTCGGTCATGGAGGTGATCGCCGCCGCGTCGCGCGCCGTCGGCGAACCCATCCCCTACAAGGTCGTGGAACGCCGCCCCGGCGACATCGCCACCAGCTACTGCGACCCCTCCGCCGCCCACCGACGCCTCGACTGGCAAGCCACCCGCACCCTCGACGACATGGCCACCGACCACTGGCGCTGGCAGTCCCAGAACCCCGACGGCTACGCCACCTGACCGCTGGCGGCTTGTCGGCGCCGTCAAGTGATATGTGCTCGATAGCATATGTAGTAGAGTGCATGTCGTGGAGATCCGCTACCACCCGTTGTTCGAGCGGTGGCTCATGGCGCTGGCGCAAGCAGCCGAGGAGATCTTCGGAGAGGTGATGGCGTTGCTGACGGCATTGGAGGAGCACGGCCGAGATCTGGACGATGAACGCCGGGAGGAGTCCCACCCGGTCGTGACATCTCGCTATGACATGCACGCGCTTCGGCGAACTCCACCGACCGAGTCGACGCCCTACGCCGACGCGCCGCCAGTGCTACGGATCCTCTACGCCGTCTGCCGTGTCGATCGCGGCAGCGAGATCGCTGTCATCCTGCTCGGCGGCGACAAGACCAGGCTCGGGAACCTGTGGTACCCGGCGAACCTCAAGGAGGCCGAGCACCGGCTCGACCAGTTCTGCTGGCAGCACAAAGACATCACCCCGATCGTGAAGCGAGGCGACCGATGAGCCCCCGCAACCTCCCTACAGACGACGCGCACGCTGCCGAGACGATGATCACCGACGAGGAATGGGCCCAGGCTGAGACCGCCCACGAGCGGTTCAAGGCGCTCCTCGAGACCAAGCCTCGGGCGAAGGCTCGCTACGACAGCGTGCTCGCCGAGATCAACAGCCGCCAGACCACGATTCGTCGGCTGCGCGAGGCCCGTGCCCTCACGCAGTCGACGGTGGCCGAGCTGCTCGACATGGACCAGTCCGAGGTGTCCCGGCTCGAACGCCGCAGCGACATGCTCCTGTCGACCCTCAAGCGCTTCGTCAGGGCCACCGGTGGTGAGCTCCACATCGTCGTGAGCTATCCCGATGGCGGGCCGGTCGAGCTGCTCGTCGGAGAGGACTGACTCCCAGCGGCTTGAGAGCTCTAGCCGCAGACGAGAGTGACCACCGCGTCGAGGAGCTCGTCGCGGGTGGGGGTGCCCTCGGTGCGGCGGCTGAGGGAGATCCCGGCTTCGGTGAGTGCGCCGAAGACGGCGATCGCCAGAGCGGGGGTGTTGGGGACGCGGAGGTCGCCCGCCTTATCGAGGGCGCGGAGGCCCATCTGGAGGCTGACGAGGCCGATGGACGAGTCGATGGCGTGCCAGACCGTCGAGCCCAGGACCGCGGGAGCGTCGACGACGGCGATCTGGTGGTAGTCGGGCCGGACCATGAAGTCGAGCATGGCGCCGCAGCCGGCCACGAAGGCCCCTCGGGCCTCCTTCTCGGCCAGGGCGGCGGTGATGATCGTGTCGTTGAGCTCGTTCTCCAGGCGCTCGAACACGGCCTGGAACAGGGCCGTCTTGTCGGCGAAGTGGTGGTACAGCGCGCCCCGGGTCACGCCGGCGGCCTCGACCACCGTGGCGGTCGAGGTGGCCGCGAAGCCGTGCGCGGCGAAGAGGTCGTGGGCTGCAGCCACGATCGCCTTGCGGGTCTGCTCGGCTTCGTCAGCCGTTCGTCTGGCCACTTGACATCCATGCTTATCATACATGCAGCATGTATGTATAACCCGTTGTGGGTGTGACCCGGAGGTGGAGTGTGGGCGTGGCAGAGGCGGACGTGATCGTCGTGGGTGGGGGCATCGGGGGCCTGACGGCCGCCATGCTGCTGGCCCGGGACGGGCACCGGGTGCGGCTGCTGGAGCGGGACCCCGCCCCGCCGCCCGGCGAGGCCGGCGACCCGGGCGACGCCGGCGAGTGCTGGACCGGCTGGGAGCGCAGAGGCGTCAACCAGTTCCGCATGCTCCACCTGTTCCTCCCCCGCTGGCGCCAGGTCGTCGAAGCCGAGCTGCCCGAGCTGCCTGCCGCGCTGGCAGCGGCCGGCGCGCTCCGCCTCAACTACCTGGCCGACATCCCCACCCAGATCTCCGGCGGCCACCGCCCGGGTGACGAGCGCTACGACATGATCACCGGGCGCCGCCCGGTCATCGAAGGGGTGCTGGCCCGGGCCGCGGCGGCGACTCCGGGGCTCACGATCGAGCGCGGCGTCGCCGTGACCGGGCTGGTCCGAGCCGACCGCCCGCGCCTGCCCGGCATCCCGCACGTCACCGGGGTCGAGACCGAGGACGGCCGGCTGCTCCACGCCGACCTGGTGGTCGACGCGGGCGGCCGCCGCTCGCCGGCGTCGCGCTGGCTGGCCGCGCTGGGCGGGCCGCCGCCCGTCGAGGAGCACGAGGACTGCGGCTGGGTCTACTACGGCCGCCACTTCCGCTCACCGGACGGCTCCATGCCACCCGCGTTCGGGCCGCCGCTCCAGCCCTACGACTCGGTGAGCCTGCTCACCCTGGCGGCCGACAACGGCACCTGGGGCGTCGGCATCGTCACCAGCGCAGCCGACCCCGTGCTGCGGGCCGCCCGCCACGAGGAGACCTGGACCCGCATCGTCAAGAACTACCCGCTCGTCGCCCACTGGCTGGAGGGCGAGCCCATCACCGGCATCGACGTCATGGCCAAGCTGGAGGACCGCCACACCCGCCTCTGGCGCGACGGGACGCCGGTGGTGACCGGCCTGGTGTCCGTAGGCGACGCGTGGGCCTGCACCAACCCGTCCGCGGGGCGCGGCGCCTCGATCGCCGGCCTCCACGCCGTGTGCCTGCGCGACGTGCTGCGGGAGGTGCCGGCCACCGATCCGGTGGCGCTGGCCCACCGCTTCGACGAGGCGACGCTGGCGACCGTGGAGCCGCTCTACCAAGAGACGCTGCGTTCCGACCGCCACCGCCTGGCCGAGATCGACGCCCAGATCGAGGGCCGGCCCTACGAGACGGACGACCCCGAGTGGCACCAGCTCGAAGCGCTGCGCCGGGGCTCGCCCCTGCACCCCGACCTGCTGCGGGGCAACCTCGCGATCCGCGCGCTCCTCGACCGTCCGGCCGAGGTGTGGGCTCGGCCCGGCATCCCCGAGGCCGCCGCCACCGTCGGCGACGCCCCGGAGGCGCCGGGCCCGAGCCGCTCAGAGCTCGTCGCCCTGATCGCCGGCTGATCTCCCCTCAGCTGGCTGCCAGGGCGTCCCAGAAGAACGGGAAGGTGAAGAACGCCAGCCCCAGCGCAATCAGGTGCACCTTGCCCCACGAGTAGCCGACCCCCGCGACCGCGAACAGCACGAGGGCAATTGCGAAGAAGATCATCCGAAGGGTCGGGTCGAGCCCGCCCACCGCGTAGATCAGCATCGGTAGGTTTCCTTTCGCCCAGCAATGGTGGGCCAGATCTACCCCACCAGCGCGTGCGCAAGTCCCCCAAAGTGGTCAGGGAGCGGTGGTGCCCCCCACCGGCATCGCGGGCAGGCCGAGCTTGCGATGGTCCCACGAGCGGACCCGGGCGACCTCGAGCCGCACCGCGACCCGCTTGCGCAACATCACCTCGATCATCGGCTTGGCGTCGTCGCTGTAGGGCCCGGTGTAGCGCTCCCACACGTTGACGCCGATGTCCCACAGGGCCTGGGGATCCTCGACGATCACGCCCCGGCCCTCCAGCGACACGCCCCGCAGCGTGTCGTAGGTGAGGCCGTCCTCGATCATGCAGACGAGCCGGTCGTCACGCCGCAGGTTCTGCGCCTTCTGCGAGGCGGACTTGGTCTCGAACCAGACCTGGCCGTCGATCACCGCGTACCACATGGCCACCAGGTGCGGCATGCCGTTCGGGCCCACGGTCGCCATGGTCGCCGTCCGGCTGCGCTCCACGAACGCGGCCACCTCCTCGTCCGACATGGTGATCTGCGCGCGCTGGTTGGTTCCCATGGGCCCGGATCATGGCCTTCACTCGGGCGCGGGCGCCAGCACGTGCGGGCCCAGCTCGGCCAGGCTGCGGTGACCGGACAGCGCCAAGGTCACGTCCAGCTCGCCGAGCAGGCAGCGCAGCACGTGCTCCACGCCCGCCTGGCCGCCCAGCCCCAGCCCGTAGATGTAGGGCCGGCCGTACAGCACGGCCGCGGCGCCGAGGGCGACCGCCTTGATCACATCGGCACCGGTCCGCACGCCCGAATCGACCAGCACCGGCACGGCCCCGGCCACCGCTTCGACCACCGCGGGCAAGGCGTCGAGCGAGGCGACGGCCCCGTCCACCTGGCGCCCGCCGTGGTTGGACACGACCAGCCCGTCGGCGCCCGCGTCCCGCGCGGCCCGGGCGTCGTCGGGGTGGAGCACGCCCTTGAGCACGATGGGCAGCCGGGTCCGCTCGCGGAGCCACGCCAGGTCGGACCAGGTGAGGCGCGGGTTGCCGAACATGGCGGCCCAGCGGAACACCTTCTCGCCCAGCGGGGCGTCTTCGGACAGCCCGGCGTTGAACGCCGGGTCGGTGAGGTAGTTGGCGATCCCGGTCCCGGCCAGGAACGGCAGGTACGCGGCATCGAGGTCGGTGGGCCGCCAGCCCATCATGAACGTGTCCAGCGTGACCATCAGCGCTGCGAAGCCGGCGGCCTCGGCCCGCGCCACGAGCGACTCCGCCACCTCGCGCTCGGCCGGCCAATAGAGCTGGTACCAGCGCGGGCCGCTCCCCGACGCCTGCGCCACCTGCTCGATCGAGTGGGCGGCGGCGGTCGAGTGGACGAAGGTGAGGCCCATGCCCGCCGCGGCCCGCGCCGAGGCCAGCTCGCCGTCGGGGTGGACGATCGTCTGCACGCCGACGGGCGCCAGCAGCACCGGCGCCGGCATGGGCGTGCCCAGCACGACGGTCGTCAGGTCGCGCTCGGCCACGTCGCGCAGCATGCGGGGGACGATGCGCCAGCGGTCGAACGCCCGCCGGTTGGCTCGGGCCGTGGCACCGCTCCCCGCGCTCCCGGCCACGTAGCCGAACGCTTCGGGTGGCAGCACCTCACGGGCCGCGTCCTCCAGCCCGGCGAGGTCGGTCGTGAACGGCGGCCGCTCACCCGTCGTGCCCCGCAGGTAGATCTCGCTCTGGAAGTTGCCGAACGGCGTGGCGGCCATGAATCGAACCTACCGGGCCGCCCCGCGATGGGATGATGGAGGGCATGAAGCGCACCATCACCGGACTCGCCACCAACCGCCGCATGACGCTGGGCGACCTGCGGCACTTCCTCGCGTCCATCGAGAACGTGCCCGACGAGGCCGTCATCAAGGGACGCGTGGGCTTCGGCCGCGGCCTGAAGTCGGTCACGGTCGAGGAAGAGGACATCGGCTTCGACGAGTACGTCAGGGCCGTGTCCAGCGAGGAGGAACGGGCGCCCGCCCGGTCCTCGGCCTGAGCCGGGCTCAGGCCGCTTCGGCGGCGGCGAAGCTGCGGCGCAGCATCTCCACGCCGCGCCCGCGCATCGGTCCGATGCTGCCGACGGGCAGGTGGAGCCGGCGCGCGATCTCGGCGTAGCTCAGGCCCTCGTCCGACAGCAGCAGCCGCACCAGCACCCGGTAGCGGTCGGGCAGGCTCTCGACGGCCCGCTCGAGCGCCTCGACGTTCTCCCGCGCCAGCACCCCCGCGTCGGCCGCCACCGATGTGCCGAGCGCTTCGACGTCGGGCCCGCCGTCGTCGACCGGCACCCGGGAGGCCCGGACCGAGGCCCGGATGCTCTCCCGGCGCGCCGTCGTCACGAGCCAGCCCGCCAGCCGCTCGGGATCGCGGATGCTGCCCACGTGCTGGAACAGCCGCATCCAGGTGGTCTGGGCCACGTCCGCCGCGTCCCGCTCGCCGAGACCGGTCCGGCGGGCCGCGCGCACCACGAGCGTGTCGTACCGCCTGACCAGCTCGTTCCACGCCGTCTCACGGCCGGCCGCCGCCAGCCGGACCAGATCCGCCGTGGTCACCTCCCCGAGGGGCCGGGGTCCCCGGACGGTGATCTCCTCACATGGCACCGGGGCGCTCATTGGCGCACCCTTCGGGCAGCGCCCAATGAGCGCTCGGCCCACGGGGCCGAGTAACGCACTGTGTCGCTGGTTCGCTCGACAAGCTCGCTCATCGGCGCACCCTTCGGGCGGCGCCCAATGAGCGCTCGGCCCACGGGGCCGAGTAACGCACTGTGTCTCTGGTTCGCTCGACAAGCTCGCTCATTGGCGCACCCGGCCTTGGTTCCCGCCATCCCGCATGGACCGAGCCTGCACGAGCGACCTTGCTGCCACCCTGCGCTCACCTTGCTCGCACGACGTGAACGGACAGGCGGGGACCGGCGACGTAGTGTGGTGGCCCTGCTCCGGAGTGGCGGCGAGGAGCCGGCGTTGGACTTTCGCATCCTCGGACCGTTCGAGGTCCTCCGATCAGGCGAGCCCGTGCACGTGCCGCGGGGCAAGCAGCAGGCGGTGTTGGCCCTGCTCACGGCCCATGTCGGCCGCGTCGTTCCCGCGGAGCGCCTCGTGGACGAGCTGTGGGGCGGCGAGCCGCCTCCCGCCGCCACCGCCGTCCTCCACAGCTACATCTCGAAGCTGCGGCGCGCCCTGGGCGGGACCGATGGCCCGCTGGTGACCCGCGCCCCCGGCTACATGCTCGACGTCCCCGAGCGGGATGTCGACGCCCGCCGGTTCGAGGCGCTGGCGGCGGAGGTCGAGCACACCCCCGGCGCCCCGCGCAGCTGGGTCTCGGCGCGGCTGGCCGAGGCGCTGGAGCTGTGGCGGGGACCGGCCCTGGCCGACTTCGCCGGGGAGCGCTGGGCCGAGGACGAGGCCGCCCGGCTGGAGGAGGTGCGGCTCCAGGTGGCCGAGCGGCGCGTCGACGCCGAGCTGGCGCTCGGGCACCACAAGGCCGCCATCGCCGAGCTGGAGCCGTTGGTAGCCGCCAACCCGCTGCGGGAGGGGCTGTGCGGCCAGCTCATGCTGGCCCTGTACCGCGAGGGCCGCCAGGCCGAGGCGCTGCGGGCCTTCTCCCGGCTGCGCACCCATCTCGGCGACGAGCTGGGCATCGTCCCCAGCCCCGAGCTGGTGCGGCTCGAGGACGACATCCTCCAGCAGCACGTCACCCTGGACGAGGTGCACGAGCCGGAGCAGGACCTGCCCACCGGCGTCGTCACGTTCCTGCTCACCGACGTGGAGGGGTCGTCCGCCCTGTGGGAGGCGGACACCGCCGGCATGGCCGACGCGCTGGCCCGCCACGACGCCATCGTGGCCGAGGCCGTCGCCCGCCACGGCGGAACCGTGCTCAAGGCCAAAGGCGAGGGCGACAGCACGTTCTCGGTGTTCGTGCGGGCCTCGGACGCGGTGGCCGCCGCGGCCAGGCTCCAGCGCGACCTCGGCGCTGTGATCTGGCCCACGGGGATCGACCTGCGGGTCCGGGCCGGGGTCCACACCGGCGAGGCGGTCGAGCGCAACCGCGACTACTTCGGCCCCACCGTCAACCGCGCCGCCCGCCTGCGCTCGATCGCGTCGGGCGGCCACGTGCTGGTGTCGGGTACGACGGCCGAGCTGGTGGCCGACCACGTCCCCGACGGCGTCGTCCTCGACGAGCTGGGCGACGTCCAGCTCGCGGGCATGACCCGCCCCGAGCGGGTGTACGCGCTGCGCGGGCCGGAACGGGCCGGCGACCACGCCCTGGCCGCGGCCCGACCGCCACTGCCACCGCTGGTGGCGGGCGAGCAGCACACGGAGTTCGTCGGCCGCCGAGCCGAGCTGGACGTGCTGCGGGCGGCGTGGGGCCGGGCCCGGGCGGGCGAGCGGGCGGTCGTGCTCGTGGCCGGCGAGGCGGGGGTGGGCAAGACGAGCCTCGTGGCCCGGCTGGCCGCCACCGCCCACGAGGCCGGGACGCTGGTGCTGGCCGGGCACTGCGACGAGGACTACGGGGTCCCCTACCAGCCCTTCGTCGAGGCACTGCGCGCGCTGGTCCACTACCAGCCCGCCGCCGCGGCCGCCGGGCGGATCGGTCCGCTGGGCGGCGAGCTGGCCCGCCTGCTGCCGGAGGTGGCCGATCTGCTGCCGTGCCGGGAGCCGCGGGTCGACACCGATCCCGGCACCGCCCGCTACCGCCAGTTCGACGCGGTGGCGACCTGGCTGGACCACGTGTGCGAGGTGGGCGAGGTCATGCTGATCCTCGACGACCTGCACTGGGCCGCGCTGCCCAGCCTGCTGATGCTGCGCCACCTGGTGCGCCACGACGCGTCGATGCCGCTCCTGGTGGTGGCCACCTACCGGGACACCGAGCTGAACGACAGCGACCCCCTCGCGGAGCTGCTCGCCGACCTCCGCCGCGAGCACGGCATCGAGCGGCTGGAGCTGAGCGGCCTCAGCGAGGACGACATCGGCCGGCTGGTCCGGTCCGCCGGGCAACGCCTCGGCGGCGCGCCGCCCGACCCGGGGACGATCCTGCGCCAGACCGGCGGCAACCCGTTCTTCGTCCACGAGGTGCTGCTCAGCCTGTCCGACCCCCGGCCCGCCCCGGTCCCCGCCGGGATCCGCGACGTCGTGGGCCGGCGCCTCG
>JBKPRS010000020.1:0-5501 GCA_046734695.1 Actinomycetota bacterium | reverse complement strand
CTCTCACCTGAAGGACATCACGACCAAGGAGACCACGATGCCCCAGTACCTGCTGCTCATGTACCAGCCCGCCGACGGGGGCCCCCGCCAGGCCGACGGCTCGGTGATCACCGACCCCGAGGACTTCAAGGCCGAGCACGAGCGCTGGATGCGGTACGAGCAGGACCTCAAGGACGCGGGCCTCTACGTGGACAACCGCGGCCTGGCCGGGGCCGAGGCCGCTACCACCGTGCGGGTCCGTGACGAGGAGACCCAGATCACCGACGGTCCCTTCGCCGAGACCAAGGAGCTGCTGGCCGGCTACTTCCTCATCGACGCCCCCGACCTCGACACCGCCCTCGAGTACGCGGCCAAGGTGCCCAGCGCGAGGTACGGGTCGGTCGAGGTGCGCCCCATCTGGGGATGACCGTGCCGCCGGGCCCGGAGGATCCGGCCACCGCCGTCGAGCGCGCCTTCCGCGAGGAGCGCGCCCGCGTGCTGGCCACGCTGATCCGCCATGTCGGGGACTTCCAGCTCGCCGAGGATGCGCTCCAGGACGCGTTCGCGGCGGCGGTGGCCACCTGGCCCCGCGACGGGGTCCCCGACCAGCCCCGGGCCTGGATCACCGTCACCGCCCGCCGGCGGGCGATCGACCGGCTGCGCCGGGCCCGTGCCACCGCGGACCGCACCGCCCGGCTGGCCGAGCTGGCCCGGCTCGACGCCCAGGAGCACCGGCCCGACGCCGACCCGCCCGCGGGGGCGATGGCCGACGACCGGCTCCGGCTCATCTTCACCTGCTGCCACCCGGCGCTGGCCATGCCGGCCCGGGTGGCGCTGACGCTGCGGACACTGGGCGGGCTCACCACGGGCGAGATCGCCCGTGCCTTCCTGGTCAGCGAGCCGACGATGGCGCAGCGCCTGGTGCGGGCCAAGCGCAAGATCGCCGAGGCCCACATCCCCTACCGGGTGCCGCCCGACGAGGCGCTGGCCGAGCGGCTCAGCGGGGTGCTCGCCGTCGTCTACCTGGTCTTCAACGAGGGCTACGGCGCCACCCAGGGCGACCGGCTGGTGCGGGGCGAGCTGTGCAGCGAGGCGATCCGGCTGGCGCGCCTGCTGGCCGAGCTTATGCCGGGCCGGCCCGAGGTCCTGGGGCTGCTGGCGCTGATGCTGCTGCACGACGCCCGCCGCGGCGCCCGGGTGGACGAGCACGGCGCGTTCGTCCCCCTCGACCGCCAGGACCGCACCCGCTGGGACCAGGGCCGGGTGCGCGAGGGCCTGCGCACACTGGACCGGGCGCTGGGCGAGCGCCGGCCCGGTCCGTACCAGCTGCAGGCGGCCATCGCCGCGCTGCACGCCCAGGCGCCGAGCTGGGAGCAGACCGACTGGGCCCGGATCGCGGCGTTCTACGAGTCCCTCGGGCGCCTCGCCCCCTCGCCTGTGGTCGAGCTCAACCGGGCCGTGGCCGTCGGCTACGCGGAGGGCCCGGCGGCCGGCCTCGACCTACTGGCGCCGCTGGTGCGGGAGGAGACGCTGGCCAACTACCAGCCACTGCACGCGGCCCACGCCGAGCTGCTCCGGCAGGCCGGGGACCGGGCCGGCGCGGCCGACGCCTACCGCCGCGGCATCGAGCTGTCCGCCAACGACGTGGAGCGGGCCGAGCTCGAACGTAGGCTCGCGGCGCTATGAACACCCCACCGGCCCGCAGCTTGGCCCAGCGGCTGGCCGACACCCGCCGCCGGCTCGACCAGGACATCGATGCCTGGATCGCCACGGCCGCGGGCGACACGCCCTACCTGGCCCCGCTCTCGTTCCTCTGGGACGGCGAGACGTTCCTGGTCGCGACACCCGAGGCCGGCCGCACCGGCCGGAACCTGGCGGAGACCGGCAAGGTCCGCCTCGGCATCGGCCTGGTCCGAGACGTCGTCCTGGTCGAGGGCACGGTCGATGTCCTGGCCCCGGAGGACATCCCTGGCCCGCTGGGCGATCGCTTCGCGGCCAAGACCGGCTTCGACCCCCGCGCCGAGACCTCCCGCTTCCGCTACTTCCGCATCCGCCCCCGGCGCATCCAGGCCTGGCGCGAGGCCGACGAGCTCGATGGCCGCGACCTCATGCGCGACGGCACCTGGCTCGATCCGGCCTGACCCCTTGCCCCATGACCGAGAATGGGCGGGTGCGACGCAGGTATCTGGGGGCCCTGGTGGCCCTGCTCGCCATCTCGGCTCTCGCGGTGATGGTGGCCGGACAGGCCGATCCGGCCGAGGTGGGTGAGCCGGTCGACGTGAACGACCTGCCGGTCATCGCCGACAGCGTGCCCGGGCCGGACCAGGCCGACGGCTGGATCGACAGCGACCCGCTGACCCGCGCGTCGCTGGAAGGGTCGGTCGTCGTCTACGACTTCTGGACCTACTCGTGCGTGAACTGCGTGCGCACGCTGCCCCACTTGGCCGCCTGGTACGACCGCTACCGGCGCGACGGGCTGGTCATCGTGGGCGTGCACAGCCCCGAGTTCGACTTCGAGAAGGACCCGGACAACGTCGAGCGGGCCGTCGGCGACCTGGGCGTGACCTGGCCGGTGGCACTCGACCCCGACCACCGGGTGTGGGATGCGTTCGGCAACCGCTACTGGCCGGCCAAGTACGTCGTCGACCGGGACGGGAGGCTCCGCTACACGCACTACGGCGAGGGTGCGTACGACGAGACTGAGGACGTGCTGCGCAAGCTGCTCGGCGTCGACCCCGACTCGCCCCGCGCCGACGACGGGGACGAGCCCGACGTGCCCGACCTGGGCCAGTTCAGCCCGGAGCTGTACGTGGGGGGCGCCCGGGGCACGACGGCCTCGCCCCAGGGCCTGTCCGATCCCGACGGTGACGGCATCCCCGGCGGCGACGCGACCTTCACGCTGCCCGACAACCTGCCGGTCGACACCTTCGCCCTCGAGGGGGCCTGGTCCATCGGCTCAGAGTCGGCCACCGCCCTCGCGCCCGGCGCGGCCATCGTGGTGCGGTACCGCGGGCAGGAGGTCAACCTGGTGCTGGCGGCCGGCGGCAGCGCGCCCACGTCGGTGACGGTGGGCGTCGACGGCGGCGAGCCCCGGATCGTCGAGGTCGACCAGCCCGACCTGGTCAACCTGCTGCGCGACGGTCCCGCCGGCGATCACACGATGCGGATCGAGGCGGGCAGCGCCGGCCTCGCCGCCTACGCCTTCACGTTCGGATGACGGCCGTGGCGATGGTGTCGCTCACCGACGCCGTCGCGCTGTTCGGCGCGGGCATCGCCTCGTTCCTGGCCCCGTGCGTGATCCCGCTGGTGCCCGCCTACCTGGGCATGATCACGGGCGAGGCGGCGGAGAGCCGGGACCCCGGCCACGCCGTGACCTCCACCCTGCTGTTCGTGGCCGGCTTCGCCACGGTGTTCGCCGCCCTCGGCGTGGCGGCGGGTCTGGCCGGATCGTCGCTGTCGTCGGTCCAGTCCGGGCTGGAGCGGGTGGGCGGCGTGCTCATCATCCTGTTCGGGCTGGCCCTGCTGGGCGTGGTGCGGGGGCCCTTCGCCCGGGAGCGCCGCCTCATCACCGAGCTGCCCCAGGGCGGCGGCCGGCTGCGGCCGGTGGTCGTGGGCGTCGCCTTCGGTGCCGCGTGGAGCCCGTGCGTCGGGCCGCTACTCGGCGCCGCGCTGGTGGCCGCGGCCCGCACCGGTGATCCGGTGCAGGGGGCGACGCTGCTGTTCGCCTACGCCTGTGGCATCGGGGTCCCGTTCGTGGCCGCGTCCCTGGGGCTGGCGTCGGCGCCCGGCGCCATGGCCCGCCTGCAGCGCGCCGGTCCCGTCCTCGAACGCGTGGCCGGGGTGCTCCTCGTGATCCTCGGGGTGCTGCTCGCCACCGGCTGGTACCGGCACCTCACCTCGTACCTGGCCCAGTTCGCGCCCTCGTTCGGCGGCGTCTAGGAGAACCAGCGGCGGACGCGGTCGACCCCGAAGGAGACCTTGTCGGCGGCGATGGCCTCGGACGGCTCGACGAAGTCGCCGAACGGCGCCTGGCCGCGGAGGAACGTCACGGCCACCTCCGCCACCCGGCCGGCGCCGAACTCGACGTAGCAGACGCCGCGGCCGCCGTACTCGGCCACCTCGGCCTCGCCCCGCACCCGGGCCAGGATGCGATCCGCCACCACCGCGGCCTGGCCCTCGGCGAACACGCCCGCCTTGGGCGTACCGACGCTGGTCACGTCGCCTACGGCGTAGACGCCGGGGAACCGGGTCTCGAGCGTGAGCGGGTCCACCGGGATCCAGCCGTCCTCGGTCATGCCCGCCTCGACCACGACGGCCGGCGCCCGGTGCTTGGGCACGCCGAGGAACAGGTCGTAGCCCAGCTCCGATCCGTCGGCGAGCAACGCCACGTGCCGCGCTGGGTCGAGCCCCTGCACGACCGTGTTGGGGAACCAGCCGATGTCCCGCTCGGCGAAGGCCGCCAGCAGCGCCTCGGACGCGGCCGGCGAGGGTGGGATGGGCACCGGGAGCGGCATGACCAGGCTGATCTCGGACCCGTCGCGGCGAGCGCGGCGCACGAGGTGGTCATGCACGAGCAGCGCGGTCTCGCTGGGCGCCGGCGGGCACTTGAACGGCGTGGACAGCACCCCGACGATGACCCGCCCGCCGTCGAACGCCGCGAGCACGTCCGCCAGCGCGAAGGCTCCGGCCTCGGTGTAGAACTCGTGGCCGTCCTCCACCAGCCCCGGCGTGGCCCCGGGGTCGAGGTCCGCCCCCAACGCCACCACCAGCACGTCGGCCTCGAAGCTCCCGGCGTCGGTCTCGACCCGGCGCGCCTCGGGGTCGATCGCCGTGATGTTGGCCTGCACAAAGCGCACGCCGGGCTTGACCAGGTCCCGGTACCGGTGGAGCACCGCGTCCCGCCGGGCGCGCCCGAACATCACGTCCAGCTTGGAGAACCCGAACACGAACCCGTCGCTCCGGTCGATGAGGACGACCTCACCCCCCGCACCCAGCTCGCCCGCCAACCGCGAGGTCAGCTCCAGTCCACCAAAGCCCGCACCCAACACCACCGCCCGCATCCAACGGACACTAGGCGTGGCTGGCACGGCGGACAACGTGGTCATGCTGTGGCCAGTTATCCCGCGAGACTGGGGTTGTGCGTGCCGATCGGTTGGTGGCGACCCTGCTGCTGCTGCAGGCGCGGGGCCGGGTGACGGCGGCCGAGGTGGCCGACGAGCTCGAGGTGTCGGTACGGACGGCCCGGCGGGACCTGGAAGCGCTGGCCATGGCCGGGATCCCTGTGTACTCGCAGACCGGGCGGGGCGGAGGCTGGTCGCTCGTGGGCGGGGCCCGGACCGACCTGAGCGGGCTGACCGCGGCGGAGGCGCGGGCACTGTTCCTCGTGGCCGGACCGTCCGCCGCGGTGACCCCGGAGGCGCGGGCCGCCCTGCGCAAGCTGGTGCGGGCCCTGCCCGAGACCTTCCGCGACGAAGCGGAGAAGGCCGCGGCTGCGGTCGTGCTCGACGCCGCCCGCTGGGGCG
>JBKPRS010000019.1:0-6525 GCA_046734695.1 Actinomycetota bacterium | reverse complement strand
GCCCAGGCGGGCGACCTGGTGGCCGCGGCGCTGGCACTGGAGACGCGGCTGGCCGGCGTCCGGGCCCCGGCCCTGGCGCCCGCGAGGGCCGACATGCGCGCCCAGGTGCGCTCCCTGGTGGCGCCCGGGTTCGTGTCCCGCGCCGGGCTGTCCCGGCTGCGCGACATCGGCCGCTACCTGGAGGCGATCCGCCTGCGGCTGGACAAGCTCGGCGAGCGCCCCGAGCGCGACCGCGACCTCATGGCCCGGGCCCGGGCACTGGAGGAGGCGTTCACGAAGGCCCGTGACGCCCTGCCCGCGGAGCGCCGCGGCGCCCCCGAGGTGGTCGAGCTGGCCTGGCTGCTGGAGGAGCTGCGGGTCAGCCTGTTCGCCCAGAAGCTGGGCACCGCCCGCCCGGTGAGCGAGCCCCGGGTCCGGCGGGCCATCGCCAACCTGGGCTAGCGGGACCTAGCCGACGCGGCGCTCGACGCCCTCCCAGTACGGCTCGCGCAGCTCGCGCTTGAGCAGCTTGCCCGACGGGTTGCGGGGCAGGACCTCGGCGTAGTCGATCGACTTGGGCAACTTGTAGCCGGCCAGGTTCTCCCGGGCCCAGGCGATGATCTCGGCTGCGGTCGCGTCGTTGGCCTCGACGCCGGGCGCGGGCACCACGATGGCCTTCACCGCCTCGCCCCAGCGCTCGTCGGGCACGCCGATCACGGCCACGTCCGCCACCGCCGGGTGCTTGGCCACGACGTTCTCGACCTCGGCCGGGTACACGTTCTCGCCGCCCGACACGATCATGTCCTTGACCCGGTCGTGCAGGTACAGGAAGCCGCCGGCGTCGGTGTAACCGGCGTCGCCGGTCTTGAACCAGCCGTCGGGGGTCAGCGCCTCGGCGGTGGCCTTGGGGTTGTTCCAGTAGCCCGCCATGTTCTGGCGCGAGCGGGTCCACAGCTCGCCCACGTCGCCGACCGGCACGTCCTCGCCGGTGGACGGCTCGACGATGCGCACCTCGACCCAGGGATAGGGCCGGCCACACGAGCGCAGCAGCTCGGGCTTGTGCACCGGATCGTGGTCCACCCCGTCGAGCTGGGTGATGGCCCCGGTGGTCTCGGTCAGGCCGTAGACCTGGATGAACTCGCAGCCGAGCGTCTCCATGCCCTTCACCAGAACGGTGTCGGTGATGGGCGACGCGCCGTAGACCAGCGCCCGCAGGGTCGTGAAGTCGGTGGACTCGACCCCCGGCGTGGCCAGGAGGAACTGGATCACCGCGGGGACCATGAAGATGTTGGTCACCCCGAAGGTGGGGATGGCCGCCAGCACGGCCGCGGGGTCGATGTCGCGCAGCACCACCGTCCGGCAGCCATGGTGCAGGCCCACCATCGCCCAGCCGGCGCCGGCGATGTGGAACATCGGCATCATGGCGAGGTTCACCGAGTCGGTCGTGAAGCGCCACTGGTCGGCCAGGCCGCCCACGCCCTTGAAGAAGTTGTCCTGCGTGCACATCACGCCCTTGGGCAAGCCCGTGGTGCCCGACGTGTACAGCTGGAAGGCGACGTCGCTGCCGGCGGACTGGACGCCGGGGTCCTCGGCCGGCCGGTCCGACATCCAGTCGTCGTAGTCGGCCCAGCGGTCGTGGCCGCCCACAGCCACGATGGTGCTGACGCGCTCGAGGTCGCCCTCGACGCGCTCGATGTGGCCCACGAAGTCGGGCCCGACGATGACGACCCGGGCCTGGGCGTCGGCGATGATCTGGGCCATCTCCGGCGGCGCCAGGCGCCAGTTCACCGCGACGTTGACGGCGTTGAGCTTGGCGAGGCCGAACGTGACGTCGAAGAACTCCAGGCCGTTCTTGTCGATGAAGGCCACGCGGTCGCCGGGCCCGACGCCCGCGGCCCGCAGAGCCTGGGCCACCCGCGACGAGCGCTCGTCGAGCTCGCCGAAGGTGACCGTGCGCCCGGCGATCTCGAGCGCCGGAGCGTCCGGCCGCCGGGCCGCGTGGACCCGGACGACGTCGGCGAGCGTACGGATGGCCGTGAGATCAGCGGCGCCGGCAGCGTCGGCAGTGGTCATGAGGTTGTCCCCCCGAGAGTCGCCCTGGGTCCAAGGTAGTTGCCTTTGGCTACCATCGAGCGACTGCCGTAGGGGGGAAGCCACGGCGGCCACCAATGCTTGTGATCGTGCTACCACATCGGGGTAAGGGGTAGTCCGCGACCGCGGAACCAGACGCATGAGGCGCATCGAGGACCAGCGCACCAGGCGGTGGGCGGGCCGAGGGGGGCGCGCCCCCGGGGACGGCCGCGCCCTGGAGCCCGGGTCCGAGGCCGAGCCGGCCCCGCCGGCAGACCTCGAGGCCGGCGCCGAGGCGGTCAACGGTTATGTCCACTCCCCGGCGGCGCGGTGGGCCGGGACCGCGGGCGCGGCGGTGGTCGGCGCCTCGCTGGTGGCCCTGTCCTCCACGATGAGCGACAGCGACAGCGACTTCCTGCTCATCCACGCCCTCGCCAGCGTGCCGTTCTCCGCCGCGGGCCTGGCGATCACCCGCCGCACGCTGCGCGACTGCCCGCCCGAGTACAAGGGCTTCTGGCAGCGCTGGTCCCTCGGCCTGCTGCTGGCCACGCTGGCCGGCCTGTCGGCGCTGGGCGGGGTGGCCTGGGACTCGCGCGCGCTGGTGGGCCTGGACATCCTGCTGATCGTGGTCGCCATCCCGGTGTGGGGCTCGGCCGGGCTGCGCATGCTCGCGGCCCAGGCGGGCCGTCTGGACATCTCGGTCGACCTGATCGACACCACCATGGCCGTGTTCGTGCTGGGCACGCCCGGCGTGCTGCTCGTCGCCGAGCCGCTGAGCGAGAGCACCGAGCTCGCCTTCGCCATCCCGTTCGCCGTGGCCGTGCTGATCGCGCCGGCCGGGCTGTACGCGTCGTTCCTCAACCTGGAGCGCATCCCTCGGGGCCTGCGCGTCACCCAGGGCCTGGGTGTGCTGCTGGCCGTGGCGTTCACCATCGACGCCACGATGCAGCTGGCCCGGGTGCTCGGCGGCATCGACATCGCCCTGCCCTGGTTCGTGACCGCGCACGCCACCCAGATGGCGCTGCTCATGCTGCTGCCGTTGTGGGCCCACCGCCGGACGACCGGCCGGCTGGCCCGGCTGGCGCCCGACCAGCAGCTGCGGGCCGGCCACCCGATGCCCTACGTCAGCGCGGTGCTGCTGCCGCTGCTGGCCATCTGGGTGCTGGTCGTGCGGGACAGCGAGCCGTGGGCGGTGGTGTATCTGATCGTGGTCATGCTCGTGGTGGTGCTGCTCAACGCGCTGCGCTACACGCTGATGAGCCGCGAGGCCCGGCGGCTCAATGCCGAGCTGGCCGCCATGGCCGAGGAGCGCAGGCTGCTGCTGGCCAACATGGTCCGGGCCCTGGAGCACGACCGCCACCGCACGGTCACCGAGCTCCACACCCAGACCGTCGGCTCGCTGGCCACGCTGTCCGCCATCGTCCAGAGCGTGTCGTTGACGCTGCCGAGCGACACCGCGCTGGCGGTGCGGGAGACGATCGCCCAGCTTCAGGGCGACCTCGGTGACCGGGCCGAGGAGCTGCGCCGGCTCATGGTGGCCATGCGCCCGCCCGCGTTCACCAGCAGCGGCGACGACAGCGCGCTGGCGGCGGCGCTGGCCGCCTACGCCTCGGAGCTGTACCACGAGCGCTCGGCCCGCACCGTCAACGTGCACGTCGACACCGCGCTGGAGCTCGACCGCAGCACGATGACCATCGTCTACCGCATCGCCCAGGAGGCCCTGCTCAACGCGGCCCGCCACGCCCACGCCCGCTCCGTGACCGTGTCGGTCACAGAGCGGAGCGGCAACGTCCTGGTCGAGGTGCGCGACGACGGCATCGGGTTCGAGCTGGACACCGCCGGGGGCGGCTCCGGCCTGGCCGCCATGCAGCTGTTCACCAACCTGGGGCGGGGCGAGCTGAGCGTGCGGACCAGCCCGGGCCGCGGCACGCTGGTCCGCAGCCTGCTGGGCGTGCGCGCCGGTGAGCCCGGCGGTCACCTGCCGCCAGCCGCGGATCGGGGCCTGGGTCGCCTCCGCCTGATCGTCGGGTCGCCGGACCCCGACGACTGACGCCGGGGCCCGACCCGAGGATCGCTTCGGTCAGACCAGCGCGAGCGCGACGAGGCCGGCGTGCACGAATGCGTGGGCGGACTCCACCGCCTCGTCGCGATCGAGCTGGCCCGCGTTGCGGAGCTCGCAGACGTGGAAGAGCGCGCCCAGCGCCGCGGCACTGCCGGCCATGGTCACCGGCAGCGGCTGGCCGGCCGACGCCAGCAGGCCGTTGAGCTCGCCGGCGAGGCGGGCGCGCGCGGCGATGGCCTGGGCCACGACCCCGGGGTCGCCCGAGCCCCACGGCTCCAGGATCAGGAGGCGGTAGGCGTCGGGGCGCTCGTCGAAGTAGTCGATCACCGTGGTGACGAGGGCCGAGAGGCGGCGCTCGGTGGTGGTCGGTGCCCGCACCGCGGCCTGCACGGCCTCCACCACCTCGCCTACCAGGCGCTCCATCACCTCGCGGTACAGCTCAGGGCGCCCGTCCGGGAAGTAGTGGTACAGCAGCGTCTTGGAGACGCCCGCCAGTGTGGCCACCTCGGCCAGGCCGGCCTGGGTGTAGCCACGCGTGGCGAAGGTCTCCTCCGCGGCCGCCACGAGCAGCGCCTTGCGCTCCTCGGGTGCCAACCTGCGTGTGCTCGGTTCGCCCACCAGTCTTCTCCTCCCCGCTGACAAAAGACCCGCGCCGCGGACGTGGCACGCCGCGACAACACCCAGCTACGGTACCGGCCCTGTCCGACCCCGGCCGCGCGGTGAATGTAAAGCTTCGCTGACTACTTACTGACGCGTCAGCATACGCCGAGTGGCCGATCCCGCAAGCTGCGTTCGGGGGACGTGCACCTACGAAGTGCTGCGTGTCGGCTACGGTCCGGCCCCATGCAACGCCGCTGGGGGGCGCAGGCGATCCTGATCTGCGCGGCCATGCTCGCCGTGGTCGCGTGCGGATCGTCACAAGATGACAACCTGGGACTCGCCGGGCCGACGAGCACGAGCACAGCGGTGAGCGGGGTGCCCACCACCGCGGCGCCGGCGACCGAGCCGCCTTCCACGTTCCCGCCGCTGCACAACCGCGCCGTGCACAGCGAGCGCCCGGCCAACCCGTCCGTGCCGGCCGGCAACCCGGGCGGCGGTGCCGGCGTGCCCGCCGAGGCGCGCGCCGTCGACACCTCGCACCCGGACCACGTGATCGGCGACGGGAGCCCCGCCGGCTGCACCTCGGGCGCGGTGGTCGACGCGGTGGCCGCCGGCGGGATCATCACGTTCGACTGCGGGCCCGACCCGGTCACGATCACGCTCACGGCCACCGCCAAGATCCGCAACGACACGGGGCCCGAGATCGTGATCGACGGCGGCGGCAAGGTGACCCTCAGCGGCGGCGGCCAGCGCCGCATCCTGTACATGAACACCTGCGACGCCGCTCAGGTCCACACCACGTCGCACTGCCAGGACCAGGACCACCCGCGGCTCACCGTCCAGAACCTCACGTTCGTCGACGGCAACTCGACCGGTGAGATGACCGAGGGCGGGGGCGGTGGCGCCATCTTCGTCCGGGGCGGCCGGCTCAAGGTCGTGAGCTCGCGCTTCTTCCGCAACGTGTGCGACGGCACCGGGCCGGACCTGGGCGGCGCGGCCATCCGGGTGCTCAGCCAGTCCCAGGGCCTGCCGGTCTACATCGTCGACAGCACCTTCGGCGGGGCGTCCGGCCAGGGCGGCTCGTGCTCCAACGGCGGGGCGCTGTCGAGCATCGGCGTGTCCTGGGAGATCTACAACAGCGTGTTCAGTCACAACGAGGCCATCGGCGACGGCGCCAACCCGGCCCGGGGCGGCACCCCCGGCGGTGGCAGCGGGGGCGCCATCTACGCCGACGGGAACCTGTTCACCATCCGCATCGTGGGCACGGTGATCGAGAGCAACCACGCCAACGAGGGCGGCGGGGCGGTGTTCTTCGTCAGCAACGACCGCACCGGCTCGCTCGCCATCGAGGGCTCGACGTTGCGCTCCAACCCCAGCGACGGGTTCGAGACCGACGGCTACCCGGGCATCTTCTTCCTCGGCGCCGGCAACCCGTCCACCGGCGGCTCGACGCTCAGCTAGCCGCCCTCGCCCAGCGGCACGAGGCGTTGGCGGCGCAGCTCGCTGCGGCGCATCTTCCCGGCGTCGTCGCGCAGGGCCTCGTCGACCAGCTCGACCGTGCGCGGCACCTTGTAGCGGGCGAGGCGCTCCGCCACGAAGGCGATCAGGTCCGCCTCGGCGACCGCGTCCGGGTCGGCCTCCACGATGGCGTGGACGCGGTTGCCCTTGTCCTCGTCGGGCAGGCCGATGACGCAGCAGCTGCGGACCGCGGGGTGCTCGGCCAGCACGGCCTCGACCTCGGCGGGGTACACGTTGGCCCCGCCGCAGAGGATCATGTCGGCCTGGCGGTCGCCCAGGTACAGGAAGCCGTCCTC
>JBKPRS010000018.1:0-2918 GCA_046734695.1 Actinomycetota bacterium | reverse complement strand
TGATGGGCCACAAGGACATGAGCGAGCGCCAGCTCGACGGCGCGTGGCGCCACCTGGGCGACCCGGTGTTCGACAGCTGGCTGCGCCCCCAGGTGGACAGCCTGGCCGACATCCTCGCCACCGAGGGCGTCCCCGTCCTGTGGATGAAGGTGCCCCAGCTCGAGATCGCCCGGGCCAACGATCCCACCAGCCACCCGGACATGTACGCCGACAACGACCCGGCGCGCATGGCCCGCCTCAACCAGATCGTGTCCGGGGAGCTGGACGGCCGGCCCAACTTCCGCTTCGTCGACCTCCCGGCCTGGCTCCGCACCCAGCCCGGAGGCGAGCTCGGCCCGACCCGCATCGACGGCATCCACTTCTCGGTCCCGGGCGCGGCCGCGTTCACCAGCTGGGTGGTCCCCCAGATCCTGGACATCGCGGGCGAGCGGTCAGTGGACACCCAGAACGCCGACGGCGGCGGCCATCCCTGACGATCACGGTGAGCAGCAGTCCCACTACGAAACGCGGTCATCGGGATGGGCGCGACCAGTGGCGGGTCGTCTAGCCTGGACCTCGTAGTCCCAGGGAGCCCCTCCGGCCGGGTCTTGGCCGCAGAGGTTGCTGTCCGTGCATGACGGCCCCTAGGATGACCCGTCGGTCTTGCGCGCTCGCGCGCGACGACCCGATCGCCCCCTGCCAGTCCACGACAACCGTCGTCCGCGAGGTTACGAGTGCCCACGATCCAGCAGTTGGTCCGCAAGGGCCGCCAGTCCAAGACGTCGAAGGTCAAGACGCCGGCGCTCAGGGGCGCGCCCCAGCGGCGCGGGGTGTGCACCCGCGTGTTCACCCACACGCCCAAGAAGCCGAACTCGGCCCTGCGCAAGGTCGCCCGTGTGCGCCTGTCCAGCGGCATCGAAGTCACCGCGTACATCCCCGGTGAGGGCCACAACCTGCAGGAGCACTCGATCGTCCTCGTGCGCGGCGGCCGGGTGAAGGACCTGCCCGGTGTTCGCTACAAGATCATCCGCGGCACCCTCGACACCGCCGGGGTGCGCGACCGCAAGCAGGCCCGTAGCCGCTACGGCGCCAAGAAGGAAGGCTGATCCCCATGCCTCGCAGGGGCCCTGCACCGCGCCGTGAGCTGATGCCCGATCCGGTCTACCGGTCGGTCCTGGTCACGCAGATCGTCAACAAGATCCTCCAGCGCGGCAAGAAGACGACCGCCGAGGCCATCGTCTACGAGGCGCTCGACATCCTGGGGAACCGCACCGACGGCGACGCTCTGTCCGCCCTCAAGCGGGCGGTCGACAACGTCAAGCCCCAGCTCGAGGTGAAGAGCCGGCGTGTGGGCGGCGCGACCTACCAGGTCCCGGTCGAGGTGCGGCCCCGGCGGGCCAACACCCTGGCCATCCGCTGGATCGTCGGCTTCGCTCGCAACCGCCGCGAGCGCACCATGGCCGAGCGCCTGGCGGCCGAGCTCCTCGACGCCAACAACGGCATCGGCAGCTCGGTCAAGCGCAAGGAAGACATGCACAAGATGGCCGAGTCCAACAAGGCCTACGCGCACTACCGCTGGTAACTCCCCCCTGACCACCGGGGGGTGCGCCCCCCAAACGAGGCGTGCCTCCTCGGCGACCGGGCTTAGTGCTCGGTCGCCGTCATGTGCGAGCGAAAAGACGAAAAGGATGAGTACGAAACGCACCCAACCGCTCGAGCGGGTCCGAAACATCGGGATCATGGCTCACATCGACGCGGGCAAGACCACGACCACCGAGCGGATCCTCTACTACACCGGCCGCACCTACAAGATCGGTGAGGTCCACGAGGGCGCCGCCACGATGGACTGGATGGTGCAGGAGCAGGAGCGCGGCATCACCATCACCTCCGCCGCCACCACCTGCTTCTGGAACGACACCCAGATCAACATCATCGACACCCCCGGCCACGTCGACTTCACCGTCGAGGTCGAGCGGTCGCTGCGCGTCCTCGACGGGGCCGTGGCCGTGTTCGACGGCGTCGCGGGTGTCGAGCCCCAGACCGAGACGGTGTGGAAGCAGGCGGACAAGTACCGCGTGCCGCGGATGTGCTTCGTCAACAAGATGGACCGCCTGGGCGCCGACTTCTTCGCCGCGCTCGCGTCCATCAAGGACCGGCTCGGCGCCAACACCGCCGTGCTCCAGCTGCCGATCGGGGCCGAGGGCCACTACAAGGGCGTCATCGACCTCATCACCATGGAGGCCCTCGTCTGGCTGGACGAGGAGCTCGGCGCCAAGTGGGAGGTCCGGGAGATCCCCGAGAACCTCAAGGCCGACGCCGAGGACTACCGCCACCAGCTCATCGACGTCCTCTCCACCTTCGACGAGACGATCCTCGAGAAGTACGTGAGCGACGAGGAGATCACCGTCGAGGACCTGCACCGCGCCGTGCGGGAAGGCACCATCGCCAACGAGATCGTGCCGGTGCTCAACGGCACCGCGTTCAAGAACAAGGGCGTCCAGCCCCTGCTCGACGCCATCGTCCTGTACATGCCCAGCCCCGCGGACCTGCCCCCGGTCACCGGCCTGTCGGTCAAGGGCCACGAGGAGATCGAGCGCAAGCCGTCCGACAACGAGCCGTTCGCGGCGCTGGCGTTCAAGATCATGTCCGACCCCCACGTCGGCAAGCTCACCTACTTCCGCGTCTACTCGGGCACGCTCGAGAAGGGCTCGCAGGTGGTCAACACCACCACGAGCAACAAGGAGCGCATCGGCCGCATCCTCCAGATGCACGCCAACCACCGTGAGGACGTCGACGCGGTCATGACCGGCGACATCGCCGCCGGCATCGGCCTCAAGAACACGCGCACCGGCGACACGCTGACGTCGCCGGGCCACGAGATCACGCTGGAGCAGCTCGAGTTCCCCGAGCCGGTCATCCACGTCGCGGTCGAGCCCAAG
>JBKPRS010000017.1:0-27178 GCA_046734695.1 Actinomycetota bacterium | reverse complement strand
GCCTCAGCGAGGCGATGCTGGAGGCGACCGTCGCCTACGCGGGCGTCCGCAAGCAGTTCGGGCGGGCGATCGGGTCGTTCCAGGCCGTCAAGCACGCCTGCGCCGACATGCTGGTCCAGGTCTCGCTGGGCCGCGAGCTGGCCCGGGCGGCGGTCGACGCCCTGGTGGCCGACGATCGGGACGCGTCCGTGGCCGCGTCCATGGCCAAGGCACACGTGTGCGGGGCTGCGGTCGACATCGCGGGCAAGGCGATGCAGCTGCACGGCGGCGTCGGCTACACGTGGGAGAGCGGGGTCCACGTCTTCCTCAAGCGGGCCACGCTCGACCGGGCGTGGTTCGGGTCCCCGGCCGAGCATCGCCGCCGGATCGCCACCCGCTACGCGTCGATGGCGCAGGCGGGTGACCGCACTGTTAGTTTTCCGTGAATGGACCTGGAGCTGTCGGAGGACGAGGCCGCGCTGCGTGACAACGTGCGTGCGGTGCTGGCGGGGATCTGCCCTCCCGCCGCCGTCCGGGCCGTGTTCGAGGGCAAGGGCGACCCGGCTGCGATCTGGTCCCGCATGGTCGAGCTCGACTGGCCCGGCCTCGGCCTCCCCGAGGAGGCCGGCGGCCTGGGCATGGGCTACGTCGCCGTGGCCCTCGTGGCCGAGGAGCTCGGCCGGGCGGTGGCGCCCGGCGCGTTCCTGGCGACGGTGACCCAGTTCGCGCCCGCGGTGCGAGAGCTGGGGGGCGGTCCCGACGACCTGCTGGCCCGGGTGGCCGCCGGCCAGGTGACCGGGGCCGTGGCGCTCGCCGAGGACGGCGGCTGGGAGCCGGACGCCGTGAGCGCCACCGCCCGCGAGACGGCGGACGGGTGGGTGCTCGCCGGGACCAAGCGGGCGGTGCTCGACGGCGCCCGCGCCGACGAGGTGCTGGTGATCGCCCGGGCCGAGGGCACCGCCGGTACCGATGGCCTGGGTGCCTTCCTGGTCGAGGGCCGCAGCCTCGCCGCCACGCCCCGCCCCGTCGTCGATCCCACGCTGCCGCTGGCCGACCTGGACCTCGCCGGCCTGATCGTGTCCCCCGATCGCGTGCTGGCCCCGCCGGGCGCCGAGGGCGTGGCCGAGGCGCTGGAGAGGGCCGGGCAGGAGGCCACCGTGGCGCTGGCCGCCACCACCATCGGGGCATGCCGGGTCGTGTTCGAGCGCACGGTCGACTACGCCAAGGTGCGCGAGCAGTACGGCCGGCCCATCGGCTCGTTCCAGGCGCTCAAGCACCGGATGGCCGACATGTACCTGGCCGTCGAGCGGGCCACGGCCCTCTGCTACTTCGCGGCGCTGACCATCGCGGAGGAGGACCCGCGCCGGGCCGAGGCGGCGTCGATGGCCAAGGCCGCGGCGGGGGAGTGCCAGGCGCTGGTGGTCCAGGACGGGCTGCAACTGCACGGAGGGATCGGCGTGACCTGGGAGAACGACCTCCACTTCCCGGTGAAGCGGGCGATCACCGGTGACACCCTCTACGGCAACGCCGTGCACCACCGGGCCCGCCTGGCCCGCATGCTGGGGCTGGCGGCATGAGGCTGACCTTCGGCCCCGAAGTGGAGTCGTTCCGCGAGGAGTTCCTGGCCTGGCTGGCCGGGAACCGGCCCACCGACGAGGAGATGGCAGCGGAGCCCGCGGTCTCCTCCGCCCACGTCCCCGAATGGGCCAGCCGCTGGACCCGGCGCATGTTCGACGCCGGCTGGCTGGTCCCGGGCTGGCCGCCCGAGCGCGGCGGCCGCAACGCGGGCCCGGTCGAGACGCTGGTGTACCTGGAGGAGCTGACCCGGGCCGGCATCCCGCGCACGACGAATCCCCAGGGTCTGGGCATCATCGCCCCGTCCATCCTCGACTACGGCAACGAGGCCCAGATCCGGGACTACGCGATGCCGGTCCTGCGGGGCGAGCGGGCGGCCTGCCTGGGCATGAGCGAGCCGGGGGCGGGCAGCGATCTCGCCTCGCTGTCGACCCGGGCCGTGCTGGACGGCGACAGCTTCGTGATCAACGGCCAGAAGGTGTGGACCTCGGGCGCCAACTACGCCGACTTCTGCTTCCTGTTCTGCCGGACCGATCCCCAGGCGCCCAAGCACAAGGGGATCAGCGTGGTGCTGGTGGACATGGCCACGCCCGGCATCACGGTCCGCCCCATCGCCCAGATCGCCCGGCCCGAGTACCCGGACCTCAACGAGGTGTTCTTCAGCGACGTGGTCGTGCCGAAGGAGAACCTCGTCGGCAAGCTCAACAACGGCTGGGCCATGGCCAGCGGATCCCTCGCCCACGAGCGCGGCATGGTGTGGCTGAGCGGCGTGCTGGGCCTGGAGCGGCAGATGGCCGCGGTCCTGCCCGAGGCCCCGGCCGCCCTGGCCCGGCTGGCTCCGGCCGAGCGCGCGGTGGTGGCCGACGGACTGGTGCAGTCGGCCATCGACGCGGCGGCGGCCCGCTGCCTCGGCTACCGGGGCTTCGCCAAGCTGGTCCGGGGCGGGTCCGCCCCCGAACAGGCGCTGATGAAGGTGTTCACCAGCGAGGCCAACCGGCGCTTGGCCCTGCGGGCGGCCGACCTGCGCGGTCCTGGGGCGACCGAGATCGGCGCCACCCCGGACAGTGACGAGACCTGGATGGAGCGCTACTTCATCACCTTCGGCGGCACGATCTCGGCCGGCTCGTCCGAGATCCAGCGCAACATCATCGCCGAGAAGGTCCTCGGCCTGCCGCGCTGAAGTACGTGTCTCCAGAGGGCCTCGCTGTCGAGCCGCGGCCCGGCCGCCAAATCTCGGACTCTTCGGCTGCGGCTCAGATCCAATCCGCTCGGCCTTGCTAACATGTGAGCGTTCGCTCTCTTTCTCAACCGTGGCGTGGAGGGATCGGCATGTCGTTCCAGTGGTTCATCTCGGTCGACGACCACCTCATCGAACCGGCCCGGCTGTGGCAGGAGCGGGTCCCCGAGGGCCTGCGGGAGCACGCGCCCCGCATCGTGCGCGAGGGCGACCAGGAGCACTGGGTCTACGAGGACCGCGAGATCGTCACCACCGGGCTCAACGCGGTGGCGGGCAAGCGCCGCGAGGAGTTCTCGCCCGAGCCCATCACGTACGACGACATGCGCCCCGGCTGCTACGAGCCCGCGGCCCGGGTGGCGGACATGGACCAGGGCCACGTGCTGTCCTCGCTGCTGTTCCCGTCGTTCCCGCGCTACTGCGGCCAGGTCTTCCACGAGGCCAAGGACAAGGACCTGGCGCTGGCCTGCGTCCGGGCCTGGAACGACTTCATCCTGGAGGAGTGCGCGGGCGACTACCCCGGCCGCTTCATCCCCATGATGCTCATCCCGCTGTGGGACCCGCCGGCCGCCGCCGCCGAGATCGAGCGCACCGCCGCCCTCGGCGCGCGTTCGATCGCCTTCTCCGAGAACCCGACCAAGCTGGGCCTGCCGTCGATCCACACCGACTACTGGGACCCGGTGTTCAAGGCGGCGGAGGAAGCGGCCTTCGTGCTGTCGATGCACGTCGGGTCGTCCTCCAACCTGATCCGCACCTCGGACGACATGCCGACGCTGGCGTTCATGGCCTACTCGGCCGCCGCCAACCAGGCCGGGACGCTGCTGGACTGGCTGTTCAGCGGCAACTTCGAGCGCTACCCCGGCCTCAAGATCGCGCTGTCCGAGGGGTCGATCGGCTGGATCCCCTACTTCCTGGAGCGGGCCGAGCAGGTGGTCGACAAGCAGCGCTTCTGGGCGTCGCGCTTCGACATCAACATGAACGCCAGCCACGAGAAGGGCGAGTCGAAGAGCGCGTCCAAGTTCTCGATGGACACCGACATCCGCCGGCTGTTCGCCGATCACGTCTACGGCACCTTCATCGAGGACCACGCCGGCCTGCGCCTGCTCGACATCATCGGCGAGGACAACGTGATGCTGGAGTGCGACTACCCCCACTCCGACTCCACGTGGCCGGACACGGTGAGCCTGGCCGGCAAGTGGCTGTCCGAGCTGTCGGAGGAGACCCAGCACAAGATCACCGTCGGCAACGCGTCCCGGGTCTACGGCTTCACGCCCGCCCCGATCCCGGCCTGAGCGCCCGTGGGGGCGATGGACGGCCGGGTCGCGATCGTCACCGGGGCGAGCCGCGGCATCGGGCTGAGCATCGCCGAGCGGTTCGCGGCCGAGGGCGCGGCCGTGGCGCTGGTCGCCCGCACCGAAGGGCCGGGCACGTCGCGCCTGCCTGGGTCGCTGGGCGAGGCGGTCGAGGCGATACGGGCGGCGGGCGGGCGCGCGGTCGCCGTGCCCGCGGACCTGAGCGATCCCGCCCAGGTCGACACCGTGGTGAGCCGGGCCGAGGAGGCTCTGGGGCCCGTCGACACGCTGGTCAACAACGCGGGTGTGAACTTCTACGGCCCCGCCCTGGACGTGGCCGAGCGCCGCTACGCGCTGATGTTCCAGATCATGGTCCACGCCACCTTCCGGCTGTGCCAGCTGGCCGTGCCCGGGATGGTGGAGCGCGGCCGGGGCTGGGTGGTCAACATCACCTCCAAGCAGGCCCGCCATCCCCAGGGCCCGCCGTACCCCGACTGGTCCCGCGACGGCTGTGTCCCGTACGGCATGTGCAAGGCCGCGATCGACCGGCTCACCACCGGCCTCGCCGCCGAGCTGAACGGCACCGGCGTCGGCGTGGCCGCCCTGGGCACGTGGGGCCTGGTGGTCACCCCGGGCGTGTCGGTGGTGTCGCCCCACACCCCGGACAACACTCCGGTCGAGCCGGACGGCGCCATGGCCGACGCGGCCCTGTCCCTGTGCACCAGCGAGCCGGCCGCGATGACCGGCCGGATCGGCTACAGCATGGACCTGTTGGGCCGGCCCATGGCCGAGGGCCCGTGGGCCCTGGCCGACACGTTCTAGAGGAGAAGGAGAAGGCGGATGAAGGTCACAGTCGAGGAGGACCTGTGCCAGGGCCACGCCCGCTGCTGGGAGATCTGCCCCGACGTCTTCGCCCTGGACGCGGAGGGGCACGCCTCGGTCGGGGACGCCGAGGTCCCCGCGGCCCTGGAGGAGGACGTCCGCCGGGCGGTCCGCAACTGCCCGGAGCGCGCCATCACCCTGGGATGAAGGGGGGAGGCGCCGTTATAATAACGCGACCTCAGGGAAGAGTGTCAGGATTGGTTCGCGGGTGCCAGGGCGTTGCACCATCGTTCCGGTCGTTCCGCCGCCATACTGAGCCGTCGCGCTCCCCAGGTCCCGAGGCCGCCCCGTGCTCATCCGACTCCTGCGTTCGCACCTCCGCCCCTACCGCCGCATGTTGCTGGCGATCGTGGCGTTGCAGGCGGTGCAGGCGCTGGCCTCGCTCTACCTCCCCACCCTGAACGCCGACATCATCGACAAGGGGGTGCTGGCCGGCGACAACCAGTACATCCTGTCGATCGGGGCCGACATGCTGGGCGTGGCCCTCATCCAGGTCGTGTTCTCGGTGGGCGCGGTCTACCTGAGCGCCAAGGTGGCCATGAGGTTCGGGCGCGACGTGCGCGGTGGCCTGTTCCACCGGGTCACGGACTTCTCGGCCCGCGAGGTCAACCAGTTCGGGGCACCGTCGCTCATCACCCGCATCACCAACGACGTCCAGCAGGTCCAGATGCTGGTGGTGATGACGTGCACGCTGGCCGTGGCCGCCCCTATCACGGTGGTCGGGGGCAGCATCCTGGCCCTGCAGCAGGACGTGGGCCTGTCCTGGCTGGTAGTGGTGGCCCTGCCCGCGCTGGCACTGAGCGTCGGCTCGGTCGTGTGGCGGATGATCCCGCTGTTCCGCACGATGCAGGACCGCATCGACGGGGCCAACCTCGTGCTGCGCGAGCAGATCACCGGCATCCGGGTCGTGCGGGCCTTCGTGCGCGAGCCCCTGGAGGTCGAGCGCTTCGGCGGCGTCAACGACCAGCTGACCGACGTGTCGCTGAAGGCCGGGCGCCTGATGGCGCTGATGTTCCCGATGCTGCTGTTCATCATCAACGCGTCGAGCGTGGGCGTCCTGTGGTTCGGCGCCAACCGCATCAACGCGGGCGACATGACCGCGGGGTCGCTGGTCGCCTTCCTCAGCTACTTCACGCTGATGCTCATCGCCGTGATGATGTCGATGTTCGTGGCCCTGATGGCGCCGCGGGCCGCGGTGTGCGCCGACCGAATCGTCGAGGTGCTCGACACGCTGCCGTCGGTGGCCCCGCCCGAGCATCCCGTGGCGGTGGGCGAGAGCGTGGGCACGCTGGAGCTGCGCGACGTCGTCTTCCGCTACCCCGGGGCCGAAGCGCCGGTGGTGGAGGGGATCTCGTTCACCTCGCTGGCCGGCCAGACCACCGCCATCGTCGGCAGCACCGGCGCGGGCAAGACCACGCTGATCAACCTGGTGGCCCGCCTGTTCGACGTGAGCGACGGCCAGGTGCTGGTGGACGGGGTGGACGTGCGCCAGCTGGCCCCCGAAGCCCTGTGGGAGCGCATCGGCCTGGTCCCCCAGAAGCCCTACCTGTTCTCCGGCACCATCGCCTCGAACCTGCGCTACGGCAAGCCCGACGCCACGGAGGAGGAGATGTGGGCGGCCCTGACCGTGGCCGAGGCCGCCGACTTCGTGGCGGCCATGCCCGGTGGGCTCGACGCCCGCATCGCCCAGGGCGGCACCAACGTGTCCGGCGGCCAGCGCCAGCGGCTGGCCATCGCCCGGGCGCTGGTCCGCAAGCCCGAGGTGTACCTGTTCGACGACTCGTTCTCGGCGCTCGACCTGGCCACCGACGCCCGGCTGCGGGCCCGCCTCGTCCCCTGGACCCGCAACGCCACGGTCCTCGTGGTGGCCCAGCGGGTCTCGACCATCGCCACCGCGGACCAGATCCTGGTGCTGGACGACGGGCGGCCCGTCGGCCTCGGTACCCATGACGAGCTGTTGGCGACGTGCCCGACCTACGCCGAGATCGTCAGCTCGCAGATGCGCGAGGGGGAGGCGGCGTGAGCACGCAGACGTCCGCTCCCCAGCCCACGCCTCCCGAGCCCGGCCGCCCCGGGGGCCCCGGGCCGTCCGGCGACGGGCACGGCGACGGCCAGGGCGCCGTCCCGCCCCGGGCCACCGGCAGCCCCAGCTCCGTGCGGACCTTCGGTCCCGGCATCCCGACGGAGAAGCCGCGCAACTTCCGCAACTCCTCGCTGCGCCTGCTGACCCTGCTGCGCCAGGACAAGGTGCCGATCTCCGCCATCGTGACGCTGGCGTCGCTCGGCGTCGCCCTCACGGTGGTCGGCCCCAAGATCCTGGGCCACGCCACCGACCTGATCATCGGAGGCCTGCAGAGCCCCACGGGCATCGACTTCGGCGAGCTGCACATGGTGCTGCTCGGCGCGCTGGCCCTGTTCCTGGCCTCGTCCGGCATCACCTACGTCAGCGCCTACCTGATGGCCGGGATCATCCAGCGCACCATGCGGCGGATGCGGGCCGACGTGGAGGACAAGCTCAACCGCCTGCCGCTGTCCTACGTCGACCACCACCAGCGCGGCGACCTGCTGAGCCGGGTCACCAACGACATCGACAACATCGCCCAGAGCCTCCAGCAGACGCTCAACCAGCTGGTGTCGCAGTCGCTGACCCTGGTGGGCGTGATCTCGATGATGATCTGGATCTCGCCGCTGCTGTCGCTGGTGGCGATCATCTCGGTGCCCATCTCGATCCTGACGATGCGGGAGATCGCCAAGCGGTCCCGCACCCGGTTCATCGCCCAGTGGCGCCACACCGGCGAGCTCAACGCCCAGGTGGAGGAGGCCTTCACCGGGCACGCCATCGTCAAAGCGTTCGGCCGCCAGCACGAGGTCGAGGAGGTCTTCCGCCGGACCAACGACGAGATGTACGAAGCGAGCTTCGGCGCCCAGTTCGTCTCGGGCGTCATCCAGCCGGCGATGATGTTCCTCGGCAACCTGAACTACGTGATCATCGCCGTGGTCGGCGGCTTGCGGATCACGTCAGGGGCCCTGACCATCGGCGACGTGCAGGCCGTCCTGCAGTACACCCGGCAGTTCCAGATGCCACTGACCCAGATGGCAGCCATGATCAACCTGCTCCAGTCGGGCGTCGCCTCGGCCGAGCGGGTGTTCGAGCTGCTCGACGCCGAGGAGGAGCGCTCCGACGCCGACGCCACGCCGCTGGAGGGCCCGTCGCGGGGCCGGGTGGCGTTCGAGCACGTGTCGTTCTCCTACCGGCCCGACCGGCCGCTCATCACCGACCTGTCGCTCGTGGCCGAGCCGGGCGAGACCGTCGCCATCGTCGGTCCCACCGGGGCGGGCAAGACCACGCTGGTCAACCTGCTCATGCGGTTCTACGAGCTGGACGAGGGCCGGATCACCCTCGACGGCCGCGACATCGCCGAGATGCCGCGGCGCGACCTGCGCGCCGCCACGGGCATGGTGCTGCAGGACACCTGGCTGTTCGGCGGCACCATCCGCGACAACATCGGCTACGGCAACCCCGACGCGGGTGACGACGCGATCATGGCCGCGGGCAAGGCCGCCTACGTGGACCGCTTCGCCCACTCGCTGCCCGACGGCTACGACACGATCATCGACGACGAGGGCACCAACCTCAGCGCGGGCGAGAAGCAGCTGGTCACGATCGCCCGGGCGTTCCTGGCCGACCCGGCCATCCTCATCCTCGACGAGGCCACGAGCTCGGTCGACACCCGCACCGAGGTGCTCATCCAGGAGGCGATGGCCGCGCTGCGCTCCCAGCGCACCAGCTTCGTGATCGCCCACCGACTCTCCACCATCCGCGACGCCGACACCATCCTGGTCATGGAGGCCGGCCGCATCGTCGAGCAGGGCGACCACGACGAGCTGCTGGCCCGGCGCGGCGCCTACTTCCGCCTCTACAACGCCCAGTTCCGGGCGGCCGCGGTCGACCTGGATGCCGAGGTGGGCCAGCCCGTGCTCGACTAGCGGCCGAGCGGAAACGTTCCTCTCATCCTGCGAGACTCGTGCTATCGTGACGCGCGACGTTGAGCGGAGGAACTTAGGCACATGCCGCACTTCACCAAGCCGGCCGAGGGCTCGTGGACGGAGCACTTCGGGCTCGCCACCGAGCCGGTCTCCTACGACGACTCCATCTCGCCGGAGTTCTACGAGGCGGAGCGCGACGCGATCTTCCGCCGCACCTGGCTGAACGTCGGGCGGGTCGAGCAGCTGCCCCGCAACGGCAGCTACTTCACCAAGGAGCTCGACGCGGCCCGCACCTCGGTCATCGTGGTGAAGGACATGAAGGGCACCGTCCGGGCGTTCCACAACATCTGCCGCCACCGGGGCAACAAGCTGGTCTGGGAGGACTACCCCCGGGAGGAGACCAGCGGGGTGTGCCGCCAGTTCACCTGCAAGTACCACGGCTGGCGCTACGACCTCGAGGGCGCGCTCACCTTCGTCCAGCAGGAGTCGGAGTTCTTCGACCTCGACAAGAACCAATTCGGGCTGGTGCCGGTCACGACCGACGTCTGGGAGGGGTTCATCTTCGTGAACTTCGACCCGGACGCCCAGCCGCTGCGGGACTACATGGGCCGGCTGGGAGCGGGGCTCGAGGGCTACCCGTTCCACCTCATGACCCAGCGCCACACCTACCGCGCCGAGATCGGCAGCAACTGGAAGCTGTTCATCGACGCCTTCATGGAGTTCTACCACGCACCCGTTTTGCACGCGAAGCAGGCGACGGCGGAGGAATCCCGCAAGCTCCAGGGCTTCGGCTACGAGGCGCTGGCCTACGACGTCGACGGCCCCCACTCGATGGTCTCGTCCTGGGGCGGCATGTCCCCGCCCAAGGACCTGTCCATGGTCAAGCCCATGGAGCGGGTCCTGCGCAGCGGCCTGTTCGGCAAGTGGGAGGGTCCCGACATCGGCGAGCTGCCCCCGGGGGTCAACCCTTCCCGCTCTCCGTCGTGGGGCACGGACTCGTTCCTGTTCTTCCCCAACTTCATGGTGCTCGTCTGGAAGCCCAACTGGTACCTCACGTACCACTACTGGCCGACGTCCTACAACACGCACATCTTCGAGACGTCGCTGTGCTTCGCGCCGCCGACCAACGCCTTCGAGCGCCTGCAGGAGGAGCTGGCGGTCGTGACCTTCAAGGAGTACGGCCTCCAGGACGGCAACACGCTGGAAGCCACCCAGACGATGATCGAGTCCCGCGCCGTGACCGAGTTCCCGCTGTGCGACCAGGAGGTCATGCTGCGGCACCTCCACACCACGTGCCGCCGCTACGTGGCCGAGCACCAGGCTGGTCCCGCCACCCCCGTCCGCATCACGGCCGCGTCGTAGAGGGAGACCGAGATGGCCCTGCTTCCCGCCGACTTCGCCGACCTGGAGCCGTTCACCGCCTGGTGCCTGCCCAGCGAGAAGGACCGCTTTGCCAAGCGCATCTCCTCCACGATGCCCGAGCTCCAGGCGTTCTACGACGCCGCCTTCCCCCGCCTGCAGGAGAGCGAGGACTACCTGAAGCGCGTCGCGCTCGACGGCATCTCCGACGAGGACCGCAACCTGCTGTGGCTGTTCGCCTCGCTGGTGACCGTGTCGTTCCCCGTCGAGGTGTGGCGCCAGCCCCGGGTGCCCGACAGCGGCGCGTCCTCCATCGATGTCGTGGTGGCGCCGAATCCCTAGGGGACGTCGCGGCGGAACACCTCGCCGCCCTTCATCACGAAGCGCACCTGCTCGGTGAGCGTGATGTCGGCGGTGACGTCGCCGGGGACGCCGATCACGTCGGCCAGCAGCCCGGCCTCGAGCCGGCCCCGGTCGTCCACGTCGATCAGGTCGGCGGCCACGGTGGTGGCGGCGCGGATGGCACCGACCGGGGTCATGCCCCGGTCCACCAGGGCGATGAGCTCCTTGGCGTTGCGGCCGTGGGGGATGGCGGGGGCGTCGGTGCCACAGGCCACCTTGACGCCCAGCTCGATGGCCCGGCTGATCGTGGCCTTGGCCCGGGGGAACACCTCAGCCGCCTTGGCCTGGAGCTCCGGGGCGGCCCGGGACACGTCCATCCCGTCGGCCAGGTAAGTCGTGGCCACCAGGAACGTGCCGCGCTCGACCATGAGCCGCAGCGTGTCCTCGCTGGCCAGCGAGCCGTGCTCGATGCAGTCGATGCCGGCCTCGATGGCGGCGCGGATGCCGTCGTCGCCGTGGGCGTGGGCCGCGACCCGCAACCCGGCCCGGTGGGCCTCGTCGACGATGGTGCGCAGCTCCTCGTCGGAGTACTGCTGGGCCCCGGCCGGTCCCGTGTGCGACATGACCCCGCCTGAGGCGCACACCTTGATCAGCGCGGCGCCGTGCTTGATCTGGTAGCGGACGGCCCGGCGGACCTGGCTGACACCGTCGGCGATGCCCTCCTCCACGGTCAGCGGCATGATGTGCGGCGCCAGGGCCTGGAACATGGTGGGGTCGAGGTGGCCGCCGGTGGGGGAGATGGCGTGGCCGGCCGGGACCACCCGGGGGCCGTCGATCCAGCCGAGGTCGATGGCCTTGCGCAGCGCCACGTCGAGCAGCAGCCCACCGGTCTGCACGAACAGGCCGAGGTTGCGCACGGTGGTGAACCCCGACCGCAGGGTCCGCCGGGCGTTGGCGACCGCGCGCAGGGTCCGCACGGCGGGATCGTCCTGCACCGGGTTGAGCGGGCTGGCGTGGTCGGGCCCGCCGAGGAGCAGGTTGACCTCCATGTCCATCAGCCCCGGCAGCAGGGTGAGGTCGCCCAGGTCGATCACCTCGGCGTTGTCGGGCACCGTGGTGGGACCGACCTCGGCGATGCGGTCGCCCTCGATCAGCAGGTCACCGGGCTCGATCAGCTCGCCCTTGACCACGTCCAGCAGGCGGGCGGCCCGCACGTGGATCGGCCGGTCGGGGAGGCGTCGAGGCATCGGCGTGACCTTCCTGGGTTGCGAGCTGTGCTGCTGCGAAGAGCGTTTCCGACTCGCGAGAGCCTTGTTATCGTAGCGCTCAATGCCAGTGGGTGTCGTGGGACTCGGGAACATGGGCCGGGTGCTGGCCGGCAACCTCGTGTCGACCGGGCACGACGTCCTGGCCACCGACCTCGCCGGCCCCGACCACTGCCCCGAGGGTGCCACGTTCGTCCCGGGTGTGTCCGCGGTCGCCCGGGAGGCGGAGGCCGTGGTGCTCAGCCTCCCCGACGGGGACGCCTCCGGGCAGGTGGCGGCCGACATCGCGGCGACCACCGGGCGGGTCACGACGCACGTGGTGGACACGTCCACCGTGGGCGTGGCCGCCGCGCGCGCCATCGACGTCCTGCTGGCGGAGGTCGGGGTCGCCTACGTCGACGCCCCCGTCTCCGGGGGTGTCGCCGGTGCCCGTGCCCGCACCCTGGTGGTGATGTACGCCGCCCCGGAAGTGGTGTGCGAGGCGGTCGAGCCCGTGCTCGCCGGGCTGAGCGACCGCCGCCGCCGGGTCGGCGTCCAGGCCGGGATGGCCCAGGCGCTCAAGCTGGCCAACAACTTCCTGTCCGCGGTGGCCCTGGCCGCCACCAGCGAGGCCGTCGCCTTCGGCCAGTCGGTGGGCCTCGACATGGCCACCATGCTCGACGTCCTCAACGCGTCGAGCGGCCAGAGCGCGGCCACCCGCGACAAGTTCCCCGACCACGTCCTCACGGGCCGCTATGCCGCCGGCTTCACCAACGACCTGATGGCCAAGGACCTGCGCCTGTACCTGCACGCGGTCGAGGCGGAGCACGGCCCCGCGGTCCTCGGCCCTATCACCGCCGCGGTGTGGGACCGGTTCGCCGCGACCGAGCCCGGAGCCGACTTCACTCGCATCTTCCCCTTCGTCGCGGGAGACTGACCGCCGGGGGGTGTGCCATGGGGTGGTGTCGCAGGTTCGCCGGGGTGGTCGCGGTCGTGCTGGGGCTGGCCGCCGCGGGTGGCTCGCCGGACTCGCCGACCGTGCGGGTGAGCGTGGACAGCGCCGGGGGGCAGGCCGACGACTTCGATGCGGTCCCCGAGGGCTTCGCCCGGGGCAGCTTCGGGGCGGTCGTGTCCGGCTCGGGGCGGTACGTCGCCTTCGCCTCCAACGCCGCCGATCTGGTCCCCGGCAGCGACACCGACGGGGCCGCCGACACGTTCGTGCACGACCTGCGCTCGGGGCGCACCGAGGCCGTGGACATCCCGGACGAGCCGGCCGAGGCCCAGACCTTCCCGGTCGACATCAACGCCGACGGCCGCTTCGTGCTGGTCGTCTCCGACGATCACCTCTACCTGAGGGACCGCAAGCGGGACCGCACGACCCGCGTCGGACCCACCGACGCGACCATCTTCGCGGCGGCCCTCAGCGCCGACGCGGGCCGGGTGGCGTACCAGGCGGCGCCGCCGTTCGGGCCGCCCCGGGTGTACCTCACCGACCTCCGCCGCGGCACCACCGAGCTGGTGGGGATCGGGCCGTCCGGCGAGCCGGTCGAGACCAACGGCAACGTGGCCCTCAGCGGCGACGGGCGCACGGTCGCCTTTGGCGCCAACGCCACGCCCAACGCCACGGTGTTGGTCCGGGACCTGCGCACCGGCGTCACCCGGCTCATCTCGTCCGACGACGCCGGTGGCCCGGCCCTCACCCACGACGGGCGCGAGGTGGCGTACAGCACCGGACGGGGCATCCCGTTCTCGCACATCGAGGTGGCCGACACGGCCACCGGCCAGGTGGTGGCGTCCGTGCCCCGGGCGGGCGACGCGGCGCTGAGCGCGGACGGCCGCTACCTCAGCTTCTTCGATGCGGCCGACGGTCTGACCCCGTTCCCGGGCGAGGTCGAGCTGGCCCAGAGCGTCTACCGGCTCGACCGGCGAACCGGCACCATCCTGCGCGTCAGTGTGAACCAGGCCGGAGAGCAGCCGAACAACGGCAGCTTCTTCGCCGACATCAGCGACGACGGCCGCACGGTGGCATTCTCGTCCGCCGCCTCGGATCTCGTGCCCGGTGACACCAACGAGGTCGAGGACGTGTTCGCGAGGCACATTTCCGGCCATTGAGAGCCTTGTTATCGTAGGCCCCATGCCCGGCTACGGCGCCGTCGACTGGTTCACCGATCAGGCGCTCATCGAGGACCCCTTCCCCTACTTCGAGCACCTGCGGGCCACCTGCCCGGTGATCCGGCTGCCGCACCACGACGTGATCGCGGTGACCGGCTACGACCAGGCGTCCGAGCTGTGGCGCCGGCCGGAGGACTTCTCGTCGTGCAACTCGGTGACCGGGCCGTTCCCGGGCCTGCCGGAGGCGGTCGAGGGCGACGACGCCAACGAGGTCATCGAGCGCAACCGCGCGGGGCTGCCGATGGGGGAGTACCTGATCACGCAGGACCCGCCCGCGCACACCGCCCTGCGGGGGCTGCTGATGCGGCTGCTGACGCCGCGCCGGCTCCAGGAGAGCGAGGCCGCCATCGGGCGCCTCGCCGACCGCAAGCTCGACGCGGTCCTCGACCGGCCGAGCTTCGACGTCCAGAACGAGTTCGCCCAGCCCTTCGCCCTGCTGGTCATCGCCGAGCTGCTCGGGGTCCCCGAGGACGAGCACCCGACATTCACGCATCACGTGGGCGGCCTCGACCCGCTGGCCTTCCTGTCCGACACGTTCAGCGCCTACGTGGAGGACCGGCGCCGGGTGCCCCGGGACGACGTGCTCACCAGCCTCGCCACCGCCTCCTACCCGGACGGGACCCTGCCGGAGGTCGCGGACGTGGTCCGGACCGCCACGTTCCTGTTCGCGGCCGGGCAGGACACGACCGCCCGGCTGATCACGGCCGCCCTGCGGACCCTGGGCGACGATGCCGTCCTCCAGGACCGGATGCGCCGCGAGCCGCAGCGCATCCCCGACTTCCTGGAGGAGGTGCTGCGGCTGGACGGGCCGGTCAAGACGGTGTCACGCGTGGCCCGGGTCACCACGACGCTCGACGGGGTCGACATCCCCGCCGGGACCACCATCGCCGTCTTCCCTCACGCCGCCAACCGCGACCCCGGGCGCTTCGAGGCGCCGGCCGAGCTCCGGCTCGACCGGCGCAACTCCCGCGAGCACCTGGCGTTCGGGCGCGGCATCCACGCCTGCCCCGGGGGCCCGCTGGCCCGGGTCGAGGCCCGCATCGCCCTGGAGCGGCTGCTGGCCCGCACGTCGGCCATCCGCATCTCGGAGGCGGAGCACGGCCCGCCCGGGGCCCGCCGCTACCGCTACGAGCCCACCTACATCCTGCGGGGTGTGAAGGCCCTGCACCTGGAGGTCAGCCCGTGAGTCGCATCCCGCCCCTGGCGCCCCACGACTGGCCGCCGGAGATGCGGGACGCGCTCGCCGCGCTGCGCCCGCCCGAGCCCCGCCATCCGCTGCCCGAGCGGGGCGGTGATCGCCCCAAGGGCCTCAACGTGCTGGGGACGCTGGCGCAGCACCCGGCGCTGACCCGGGCGTACCACACCTACAACGGCCACGTGCTGTTCGCGACGACCCTGTCGGAGCGCCAACGCGAGCTGCTGGTGCTGCGGGTGGCCGCCGTGCGGCAGTGCGAGTACGAGTGGCGCCAGCACGTGGTGCTGGGCCGCAGCGTGGGCCTGGACGGCGACGAGATCGCCCGCATCGCCGAGGGCCCGGGGGCGGGCGGCTGGTCGCCGCTGGAGGCGGCCATGCTGGCGGCGGTGGACGAGCTGCTGGTCGATGCCGAGATCGCCGACGCCACCTGGGCCGCGCTGGCGGCCGAGCTGGATCGCCGGCAGCTCATGGACCTCGTGTTCACCGTCGGCGCCTACGACGTGCTGGCCATGGCGCTCAAGTCCTTCCGGGTCGAGCTGGACGACGACCTCCGGGACCGGGCGTAGGCGGGTCAGCAGCACGCCGACAGTATTTGCCTCTCCGATCGTGAGAATATAGTTTCCGGGCATGTGGCACGAGGAACGCCTGCTCGTCGGCGGCGAGCTCGTCCCCGCCGAGGGGAACCGGACGTATCCGACAATCGACCCGACCACGGGCGAGCCACTGGGCGAGGCCGCCGACGCCTCGGTCGGTGACGCCCGGCGGGCCGTCGAGAGCGCCCGCAAGGCGTTCGACACGACCACCTGGGCGACGGATCAGGCCTTCCGGGCCGCCTGCCTGCGCCAGCTGCACGACGCGCTGGTCGCCAACCAGGAGGACCTGCGCTCGCTCCTGATCGCGGACAACGGCCTGCCGTTCATGCTGACGCAGGGCCCCGGGCTCGAGACGCCGATCAAGATCGTCGGCTGGTACGCCGACCTGCTCGACAAGTACGAGTTCCGCGAGGACCTGGGCGTGGCCGAGGTGATGGGCGGGCTGCACAGCCGCTGGGTCGAGAAGGAGCCGGTCGGCGTCGTCGCCGCCATCGTGCCCTACAACTACCCGGTCCAGATCACCCTGGCGAAGCTGGTCCCGGCCCTGGCCGCGGGCTGCACCGTCGTGGTGAAGGCGCCGCCCCAGTGCCCGTGGATCAGCGCGGCGCTCGCCAAGGTCGTCGCCGAGCAGACCGACATCCCGGCCGGCGTCGTCAACTTCCTCACCGGCTCCTCGGCCGACGTGGGCGAGGCGCTCGTGACCGACCCGGACGTCGACATGGTCAGCTTCACGGGCTCCACGGCCGTCGGCCGGCGCATCATGGCGGCCGCCAGCGACACGGTGAAGAATACGTTCCTGGAGCTGGGCGGCAAGTCGGCGTTCATCGTCATGGACGACGCCGACCTGAGCCTGGCCACGATGTTCTCGGGCTTCACCATCTGCTCGCACGCCGGCCAGGGCTGTGCCATCACCAGCCGGCTGCTGGTGCCCGAGGCCAAGCTGGACGAGGCCGTCGAACAGGTGGCGGGCGTGCTGGCCGGCGTCCCCTACGGCGACCCCCGCGACCCGGGCACGATGATGGGCCCGCTGATCACCGAGGCCCAGCGCCAGCGGGTCGACGGCTACGTCCAGGGCGCGATCGCCGAAGGCGCCACCGTCGTGACCGGGGGCAAGGCTCCCGACCGGCCGGGCTACTTCTACGAGCCGACCCTGCTCACGGGGGTCGATCCCGACGCCAGGGCGGCCCAGGAGGAGATCTTCGGCCCGGTGCTGGTGATCCACGGCTACCGGGACGACGACGACGCCGTGGCCATCGCCAACAACTCGATCTTCGGGCTGTCGGGTGCGGTGTTCGGCACCGATCCGGACCGCGCCACCAGCGTCGCCCGCCGCATCCGGGCCGGCACCATCAGCGTGAACGGCGGCATGTACTACGGGCCGGACGCGCCGTTCGGCGGCTACAAGCAGTCGGGCATCGGACGCGAGATGGGCGTCCCCGGCCTGGAGGAGTACCTGGAGCTCAAGACGATCGCCCGGCCGGCGGGCTGACACGGTCAGCCGCCGGCCGGACCGATCCGCTACCTGAGCTGCGCTTCCCCGGCCGCGTCGATGAACGCGTCGGCGTCGGCCCGCAGCAGGAACCCGGCGTCCACCGCGGCGTCGGCCGACTCGGTCACCGCGGCGACGTAATCGTCGTCGTCGGGGTAGAGCGACGCGATCGTGGCGGCGTCGAACGGCACCGTGTCGCCGAACAGCATGCAGAGCACGCTGCGGCCCGCGGGCGCCTCACCGGTCAGCACCGACACCGGGGCGTCGACCCCGGGCGTGCGGATGCCGCCCAGCGCTATGCCGCGAGCGTCCCGGGCGATGGCCTCGCCCGACACCTCCAGGCGGGGCGCTTCCGGGGGCTTGGTGCCGTCGACCACCCAGTCCCGCAGGGCGCTGAGCGCCGCCCGCACCACCTGGGCCTGGGGCCCCGTGTTGATGGACCCGCACATGGCCGCCAGGTCGAACCCGCTGCCGCCCTCCTCCGAGGCCAGCTCCGAGTTGTAGTCGAGGATGGCCTGGTCGGCGTGGGCCGTGCCCGCTGCCTCCCAGGTCCGCAGCATGTCGGTGTCGTCCTGGGAGGCCCGGTGGAAGCCGAGGAGGCCGAACAGGTCGGTCTCGGTCTGGAACTGCATCACCGGGACGTTGAGGTCGTCGCGGATGCGGACCACGCCCTGCCCGAGGATGTCCGGCGTGTCCTCCAGCGGCGCCGCGCCGCCGCCGCGGCTGTGGACCAGGAACCCGTCGAAGATGTCCGCCACCGGGTGCACGGCGTCGATGTAGGCGACCATGCGGGCGGCCGACTGGGACTCGCCCATGGCGATGACGTTGCGGACCTCCAGCCCGTCGAGGATGTCCACGTCGCCCGGCCGGCGGACCGCCTGGGCGGCCTGGGAGTACATGTCGTAGGAGTACGGGTCGCCGGGGTGGACCAGGTCGCCGTAGCGCTCGGGGTCCCACTGCTTGAGCGCCCGCGCCGGCACCCCGGGCACGGCCAGCACGCCGCCGCCCTCGATGCCGGCCCGCTGGGCCGACACGCCCACGTAGGCGGAGCCGTCGCCCAGGATCACCGGGTAGTTGAGCCCGAAGTCGGGGTCGCTGTCGATCCCGGCGGTCACGTTCAGCCACTCCACGTAGACCGTGCCGCTGAAGTCCTCGGCGTCGGCGGGGCGGCGCACGATCACACGCGTCTTGTAGGGCGCCGTGCCGGCCTCGGTCACGTCCCAGGCCCCGTCCTCGCTCTGCTCGCCCTGGACGCTGTAGGCGGTGGCGTCGCCCTCCAGGAAGTACTCCTGCTCGACGTAGCCGTACCGGTCGGCCAGGCCCGAGGGCATGGCGTTGAACGGCCCGTCGTGGGTCCCCGCGGTCACGGGCCCGGTCACCGCCGGCTCCGCGACGTCGGCCCCTCGCACCTGCTCGGTCACCTGATCCCCTCCGTCGTCGGCGTCGTCGTCGTCATCGCTACCTCCCCCTGAGCACGCCGCCAGTGTGGCCACCGTGGCCACGCCCGCGACGAGCAGGATCCCCCTCCGGAACATGCATCATCCTTTCCCCAACATGGCCACGACCTGTGGCAGGTCGACGGTCGTGCGGATGCCGGGAGGTGCCCCGCACACCACCGGCACCGCGTTGACCGCCCGGTGCGCCGTGTAGCCCGGCGACGTCGCCGCCATCTGCTCCATCGGCACGGGGAACGGCAACGCCACGTCCAGCGGTGCGTCGCCGTCCACCACCACCCGCCACCCGGTGGGCCGCGTGTCCCACGCCGGGTCCAGTTCGCTCGTGCAGTACCAGGTGGCCCGGAACTGCAGCAGCGGGCGCCCTTCCCGCATGCCCGCCACGATGATCTGCTGGGCGGCCACGGTGCCGGCCTCCAGCGTGCCCGCGGCGATCTCCACGGTGCGGGCCGCGCACGCCACCTCGCCGCTGGCCTCGATGGCGTCCAGCGGCAGCGACAGCGCCTCGGCCAGCAGCCGCAGCGACGGCCCGAAGCTCTCGCGCCCGTGGCTCAGCCGCGCCGGGGAGAACGCCTCGGGTGCCCGCCCGAAGCCCATGACCTCGAACAGCAGCCCGGGCGAGTTCCGCTCCGAGAGGTCGGCGTACTCGTTGATGACGAGCCCGTCGAGCCGGCGCTGGATGGAGGTGAGGACCAGCGGCAGCGCCTCGGAGATGAACCCCGGGCTGCTGCCGGTGCTGTGGATCGACGTGCCGCCCGCGGCGCACGCGGTCTCGACCTGCCCCCGCAGGGCCGGGTCCATGCTGCCCGGATGGTGGAACTCGCCCCGGGTGGTCACCACGTTGGTGCCCGAGGCCAGCAGCCGGCACACCTCGGCCGGGTCGAGCGCCCGGGGCATGTAGAGCACGCAGTCGGCCCCCAGCGCCACGATCTCGTCCACGTCGTTCGTGGCCGCCACGCCGACGGGGTCGAGCCCGCACAGCTCGCCGGCGTCCCGGCCGGCCTTGTCCGGGCTGTGGACGTACACGCCCACCAGGTCCAGCTGCGGGTGCTCGATCACCGTGCGCAGCGACCGGGTGCCGATGTTGCCCGTGGCCCACTGCACGACCCGGTAGCTCGTCATCCCTGCTCCCAGCGGGGCTTCCGCTTCTCCATGAACGCGCGCATGCCCTCGCGCGGCTCGTCCGAGTGGTCGAGCGCCCAGAACATCGTCTGGTAGTCGATGTCGCCGTAGCGCTGGTTGAGCATGCGCTTGACGTGCATCCGCGCCTCGGGGGCGGAGCGCAGCACCTCGCGGGCGGCGGCGACCGCCGCGTCCCGCAGCTCGTCGTGGGGCACCACCCGCGAGATGACGCCCAGCCGCAGTGCCTCGGCGGCGTCGAGGCGGCGGCCGGTCAGCAGCAGGTCACGCGCCACGGCGATGCCGACGTGCGCGGGCAGCACCGCGGCGTAGGTGGCGTCGGGGATGCCGCGGAGCAGCTCGGGGGCCCGGAAGGTGGCCCGGTCGCTGGCCACCGCGACGTCGGACAGCATCGCCACCAGCAGCCCGCCGCCCTGGCAGATGCCGTTGACCGCGGAGATGACCGGGGCCTGGCTGTCGCGCACGGCGAGGAACGGCAGGATGTCGTAGCCGATGCCATCGGGCAGCGCGTCGTCGCCTTCCTCGCGGCCGCCCAGGTCGCCGCCGGGGGCGAACACGTCGCCGCTGCCGGTGATGATCAGGGCGGCGAGGTCGGGGTCGCTGTTGACGAGGCGCACGGCCTTCTTGAGGCCGAAGTACATCGTCGGGGTGAAGGCGTTGCGCGCCGCGGGCCGGTCGATGGTGCACCAGGCGATGGCGCCGTCGCGCTCGAACCGCAGCCCCGAGGTCCCCAGGTTGTCGGCGGTCATCGCAGCGACGCCTTGTAGAGGATGTTCTCGGCCAGACGCATGTGGGCCGCATCGACCAGCTTGCCGTCGCGCCCGATGGCGCCCACCCCCTCGGACTCGGCCTGGCGGTAGGCCTCGATCGACGCCTTGGCGTCGGCGATCTCGTCCTCGGTGGGGGAGAAGACCTCGTGGGCGATGGGGACCTGGCCGGGGTGGATCGCCCACTTCCCGTCGAAGCCGAGGAGGCTGGCCTGGGTGGCGCTGCGCCGGTAGCCGTCGGGATCCTGGTAGGCGGGGTAGGGGGCGTCGATGGCGTCGATGCCCGCGGCCCGGGCCGCGGTCACGACCTGGAAGCGGGCGAAGTGCCAGAAGTCGCCGGGATAGTCGCCCGCGGGGTCGAAGTTCCCGTCCACCCGGGCCCGCTGCGAGGCCGACAGGTCCCCGGCCCCGAAGATGATCGCCTCCAGCCGGTCGCTGGCCTTGGCGATCTCGACCGCGTTGGCCAGGCCCTCGGACTCCTCCACCAGCACTTCCAGCCCGATGCGGCGCCGCAGGCCGAGCTTGGTCTCCAGCTGGGTGAGCAGGACGTCCACCCACCACACGTCCCGGGCCGAGCGGGCTTTGGGCACGATCAGCACGTCGAGGGCGCCCCGGGCCCCGGTGACCACCTCGATGATGTCGCCGTGGCACCAGGGCGTCTCCAGCCCGTTGATGCGCACGGCCCGCACGGTGCGGCCCCAGTCCTGCCCGGTGAGCGCCGCCACCGCGGTGGCGCGGGCGCCCTCCTTGGCGATGGGCGCGCAGGCGTCCTCGAGGTCGAGGAAGACCAGGTCGGCGCCCGAGCGGGCCGCCTTCTCGCACATCTTCTCGCTGCTGGCCGGCGTGGCCAGCTCGGCCCGCCGGGCCCTCGGTGTCGCTGTCGCCATGTCCTCAGATCACCCCGTCTTCCCGCAGCGCCGCCAGCCGGCCGGCGTCGAGGCCGAGCAGGCCGCCGTACACGGCGTCGTTGTCCTCGCCGAGCGCGCGGCCCAGGTGCTCGACCCGGCCGGGCGTGCCGCTCAGCTGGGCCACCGGCGCCTGCACCGTGACCGGCCCGAAGTCGTCGTCGTCCACCCGCACGAACGTGCCCCTGGCCGCCAGGTGCACGTCCTCCCGCAGCTGGCGGGCGTCGTAGACCGGGGCGGCGGTGACCTCGGCGGCCTCGAAGGTGGCCATGGCCTCGGCCAGCGTGCGCCCGCCCACCCACTTGGCCACCAGGTCGTCGACCTCGACCGCCCGCTCCTGGCGGCTGACTGGGTCGACGTAGTCGGGGTCCTCGGCCAGGTCGGGCCGGTCGATGGCCCGGAACACCCGCACTGCGATGCTCGGCGAAGCGGACGAGATGGCCAGCCACTGGTCGTCGGCTGTGCGGTAGGCGTTGCGGGGCGCGCTGGCATCGAGCCGGTTGCCCACCCGCCGGGGGACGATCCCCAGCTGGTCGTAGGCCAGCGTCGAGGTCTCGATGAGCCGGGCCAGGGGCTCGATGAGGTTCACGTCCACCAGCTGGCCCTCGCCGCCGTGGACGTCGCGGTGGTAGAGCGCCATCACCACCGCGTAGGTGGCGGCCAGGGAGGCGACGCCGTCGGCCAGCATGAACGGCGGCAGCGTGGGCGGGCCGTCGGGCTGGCCCACCACGTGGGCGAACCCGCTCATGGCCTCGGCCAGCGTCCCGTAGCCGGGGCGGTCGGCCTTGGGCCCGCCCCGCCCGTAGCCGGTGATGTGCAGCATCACGATGCGGGGATGGGCGGCGTGGACCGAGTCCCAGTCGATGCCCCAGCGGGCCAGGGCGCTCGGCCGGTTGCCGACCACCAGCACGTCGCTCACGTCCAGCAGCCGGTGGAACAGCTCCTGGCCCGCGGCCTGGCGCAGGTCGCAGGTGACGCAGCGCTTGTTGCGGGCGACGCTCTTCCAGGCCAGACCGATCCCGTCCTTGCGGTGGCCCCACGTGCGCATGGGATCGCCCGCGCCGGGCGGCTCGACCTTGACCACCTCGGCGCCGAACTCGCCCAGGGCGGCGCCCACCATCGGACCGGCGGCGAGGGTGGCGGCCTCCACGACCCGCAGCCCCTCCAGGGGCCTGTCAGCCATGGGCGCCGACGGCCGGGCGCTCCAGGCCCAGGTTCTCGCGCAGCGTCGCGCCGGTGTACTCGGTGCGGAACAGGCCGCGGCGTTGGAGCTCGGGGACGACCATGCGCACGATGTCCTCGTAGGCGCCGGGCACGTGGGTGGCGGCGATGGTGAAGCCGTCGCAGGCGTCGCCCTCGAACCACTCCTCCATCTGGTCCACCACCTCGCGGGCCGTGCCCACGAAGCGCGGCCCCTGCAGCAGCGTGGCCCGGTGGCCGGCCAGGTCCCCCAACGTGACCGTGCCGCCGATGTGCTTGCGGAGGTTCTGCACCAGGCCTCGGATGCCGGACACCGACTCGACCAGCTCGTCGGTGATGGGCGCATCCAGCGCCAGGCCGGAGAAGTCGTAGTTCATCAGCTCCGACAGCAGCGTCAGCGACGCCTGCGGATCGACGAGCTCGTTGAGGAACAGCTGCTCGCGCTCCTCGGCCTGGGCCCGCGACTCGCCGATCACGGTGTAGGCCATGGGCAGCATCTTCACGGCCTGCGGGTCGCGGCCCCGCTCCGCGATGCGCTCCTTCTGGTCCTTGTAGTGCGAGCGGGCGACGTCGATGTTGGGGTCGCCGGTGAAGATCAGCTCGGCCCAGCGGGCCGCGAAGTCGCGACCCCGGCCCGACGAGCCCGCCTGGAGCAGGACCGGCCGGCCCTGGGGCGAGCGGGGCACGGTGAGCGGGCCCTTCACCTTGAACCAGTCGCCGTCGTGGTCCAGCGGGTGGACCTTGTCGGGATCGGCGAAGATCCCGGCCTCGCGGTCGAGGATCAGGGCGTCGTCACCCCACGTGTCCCACAGGCCGGTGGTGGCCTCCAGGAACTCGTCGGCCCGGTCGTAGCGCTCGTCGTGGCCGAGGTGGTGCTCGACGCCGTAGTTCTGGGCCTCGCTGTCGTTCACCGAGGTCACGACGTTCCAGGCCGCCCGGCCGCCCGAGAGGTGGTCGAGCGTGGCGAACGTGCGGGCCACGTGGAACGGCGGGTAGTAGGTCGTGGAGTAGGTCGCCCCCAGCCCGATGTGGCTGGTGGCGCCGGCGATCAGGCCCAGCACGATGCTCAGGTCGAGCTTGACCGGCCGGGCGCCCAGGCGCACCGCGTCGGCCACCGACCCGGCGTAGATGCCGGGCATGGCCAGCCGGTCGTCGAAGAACATCATGTCGAAGCAGCCCTCTTCGAGGGTGCGCCCGAGCTTCTGGTAGAAGCCCGGCGTCAGGAACCCGTGCTCGGTGGCGGGATGGCGCCACGAGCCCGCGTACACGGTGACGTTGCCGGCCTGCATGAAGCCGACCAGCGACATCTGGCGCGAGGCCACGGCGCTCACCGCCCGGCGGCCACGGCCCGGCGGGCCCGGCGGCGGAAGCCCTCGAGCTTCTCGTCCGGGGTCCGGACCCGGGTGCTGCGGGACATGATCGACACGTCGTGGCCCGCGGCCTTGGCCCGCAGCGCCCCGACGGTCGCCTCCGCTCTGGGGACGTGGGCGAACGGGTCGAACGAGTACCAGCGCATGGCGTTGCGGTGGGTGATCTTGGCGATCTCGTCGTCCGGCACGGCGTTGGCCGCGAACACGGCGGTCAGCTCCTCGGGGGCGGTGGGCCACATCGAATCGCTGTGGGGGTAGTCGGCCTCCCAGGCCATGTTGTCGACGCCGATGCGGTTCCGCAGCTCGACGCCCACGGGGTCGCTGATGAAGCAGGTGAGGAAGTGCTCCCGGAACACCTCGCTCGGCAGCCGGCCGCCGAAGTCCTGCTGGGTCCAGGCCCGGTGCATCTCGTAGGTGCGATCCAGGCGGTCGAGGAAGTAGGGGATCCAGCCGGTCCCGCCCTCGGACAGCGCGATGCGCAGGTCGGGGTAGGTCTTCAGCACCCGGGACCACAACAGGTCGGCCGCGGCGGACTGGATGTTCATCGGCTGCAGCGTGATCATCACGTCGGGCGGCGAGTCGACGGCCGGGATGGTGAGCCGGCCCGACGAGCCCAGGTGGATCGACACGACGGTGCCGGTCTCGACGCACGCCCGCCACACCGGGTCCCAGTACTCGTCGTGGAAGCTCGGGTAGCCGAGCGCCGCCGGGTTCTCGGTGAAGCTGAGCGAGTGGCACCCCTTGGCCGAAGTCCGGCGCACCTCGGCCGCCGTCTCCTCCGCGCTCCAGATGGCGGGGACGGCCATGGGGATGAAGCGCCCGGGGTACTCGGCGCACCACTGGTCGATGTGCCAGTCGTTGTAGGCCCGGACCAGCGCGTCGGACAGGTCCAGGTCGTCGCACAGGAACGTGCGGGCGGTGAAGGTGGGGAACGAGGGGAAGTTCATCGACGCCAGCACGCCGCCGGCGTCCATGTCCTTGACCCGTTCGTGGACGTCGTAGCAACCGGGCCGCACCTCGTCGAGGCTCTGCGGCTCCATGCCGTACTCCGATTTGGGGCGACCGGCTACGGCGTTGAGTGCGGCCGTCTCCATGACCATCTCGCCGAACGCCCACACGTCGGAGCCCTCGTCGTTGCGGACCAGCTTGGGCGCCCGGTCGAGGTACTTCGCGTCGAGGTGGTTGACGAAGAGATCGGGTGGCTCGATGAGGTGGTCGTCGACGCTGACGAGGATGAGGTCATCGACTGTGTTCTGCCGATCGAGCATGGTTACCCCTCGTGAGAACGTGATTTACAGTTCTTGAGAGTCACCTTAGCACCGGGCGGCTGTGCCGTTCAGTTGACGCTGACGTCGATGACGACCTTTCCGACGGCCTGACCGTCGGCCACCAGCCGCAGTGCTGCGGCGGTCTCGTCCAGCGCGAACGACGCCCCGATGTGGGGGACGATCCGGCCCGACGCCAGGAGGTCCGACAGCTCCTCCTCGCCACGCTGGAGGTCGCCGGGCGAGTGGGTCATGAAGCCGTAGAACTCGAAGCCGAGGATGTGGATGCCCTTGAGCAGCACCAGGTTCAGGGGGATGCGAGGGATCTCGCCCGAGGCGTAGCCCACGGTCACGAACCGCCCGTCCCAGCGCAGCGACCGCAGCGCGGGCTCGGCCAAGGCACCGCCCACCGGGTCGACCACCACGTCCGCCCCCTCCGGCAGCGCCTCCCGCAGCGCCTGGCGCAGATCGCCGGCCCGGTGGTCGATCAGGTGCGTCGCTCCCTGGGCCTTGGCCACCTCCAACTTCTCGGCCGACGACGCCACCGCCGTCACCGACGCACCCAGCACCACCCCCAGTTGCACGGCGGCCAGCCCGACGCCGCCGCCGGCCCCCAGAACCACCAGCTCCTCGCCCGGCTGCACGGCGGCGACCGAGCGCAGGACGTGGAACGCGGTGCGGTGCGCCACCCCGAAGGCGGCGGCGTGGCGCACATCCACGCCGTCGGGGATGGGGCGCACGGCGCTCGCACCCACCACGACCTCCTCGGCGAACGCCCCCACCATGGCGGTCCCGGTCACCCGGTCGCCGACGGCCAGCCCGTGCACGCCGTCGGCCACCCAGGCCACGACGCCCGCGAACTCGCTGCCCGGCACGAAGGGGACGGGCGCGCTGATCTGGTACTTGTTCGCCACCAGCAGCACGTCGGGGAAGTTGACCGCGGCGGCGGAGACCCGCACCCGCACCTGTCCCGGCCCTACCGACGGCGACGGGAAGTCCTCGATGGCCACGGCCTCGGGCGGGCCGTAGGCCCGGCAGACGGCGGCGCGCACGTCAGCGGTAGTCCGTGGACTCGGCCAGCGCGGCGGCGTTCTCGAACAGCTTCAGCACCACCGGCCCGAACGCCAGCAGCTTCTCGTCGTCACCGGCCCGCTGGAACCCCTGCTCCAGCACCACGGCCAGCTTCCAGCGGGCGAGCACGACGTAGTAGTCGATGTCGTCCACCTGGCGGCCGGACACCTCGGAGTAGCGGTCGAGCACGGCGTCGCGCGACGGCATGCCGGTCATGTCCACGTAGCTGGAGAAGGCGTCCTCGGGAGCCTCGGTGTCCTCGGGCCAGCCCTGCACGACCCAGGCCAGGTCGAGCTTGGGATCGCCGACCGTGCCCATCTCCCAGTCCACGATGGCGGCCAGCCGGGCCGGGCCCCCGTGGCGGAACATGACGTTGGCGAACTGGTAGTCGCCGTGCATGATCCCCGGGATGTAGTCGATGGGCTTGTGCTCACGCAGCCAGGCCGCGGCCACGTCGAAGCCGGGCAGCTCGCGGCCCTTGATCCGCTCCACGAACCGGGTCCAGCGCTCGACCTGGCGCTCGTGGAAGCCGTCGGGACGCCCGAGGTCCTCCAGGCCCTTGGCCCGCCAGTCCACCTGGGACAGCCGGGCGATGCCCTCCACCAGCTCGTACGCCAACCCCTGCCGCGCCGTGACGTCGCTGTCGAACGGCGCCGGCCAGCC
>JBKPRS010000016.1:0-7200 GCA_046734695.1 Actinomycetota bacterium | reverse complement strand
CTTCAGCGTCTCGGGCACGTCGTTGGACACGATGTTCTGGGCCAGGCCCTCGACGATCGCCGTCTTGCCGACGCCGGGCTCGCCCACCAGCACCGGGTTGTTCTTGGTGCGGCGGGACAGGACCTGCATGACCCGCTCCATCTCGCGGGCCCGGCCGATCACGGGGTCGAGCTTCTTCTCGCGGGCGAGCTGGGTCAGGTTGCGGCCGAACTGGTCGAGGACCAGGGAGCCGGTGGGCTGGGTCTCGGTGGTGCTGCCGCCGGTGGCGGCCCCGGCCTTCTCGCCGGGAGGCCCACCCGAGCCCTGGTAGCCCGACAGGAGCTGGATGACCTGCTGGCGGACCCGGGACAGGTCGGCGCCCAGCTTGACCAGCACCTGAGCGGCCACGCCCTCGCCCTCGCGGATGAGGCCGAGGAGGATGTGCTCGGTGCCGATGTAGTTGTGGCCGAGCTGCAGCGCCTCGCGCAAGGACAGCTCGAGGACCTTCTTGGCGCGCGGAGTGAACGGGATGTGGCCCGAAGGCGAGGAGCCACCCTGGCCGATGATCTCCTCAACCTGCTGGCGTACGGCCTCCAGGCTGATGCCCAGCGACTCCAACGCCTTGGCCGCGACACCCTCGCCCTCATGGATGAGGCCGAGGAGGATGTGCTCGGTGCCGATGTAGTTGTGGTTGAGAAGCCGGGCTTCCTCTTGGGCCAACACGACGACCCGTCGTGCCCGGTCGGTGAACCGCTCGAACAAAATACTCCTCCCGCCGGTCGGGGGATCCGTGCAGCGAGTGTACAGCCCACCCCCTGCCAGCAACCCCTCCGCCTTCCGGCGGCAGGGTTCGTAACCGGATCGCGCGCCTCCGTGCACCCCGAGTGGCGGTGGCCGGGTCAGTCCTCCCGGAGGTCGGCGACGGCCTGGCGGACCGCATCCGCCGAGGTCCCGAGCACCGCCAGAGCCTGGGCGGCAAGCCCCTCGCCCTGCTCCGCCCGGCGCACGAACCCCAGCAACAGGTCGTCGGTGTCGATGCCGTGACGGCCCCCGGAGACCGCCTCCACCAGGGCCAATTCGGTCACGTCGAGCCCGCTGGCCGCGAGCGTCAGCTCGAGGGGTTCCTCGCGCTCCGTCGCCCTGGCCGGGCCCAGGATGGCGTCGGCCTTCTCCCGGGCCCCTGCGAGCGTGACGCCGACGGCGTTCAGCGCCCGGGCCCCCCGACCCTGCTCCTCGGCGAGGATCCCGAGCAGCAGGTGCTCCTCCCCCGCGGCCGCCTGCCCGTAGCGCAGAGCCTCGGTCTGGGCGAACAGCACCGCCCGCCAGGCCCCGGCTGTGAGCCGGCGCAGGACCGGCAGGCCCTCCCCGGGCGGGCCCTGCAGCACCGGGCCGGTGCCGGCCGCGACCCGCCCCGAACGGGTGATGGAGGACCACAGGCGCCGGCCCCGGCTCGTCCGCAGCTCAGCCTGGACCACTCCGGTCGCCCCGATCAGGGCCCGGACGCGCCCGTCCAGCGCCCGGAGGTCGGCCCCGAGGGCCACGATCACCTGGCAGGCCAGGCCCTCGCCCTCGCGGATCAGGCCCAGCAGGACGTGCTCGGTGCCGATGTAGTTGTGGCCGAGGCCCAGCGCTTCCCGCAGGGACAGCTCGAGCACCTTCTTGGCCCGGGGCGTGAACGGGATGTGCCCCGTGGGCGTCGAGTCGCCCTTGCCGACGAGCTCCTCCACCTTGGCCCGGGCCGGGGCCAGCTGGATGCCCTCGGCCGTCAACGCCGCGTAGCCGGGCCCGCTCTCGACGGCCAGCAAGCCCAGCAGGAGGTGCTCCGTGCCGATGTAGTCGTGCTGGAGCCGGCGGGACTCCTCCTGCGCCAGGACGACCACGCGCCGCGCCCGGTCGGTGAACCGTTCGAACATGATCCCCTTGCCCTCCCATACCGGTTCCGGGCTCCGTGTCGAAACTAGTTCCCCGCCTCACCTAGCGTTTGGTCGTGGCTCCCCCCCATCCGCTAGTCGATCAGCCCGGCATGCCCGCCCTGCGCGAGCGGGTCGAGAAGCGGCTGGCCGCGGCCGTGGAGTCCGACGACCCGGCCATGACCGAGATGGCCTCGCATCTGGTGCGGGCCGGGGGCAAGCGGCTGCGCCCGGTGCTGGCCGCCGTGGCTTCGGCCGCGGGGACCGGCCCGGCGACCGTCGCCGACGACGTCATCACCGGCGGCGTGGCCTGTGAGCTGGTTCACGTGGGCTCGCTGCACCACGACGACGTCATCGACGAGGCGGCCACCCGCCACCGGGTCGACAGCGTCAACGCCCGGTGGGGCAACGTGGCGGCCATCCTGTCCGGCGACTTCCTGCTGGCCCGGGCGTCGGAGCTGGCGGCCTCGCTGGGGACCGAGGTGGCGGGCCTGCTGGCCGCCACCATCGGCCGGCTGTGCGAGGGCCAGGTGCGGGAGCTCCAGCTCGCCTACCAGGTCGAACGCACCCTCGCCGACTACGAGGCGTCGATCGAGGGCAAGACCGCCGCGCTGTTCGCCACCTCGTGCCGCATCGGCGGCCTGGTGGCCGAGGCGCCCCGTCCGCAGGTGGACGCGCTCACCGGGTTCGGCCGGGCCTACGGGCTCGCCTTCCAGGTGGTGGACGACATCCTCGACGTGGTGGCGACCGACGAGGAGCTGGGCAAGCCCGCGGGCCACGACATGGCCGAGGGCGTCTACACGCTGCCCGTGCTCCACACGCTGGGCCAGGAGACGCCGGCGGGCGCCGAGCTGCGGTCGCTGCTCGGCGGTCCGTTGAGCCCGGAGGACCAGGCCCGGGCCCTGGCGCTGGTGCGGGAAGGCGACGGCGTCGGCACCGCGGTCATCCGGGCCCGTACCTACGTGGACGAGGCGACGGCGGCACTGGCCGCGCTCCCGCCCTCGCCCGCGGGCGACACGCTGGCCGCGGCCGCGCTCCACCTGGTGGACGGCCTCGACGGCTCGGTCCCGCGCCCGCGCTAGCGGCGATGAACACGACCCTGGGCGCCCGGCCGGGCTTCGTGATCCGGGACGCCGGGCCGGGCGACGTGCCCGCCATCACGGCCATCACCAACGCGCTGATCGAGACCACCACGATCGAGTGGCGGGAGGAGCCGTACGAGGTCGAGGAGCGCCGGGTCTGGCTGGCGGGCAAGACCGCGGGCGGCTGGCCGGTGCTGGTGGCCGAGGACGGGGGCGAGGTGGTCGGCTGGGCGGGCTACGGCGACTTCCGGGACACGGCCCGCTGGCCCGGCTACCGCTACACGGTCGAGCACTCCGTCCACGTGCGGCGGGACCACTGGGGCCGGGGCACCGGCCGGCTCCTGCTCGACGCGCTGGTCGACCGGGCGGCGGCCGCCGGCAAGCGGGTCATGGTGGCGGCGGTCGACGCCGACAACGCCGCCGCGGTGGCCTTCCACCGGCGGGTCGGCTTCGTCGAGGTGGGCCACCTGCCGGGGGTGGGCTCCAAGTTCGGGCGGCGGCTCGATCTCGTCCTCCTGCAGCGGGAACTCGTGTGACCGGGGCCGGGGGCCGTCGGTAGCGTCCGCGCCATGCCGATCGTGCCCGACACCAAGGACTGGACCTGGGTGCTCGAGCGCCGCTGCCCCGAGTGCGGGTTCGAGGCCGGCGCCATCGACGTCACGGCCGTGGGCGACCTGGTCAGGGACAACGCCGCCACCTGGCAGGCGCTCCTGTCCCATCCGGCCGACAAGGTGGCCCGGCGCCCCTCCGACGACCGCTGGTCGGCGCTGGAGTACGCCTGTCACGTCCGGGACGTACTGGTCCTGTACGACGAGCGGCTGCACCTCATGCTGAGCGAGGACGATCCCGACTTCTCCAACTGGGACCAGGACGTCGCCGCGGTCGAGGGTCGCTACGCCGAGCAGGACCCGGCCCGGGTGGCGGCCGACATCTCGGCGGCCGGGGCGGTGATCGCCGATCGGTTCGACGGCGTCCCCGCCGGCGCCTGGGGGCGCACGGGCAACCGCAGCGACGGGGCCCGGTTCACCGTCGACAGCTTCGCCCGCTACTTCATCCACGACCCGATCCACCACGTGGACGATGTGGAGAAGGGCTTCGCCGCCATGGACGCCGCCCGCGATGGGTGACCTGGAGGTCGACACCCGGATCGAGGCGGTCGGCGAGGGCCGCTACCGGGCCGAGCTCAGCTCCGACTGGGCCATATGGGGCCCCAACGGTGGCTACGTCGCCTCGGTGGCGCTGCGGGCCGCGGGCGCCGCCATGGGCCGGGCCCGGCCGGCGAGCATCGTGGCCCAGTTCCTGGGCGTGGCCGCGTTCGACGAGGTCGACCTCGACGTCGCCATCCTGCGCGCGTCCCGCTTCGCCACGTCCGCCCGGGTGAGCCTGTCCCAGGACGGCAAGCCGATCCTGGAGGCGATGGTCTGGGGGCTCGACCCCGGTGGCGCCGCCCTGGAGCACGACGTCGTGGCCCCGCCGGACGTGCCGAGCCACGACCAGCTCCCGTCCCGGGAGGAGCGCCTCGCGTCGGTGCCCGCGGACGGGCCCCAGATCCCGCCGTTCCCGTTCTGGGGCAACTTCGACGAGCACCCGCCGGCCTGGCGGGAGAGCTGGCCGCCGCCCGGTCCCGAGGAGCCGGTGGCCCGCTCGTGGCTGCGCTACCGCCCCACCGCCCGGTTCGCGGACCCGTGGGTCGACGCCTGCCGCCTGCTCATCCCCATCGACACCTTCGGCTGGCCCGCAGCCAGCCAGGCCCACGCATGGCAGAACCCCCCGCCGGCCATCGCCGTCACCGTCGACCTCAACGTGGGCTTCCACCGCCCGGCCGAGGACGAGTGGCTGCTGGCCGAGGCGGTGTCGCCGGTCGCCACCGGCGGCCTCGCCAGCGCCACCGGCCGGGTGTGGGACCAGTCCGGTCGCCTGCTGGCGTCGGGCGGCCAGACCATGCTGTGCCGGCCGGCCCTGCCCCCGGGCTGACGTCCCGTCCTAGGCTGGGAGCGATGGCCGGACCCCTGACCACCACCCTGCAGCCCGACCTCGACGAGCGGCTGGACGAGCGGACCGACGACGACCGCGAGACCGGCAAGCCGCACATGGCCCACATCGTCAAGACCGAGCCGGGCGAGTCGGCGGTGGCCAAGGTGACCGAGGCCCGCATCTACGGCTTTCCGGTCGAGGCCCTGTGCGGCGAGCGGTTCGTGCCCCAGCGCGACCCCAAGAAGGTCCCCTTGTGCCAGGCGTGCAAGGAGATCTACGAGCTCTACCGGTCGGCCAACGACGGCCTGCCGGAGTCGCCGGACTCCTGACCCCGGTGCAGGCCCAGGTCCTGTTCGTCCTGTGGGACGGGGGTGGCAACGTCAACCCCGTCCTGGCCCTGGCGCCGCGCCTCACGGCCCGCGGGATCGAGGTCGCGGCCTACGGGCCGCCGTCGCTGACCGGCCGGTTCGGGGCCGCCGGCCTCGCGTACGTGGCGCGGGACGCGCCCGACGCCTGGGACCTCGGCGCCATGGCCCGGGACGTCCGCGACGTGTGCGAGCGGCTCGACGTCGCCCTCGCCGTCGTGGACTACATGCTCCCCGGAGCCCTGGTGGGCGCCGAGCTGGCGGGACGGCGCCGGGTCGCGCTGGTCCACACGCTCTACGGCGCCCTGCTGGCCGAGGGCGCGCCGAACCCGATGGGGATGGCCGCATCGGTCGAGGCCGTCAACGGGCAGCGGGCCGAGCATGGCCTCGCCCCGGTCAAGCGGCTGGGGGATCTGCTCGACGCCTGTGAGACCGTGCTGGTCACCTGCCCAGCGGTCCTCGACGCACGCGAGGACGAGTGGGCCCCCAACGTCCGCCATGTGGGCCCGATCCTGGAGGACGCGGGGCCCGACGCCGGATGGCAGCCGCCGGAAGGCGACGGGCCGCTGGTGGTGGCGAGCATGGGGACCACACCGATGGGCGAGGGCCCGGTCCTGGCCCGGCTGCTCGACGCGCTGGCGGACGAACCGGTCCGGGTCCTGGTGATGCTGGGCGACCACCTCGACCGCGGGCGGCTGCGGCTGCCCGGCAACGCCACCGAGTCGGGCTACGTCCGCCACGCGGCGGTCCTGCCCCACGCCGCCCTGAGCGTCAACCACGCGGGCCTGGGCACGGTGCTGGCCGCCCTGGCGCACGGTGTGCCCCAGGTGTGCGTGCCACTGGGCCGCGAACAGCCGGCCAACGCCCGCGCCGTCGTGCGGGTGGGCGCGGGCCGGGTGGTCGCCTCGGACGCCGGACCGGACGTGGTGCGGGGCGCGGTGCGCGACGTGCTCGGCGATGAGGGCTACCGGGCGTCGGCCGAGCGCATGGCCGGGCTGATCACCCCGCCCGGCGAGGCCGGCTCGGCTGAGCTGGCCATCTCGTCGCTGCTCGCCGGATGAGCGTCGGCTGTGCCCGGGAGCCGCCGGGGCAGCCGGGTCGCGGCCAGCAGGCCGCCGAGCGCCACGGCCAGGGCGATGGCGAAGGCGATGGTGAGCGAGGAGGCGGTCGCCCAGCCGCGGCCGTCGCCCAGGGCCACGAACACGCCGCCCACCCCGGTGCCGAGCGAGACGCCCAGCACGTCGGTGAGCTGGAGCGACGCGCTGGCCGTGCCCTCCTGGCCGGGGGCGGCCTCCCCCAGCACCGTGGCGGAGATCGGCGCGTAAGACAGGCCCATGCCCAGGCCGCCCACGGCCCAGGCCGCCACCAGGAACCCGACGGGGACCGGCCCCAGCGCCAGCATGGTCAGGGCGATGCCGGCCGCCAGCACCGCGAAGCCCCGGCGGACGAGCCAGCGCGGGCCGCGGGCCACGACGAGCCGGTCCTGCACCCAGGCGCCGGTGGTCCAGGCCAAGGTGGCGCCGGTCAGCGCCAGGCCCGCCACCCAGGTGGGCGCGTGGTGGGCCTCGGTGGCCGCCAGCGACACGTAGGCGTCGGTGCCGAAGAAGGCGAACGTGAGGATGCCCCGGACCGCGATCGCCGCGGGCAGTCCCGGGTGCAGCGACAGCGTCCCCTCGGGCACCAGGCGGACGAAGGCCCATGCTCCCAGCAGGCCGCCCACGACCACGAGGGCGACCGCCAGCGCCGGCTGGTGGGCGCCGAGCCCGCCGAGGACCAGCGCCGCTCCTGCCACCAGCACGACCGCGTCCCGCACGCGGTCGTCGTGACGGGGCGTCCCGGCCTCGGCACCACGGGGCTCGGCCCCGCCATCGGCACCGCGGGGCTCGGCCC
>JBKPRS010000015.1:0-3134 GCA_046734695.1 Actinomycetota bacterium | reverse complement strand
GCCCGCGACGCGCTGGTCGTGCTGTCGGGCGCGCTGCGCAGCCTGGCCGTGGCGCTGGTCAAGATCGGCAACGACATCCGCTGGATGGCCAGCGGCCCCCGGACCGGGCTGGCCGAGATCCGCCTGCCCGACCTGCAGCCCGGGTCCTCGATCATGCCCGGCAAGGTCAACCCGGTGCTGGTGGAGGCGCTCACCCAGGTGGCGACCCAGGTCATGGGCAACGACGCCGCGGTGGCGTTCGCCGGGTCGCAGGGCAACTTCGAGCTCAACGTGTACCTGCCGGTCATGGCCCGCAACCTGCTGGAGTCGATCCGGCTGCTGAGCAACGTCACCCGGCTGTTCGGCGAGCGGGCGGTGGCCGGCATCGAGGCCGACGTGGAGCGCTGCCGGGCCTACGCCGAGTCGAGCCCGTCGCTCGGCACGTCGCTCAACCCCTACATCGGCTACGAGGCCGCGGCCGAGGTCGTCAAGGAGTCGATCAAGACCGGGCGCAGCGTGCGGGAGATCGTGGTCGAGCGGGGCCTGCTCAGCGACGAGGAGGTCGACCGGGCGCTCGACGTCCTCGGCATGACCGAGGGCGGCGTCCGCAAGTAGGCGTGGCTACGCGCCCAGCGCGGGGGAGCCGGCGTAGGGCTTGGGGTCGCCCGGCCCGGGGATGTTGGGCCGCGACCAGCTCATCGACTTGCCCAGCTCGGAGGCGACCTCGCGCCACTCCGGCGGGTCCCAGCCCTCAGCGATGGCGGCCACCGACCGGTCCTGGCGCAGGTGGACGAAGGCGGGCAGCTCGTTGACCCCCAGCGCCTTGACCAGGTCGCGATCGGGGTCGGCGAAGGTCAGGATGCGGTCGGCCCACGGGCCGAGGAACTCACGGGCGTCGCCGGCGTCGGACGTGAGGACGAAGGCGATGCGGCAGTCGGCGCCCCGGAAGTTGTCGAGGATGCGGCCGGCGGTCTCCAGCAGCCAGGCGCTCTCGTAGGTGTAGGGGTCCAGGATGACAACGGCCAGGTGGAACGTGGTGAGCCAGCCGTCGAGCGTGCGCGGCTCGCCGTCGAGCGGCGCGAGCTGAAGGTCACCAGGGGGGTCGGTAGCCATTGGCGGAGAAAGGTAGTGGATGGCGGAATCTGCGAGCAGATCCCGGGGATAGTGTCCGGGCGTGTCCGACACCTACAAGTTGTTCCTGCTCCTGCACATCGTCTCGATCATCGTGGCCTTTGCGCCCGTGATCGTCGGTGCCGTCGCCCTGGCCCCCGGCGGGCGCCGGGCCTCGGTCCCCGCGCTGAGCGACACCGGGCGCCTCGTGTACTCGGGCGGCCTCATCGCCGCCGGCCTGTTCGGCATCCTGCTCATCCTGGCGAGCGACGACGTGTGGAAGTTCGACCAGACCTGGATCTCGCTGGCCTTCGTCGTGTGGATCGCCATGAACGGCGTCTTCCACGCCATGATCTTCCCCAGGCGGGGCGGCGGCGACCGGGCCCAGTTGGGCATGGCCATCATGGACGTGCTGCTGATCATCATGCTCTACCTGATGATCTGGAAGCCCGGCCTCTGAGCCGCACCCTCTCCGGTAGCGTCGGTCGCGTGCACCCGATCGAGCGGCTGCGCGCCGTCGCCCGGGCCCGCGAGGTCGACCAGGCGCTGCTCGCCCGCGAGGCGGTCTCGGTGCTCGGCTCGTTCGCGGGCGACCCGCTCGGGCTGGTGACGTCGTGCCGGCGCCTGCTGGACCGCCACCCGTCCGCGGCCGCCCTCTGGTGGGCGTTCGCCCGCCTGCTGGAGGCGGGCGACGTCCGGGCCGCGGCGCTGGCCGTCCAGCACGACCTGGAGGGCAGCCCCGCGGTGACCGCCCTCAGCCTGGACCTGCCCGACGGCGCGGTGGTGGCGGTGATCCCCGACGTGGCCGGAGGCTCGGAGCTGGGCTCGGCTCTCAACAGCTGGCGGGACGACCTGGTGGTGGCCCACGATCCCGGGGCGCTGCACGTGAAGCGGGACGAGCCGCGGGTGCTGCTGGTCGAAGCGGGCGCCGCCGGCCCCGAGCGCTTCCTCGCCCCCGAGGGCACCGAGGACGAGGTCGAGGCGGCCCGGGACGCGGGCGTGGCGGTGTGGCTGGTGATCGACGTGGGGCGGCGCCTGCCCCGCCCGCTGTTCGACGCCCTGGTCCAGCGCACGGGCCCGGGGCCCGAAGTGGTCGCCATCTCGGTGGCCGAGCGGGTCGTCGAGCCCCGCCACGTGGGCTGCCCTGTCCCGCCCGAGCTGCTGCGGGCCCCAGGAGGGTGGTGATCCGCCCGTGGCCGGAGTGATCGAGCGCTACATCGAGCTGGGGTTGCGGCTGGGCCGCCACGTCGAGGGCTTCGTGGACGCCTACTACGGCCCGGAGGCGACGGCCACCCGGGTGACGGCCGAGGCGGTCCGCCCGCCGGCCGAGCTGCGCGCCGACGCCGGCCGGCTGCTGGCCGATCTCGACGCCGGCGCCGGGGCGGACGAGGTGGAGGCGGGCCGGCGCCGCTGGGTCCGGGCCCAGGTGGTCGGGCTCTACACCAGCGCGTCGAAGCTGGCGGGCGAGCCCGTCGGCTACCTGGACGAGGTCGAGGCCTGCTACGGCGCCCGGCCCGCGGCGGTGCCCGAGGACGGCTTCGAGGCCGCCCACCGCAGCCTGGACGTGGTGCTGCCGGGCACGGGACCGCTGCGCGACCGCTACATCGCCTGGCGCGAGGCCCACGCCGTGCCCCGCGACGTGCTCGAGCCCGCCATCCAGTCCCTGGCGGACGACCTGCGCGAGCGGACCCAGCGCCTGTTCGGCCTGCCCGAGGGCGAGCACGTCGAGTGGATCTTCGAGACCGGCAAGCCCTGGTCCGGGTTCAACTACTACGAGGGCGGCCTGCGCAGCCGGGTCGCCATCAACCTCGACCTGCCGGTCCTGTCGCTGACGCTCGGCCACCTGGTGGCCCACGAGGCCTATCCCGGCCACCACACCGAGCACACCCGCAAGGAGGTCGGGCTCGTGCGCCGGCGCCGCTGGCAGGAGGAGACGATCTTCCTGGTGGGCACGCCCCAGTGCACGCTGGCCGAGGGCCTGGCCGACCTGGGCGCCGAGGTCACGCTGGGCCGCCGGCCCGAGCCGGTCGTGGCCGAGCACCTCC
>JBKPRS010000014.1:0-5282 GCA_046734695.1 Actinomycetota bacterium | reverse complement strand
GTGCTATTGTGATCCCTGTAGATGGTTCAAAGACCTATGAAGGGGTTTTGGGCACTACCAGATGGAGAACTGGGGGTTTGTTGTCATCATGTCCATGGGATCGACCGGGAGACGACGAACGGTCGTCATTGCTGCTCTGGTAGTAGTCATCGCCGTCGCGGTGATTTCCGCCTGCGGCGACTGGGAACTCGGCTGGACCACCACCAAGGGGTCCGGCGGGACACTCGCCCACGCCAGCCGGAGGACCAGCATCGACGTCCACGCGGCCGAGTTCGATGCCCAGATCTGCGACCGGGACATCGAGTGCGACTAGCCGAGCTTGCGGATCACCTCGACGCGCTGTTCGCTGCTGTTGGCGTCTGCGCCCTGCTCGTTCAGCAGCTCGGCGCGGTCGCGCTCGGCCGCGCGGCGGGCGGCGTCGCTCGTCGAGCGGGCCCGCTCCAGCGCGGCGTCGATGCCGTGGGCGTCGATGTACTCCGCCCACTCGACCAGGGCGTGCACCATCTCGGCCTCGGGCACCACGGCGACGTTCTGGCCGCGCACGAACAGGTGACCCTTGTTCTTGCCGGCCGCGATCCCCAGGTCCGCGTCCCGGGCCTCGCCGGGACCGTTAACGACGCACCCCATGACCGCCACCTGCAGAGGGATCTGCCGGTCGCCGAACGCATCCTGGGCCTGGCGGGCCACCTCGATCACGTCGATCTCGGCCCGCCCGCACGAGGGGCAGGCGATCAGGTCGATGTTCTTGCGCTCGCGCAGCCCCATCGACTCGAGCAGCGCCCGGCCCGCTCGGGCCTCCTCCACCGGGTCGGCGGTCAGGCTGTAGCGGATGGTGTCGCCGATGCCTTCGGCCAGCAGGGTGGCGATCCCGGCCGTGGCCTTGATGACGCCGCCGGGCAGCGGGCCGGCCTCGGTGACTCCGAGGTGCAGCGGATGGTCGACCGCGTCGGCCAGCTGGCGGTAGGCCTCGATCATGAGCGGGACCGACGACGCCTTGACCGAGATCTTGACGTCCTCGAAGCCCACCTCCTCGAAGTAGGCCAGCTCCATCTGCGCCGACTCCACCATGGCTTCGGGCGTGACCCTCCCGCCGTGGCGCTTGTACAGGTCGGGGTGCAGCGAACCGCCGTTGACGCCGATGCGAATCGGGACGCCCCGATCCTTGGCCTCCTGCGCCACCAGCTTGATGTGCTCGGGCTTGCGGATGTTGCCCGGGTTGAGGCGGAGGCAGTGCACTCCGGCCTCCAACGCGGCCAGCGCCATGCGGTACTGATGGTGGATGTCGGCCACGATCGGCACCGGGGACCGGGGCACGATGCGGGCCAGGCCCTCGGCCGCCTCGAGCTCGTTGCACGTGCAGCGGACGATGTCGCACCCGGCCATCGCCAGGTCGTAGATCTGCTGGAGCGTGCCGTCGACGTCCGCCGTCTTCGTGGTTGTCATCGACTGCACCGAGATCGGCGCGTCACCACCCACGGGCACGTCGCCCACCATGATCCTGCGGGTCTTGCGACGCGGGTAGGAGGACTGTCCGAGCTCCATGCCGGTGCCTCAGAGCTTTACTGGGTTGACGAGGTCCAGGTAGAAGGCCGTCACGCCCACGGTGATGAGCACCATCAGCACGGCGTAGGTCACGGGCAGCAACCGGGCCGCGTCGGCGAAGTACCGCCGGTTCTTCCGGGAACGGACCCGCTCGTAGATCGCCACGGCGGCGTGCCCGCCGTCGAGCGGGGGCAGCGGGAGCATGTTGAAGATGCCGATGAAGATGTTCATCGCGAAGAAGATGACCAGGAGGTCGCCGTAGCCCCCCTGCTCGGTCGCGGCCGCTCCGAGGCGCAGGACGCCCAGGATGGAGAGCAGCCGGTTGTCGTTGCTGCCGTCGTCGTTCGACACGGCCGCGCCCGACGAGCCGGAGTTGCTGCTGCTCTGGTCGTTGGCCTGCGAGACGTTGTCGGCCATGTCGCCGATCCCGCTCGGGCTGAAGATGCCGGCGAGGGTGCCGAACGTGCTGCCGACGTACCGCGCCATCTCCTGCGGGGCCTGCACGACGGCGGTGCCCAGCCCAACCTTCTCCGTCGGGTACTGGGGCCCGAGGCCGAGGAACGGTGTCCCCCGTTCCCCGGGCTCATCCGCGGGTCGGGGCCGCAGCTGGGCCGACAGGTCGCGGGTCTCGCCATCGCGGACGACCTGGAAGGCGACCCGTTCGCCTACTGCGTGGCTCTTGATCAGGTCGGTGACCTGGTCCCAGGTGGCCACCGGCGCGCCGTCGAAGCTCACGATGTCGTCACCGGTCTTCAGGCCTGCTTCGGCGGCCGCACTGTCCGGGACCACCTTGCCGACCTGCCAGCTCTCGTCGTGGCGCGTCTTGTCGCTGATCGTGCCACCCGGAACGCCGACCACTGTCAGCAGGACCACGAGCAGCACGAACGCCTGGATGAAGTGCGAGATCGAGCCGGCGGACACCACCAGCAGCCGCTTGGGGAACGATTGCTGCCGGTAGGTGCGGGCCTCGTCGGCAGGATCGGTCTCGTCCAGGTTGTTCATGCCGACGATGCGCACGAACGCACCGGCAGGGATCGCCTTGACGCCGTACTGCGTCTCGCCCCGATGGAACGACCAGATGCGGGGACCGAAGCCGATGAAGAAGTCGGTGACCTTCATCCCCGACCACTTGGCGGTCACGTAGTGACCGAGCTCGTGGAGGAAGATCATGACCACGATGCCGACGATCATCAGCACGTAGCCGACACCGAACCGCCAGCCCACGAAGGCGACGGCCATGATCAGGAGCGCCAGCCGGATACCGCCCGTGGTGTAGCTGGGCTGCTCCTCGTCAGGGAGCCAGGGATCCGCCTCGGGCGCACCCGGCTCGACCTCGGAGGAGGCGTCGTCGTGCTGGCGCGTGTCCGTCATCGTCCGATTCTACCGATCTCCTTCTGGGCAGCCTCGCGACCGCGGCGGTCGGCCTCGATCACGTCGTCGACGTCTTCGGCCTTCCCCCCATCATGCCGGGAAAGGACCGCTTTGAGTACGTCGGGTATCTCCCGCCACGCAATCCGTGACGCCAGGAACGCGGCCACGGCCTCCTCGTTGGCGGCGTTCAGCACCGCCGGCGCGGTCCCGCCCCGGCGACCGGCCTCGTACGCCAGTCCCAGGCACGGGAAGGCCTCGTGGTCCGGCGCCTCGAACGACAGGGGGCCGCAGTCGGCCCAGTCGATGCGCCCGAACGGCGTCGCGATGCGGTCCGGCCACGCCAGCGCGTAGCCGATCGGCAGGCGCATGTCGGGCTGGCTGAGCTGGGCGATCGTCGACCCGTCGGTCAGCTCCACCATGGAGTGGACGATCGACTGGGGGTGGACCACGACCTCGATCCGGTCGTAGTCGACGCCGAACAGCTCGTGGGCCTCGATGACCTCCAGGCCCTTGTTCATGAGCGTCGACGAGTCGACCGTGATCTTGGGGCCCATCGACCAGGTCGGATGGGCCAGGGCGTCTTCCACGGTGACGTCGGCCAGCTCGTCGCGGCTTCGGCCGCGGAAAGGGCCGCCGCTGGCCGTGAGGACGATCCGGGCCACTCGATCGGGGTTGCCGCTGACGTTCGCCGCCAGGCATTGATGGACGGCGCAGTGCTCGGAGTCGACGGGCACGATGTGACCCGCGCCGGGCTGGTCGAGCACGGCTCGGACCACCGGCCCGCCTGCGATGAGCGACTCCTTGTTGGCGAGAGCCAGACGCTTGCCGGCGGCGAGGGTGGACAAAGTGAGCCGCAGGCCGGCGAAGCCGACCACGCCGTTGACGCAGACATCGGCGACCGGGCCCAGCTGGGCGAGCGCTTCGGCGCCGGAGCGGACCTCCGTGCCGGCGGGCACGCCGTCGGCCACCTCGGCGGCCCGGTCCGGGACGCCGATCACCACCAGCTTGGGGCGGAGGTCCCGGGCCTGGGCAACCAGCGCCTCGGCCGACGACCAGGCGCCGATCGCCACCACCTCGAACCGGTCGGGCTCGGCCCGCACGACGTCGATGGTTTGGGTCCCGATCGACCCGGTCGAGCCGGCGATGGCGACGGTCGTCACGGCCACGCCTCCACCGTAGTTGGAGGCCGGGTGCCGGCTCAGGTGAGGAAGAAGTCGCTCACCAGGACCAGGTACCAGACGGCCGGCAGCACGAACAGCAGGGCGTCGAAGCGATCGAGCAGACCGCCGTGCCCGGGCAGGATGCTGCCCATGTCCTTGATGCCGAGATCACGCTTGACGAGGGACTCGGCCAGGTCGCCGAGCGGGGCGATCAAGGCGACGACGAGCCCGAGCTTGAGGCCCTCCTGCCAATCGTTGAACGGCGTCACTCCCCCGGCGATGACCGAGAACAGCACGGCCGTGACGACGGCGAGGAGCATCCCGCCCGCCAGCCCTTCGATCGTCTTGGACGGGCTCGCCGGCGACAGCGGCCGCGAGCCGGCGCTGCGTCCCACGAACAGGGCCCCGACGTCGTAGCCGATGGTCGGCAACACGGCGGCGAGCAGCAGACCGACGCCGTGCGGCCCCGCCAGCAGGAGCCCTGCGAACGCGCCGAACAGCCCCACCCAGCCGATGCCGAGCATCGTGACCCCGATGTTGGCCACGGGCCGATCACCCCCCGCCCCCACCAGGTACCAGAGGAAGCAGACGGCGGCGGCGATCACCAGAACCAGGGGTATGGCCCCCTCGCCGTAGTTGTAGGAGGCGATGATCAGTCCGGCCGTGGCCGCCACCCCGACGGGCATCGGAGCCTCGAACCCGGCCGTGTTGACCGCCACGAAGTACTCGTAGGCGGCGTAGACCAGGATCGGAACGGCGACGATCATGCCGCCGAGCGGTCCCAGGGCCTTGAACAGGCCGAGGGCCACGCCGCCGACGACGATCGCCACCAGCACCGCAGTGCGCAGGTCGCGGTCCGGCCCCCGGCGAGGAGCGCGAGCGCCACGACCCCGGGCTGCGGGGCCGCCGTGGCGAGGCTCGCCGTAGCCGGCTACGGGCTCCTCGTAGAGCTCGTCCTCGTAGTCCTCGTCGTAGGCCTCCTCGTAGCCGGCCTCGTACTCGTCGCCGTAGCCCTCCTCGGCGTAGGCGTCCTCGTAGCGGGGCGGCGCCGCGGCTCCGCCGAACACCGATCGGCCGGCGGGCGGCTCGCCTCCCTCGTCGAAGGTCATGGGCGTGCCCTGGATCGGACCGGCGCCGGGTGAGCCCTGGGGGCGCTGCGGGGGGTCCGGCCAGCCGCCGCCCGCCCCGCCCGCGCCGGCCCTGTCTCTT
>JBKPRS010000013.1:0-14742 GCA_046734695.1 Actinomycetota bacterium | reverse complement strand
CCATCGAGTCCGGACGGGAGGTCGTGGGCGGCGAGGACGGTCCGCTAGCATGAGCAGTCCCGTACGGGGGTGTAGCTCAGCTGGCTAGAGCGCTTCGGTCGCATCGAAGAAGTCGTGGGTTCGAATCCCATCACCTCCACTCCACGGTCCCGCACAGTCGACGGCTGTTCGGGACAAGCCGCTGACCAGGACCTACGGTCCACGGTCGGGTCGTCGAGGATCGCCGCGGCCCGCTGAGCCACGGCCTGAGGCCGGCGTCCGAGGCGCTTCACGTAGCCGGCCGTCGTAGCCGGCCGGGCGTGGCCGACGAACCGGGCGATGTCCTCCAACGCCTCGTCCCCGTCCACGAACAACGTGGTCACGACCGTCCGCCGCCCGGTGTGCGTCCCTAGCTCGGCGGCAATGCCAGCGGTCTTGGCCGCCTGCTTCACGACCTTGGCGACCGCCTGGCGCAGCACGAGCCCGCCGGTCGGGTTGGTGAACACAAGGCTGATCCGCTCGCCGCCGTAGGTGATCTCGGCCCACCGGGGCGCCGCCTCCCGTTCGTGGTCTTGCATCTCCCGGGTGCGCCGGAGCAACGCCACGACGGTCGGCATCAGCCAGTGCTCACCCCGGGCACCCTCGGTCTTGGGCGGCCCGAGCTGTTGGCCCCGCCCATCGACATAGACGGAGGCGCGCTGCACCAGCGCCGTTCCGGCGTCGAGGTCGACGTCCTCCCATGCCAGGCCCAGCACCTCCGACACACGCCACCCCTGCGCTCACCGATGCGAGTCTCCGAGGCCCGCACGACCCTTGCCGTCGTGTCCGCCCGCCAAGGCGACCTGGACGCCGCCATCGACACCGGCAACGCCGCCCTCGACATCCCCCGCCAGTCCGTCCCGTCGCTGCTCATGGTCACCGACGACCTGGTGACCGAGCTGCGATCGCGCTACGAGACCGAAGCCGGGACCGTCGACTACCTCGACCGGATCAGGAACCTGAGCGAACAAACCTAGGGCCAGAGGGCGGAACGGACTCGGTCAGGTCTTGAAAGCGGCTTGGGCCGCGGCGGCGGTGGCGCTGAAGTACTCCGGTGGCTCGATGAAGCCCCACTCGTTGAACGCCACACCGTTGGTGACTGCACGTCGGTAGCCGAAGCCGGTCAGGTACAGCGGCCGGATGTACATCACCGCCTCGAGTCGGTCGAGCTCCTCGTCGGTCAGGTCGATGTGTCGGCGGTAGGCGTTGACGGCCGCATCGAGGCATTCCGGGTCGGGCCTGCGGGGTGACCAGGCCCCGGTGCCCCACAGCAGCCATGCGAGGTCGGCGAGGCGTGGACCGCGCCCGGACGCCATCCAGTTGTAGGCGACCGGGCCGCGTTCGGTCACGATCGCGTGGCTGACGGCGTGGAGGAGGTTGCCGTGGAGCAGGCCCTCGGGGAGGCCGTGACCGTCGTCGGCTGAGCGGACCTGGTCGCGGAGCCGTTCGAACCGCTCGCGATCGGCGGTCGCGACCTTCGTGTCCACAGAGTCGAGGAACGACAAGGCGGCCAGCAGATCCTGGCGCGGGCTGCCCTCGCGGCTGGGGTCCTGACCGTCCGCTCCACCCGGGCGGCTGACGGATTCGTCGAGCGGCAGCGCGTGTAGTCGTCCGAGCAGGTCACCCATCATGGCGAACTGCGCGGCGCCACTCGGGAGCGGCTCGCCGTCGATGAACTGCGTGACGATCACCGCACTTCCGTCGAAGTCAGAGACCGCGTCGTCGACCGCGAGGCGCTCCGCCGGATAGTCGTGCTGCTCCAGGAAGCGCAGGATCGCGGCGTCGCCGTCGACGCCGCTCCTCGGGCGAGCCGGCGGATACGCGCGCGCGATCCACGGGTCGCCGTCGTTCCGGTCGATGCGGAAGACGTAGGTGTTGTGCACGCTGATCTTGGTCGCGGCAATCGCGTCGATGCCGTGGTGATCCCGGACATGGGCGAGCAGCCGGTCGGGAACCGGCTCGTGATGCATCCGCGTACCGAGATCCTCGAGGTCCGTCAGCGCTGCGGTGTAGCGCTGCCCCGTCTCCTCGGCATGGCGCCGGACGACCTTCTTGAAGCTGCTGTGCTTGGTCATGACAAGCCTCCTCTTGCACCCTCGTCCCCCAGCGACGCGGTGTTGAGAGATGGCCTGCTGACATCCATGACCGAGAGGGCAACTCCCCTTCGCCAATGGAACCCCGGCTGGGGCGGATGTTCCACAGCTCGGCGACCGGTCGGCGCCGTTCGGCCAATGTCCTCGACCGGCGTTGCCCTTGTCAAGCAGTGCACGAGACACGACCCAGCAGCGACGACCGCCCACCGCCTGCATCGCGCCCGGCGGGGCAGGCTGCCCCCTGTCGCCGGATCTGGGCGCGGGCTGTCTGTCGCAGACGCCCCCGCGGTGGGCGACATTGGCCTGGGCGCCTTGTCAGTCGCGGCGGCGGCCCTGCTCGTGCCCATCCTCACCGAACGCGCTGCACGCCGCAGACTCCGCGATCGTCCGACGGGTGCAAGCCTGGCCAGCCCTCAGCTCATGTTCGGGGTCGGGGTCTTCACGACTGAGTGTCCGCCGGCGGGGCGGTTAAGGTACCGGTGCAGTCTCACTGGGGGAGCAGGGTCATGGGGGCAGGGGTTACGCGACGTGGCGCCATCGTCGGAGTGGTTGTCGCTCTGACCTTGGTGGCGGCGACCAGCTTTGCCGGCCGGGCGGATGCACAGTCCGCCGGCGACGGCTTGATCCCGGAGGGCGACTGGACGGACGCCCAGGTCACCCAGTTGGTCGACCTGATCCATCAGACGGAGGCCGCGCTCCCGGCGAAGTTCCCGACGGTCGCGACTCGCGGCGAGCTGGCCGACGTGCTGGGCGACATGGGGTACCACAACTTCGGCGCCACCGCGCCGGGCGGCTACGACCACTGGATCAACAACGGGTGGCTGTTCGACGACCATCTGGTCGACCCGGAGTTCCCGGAGGCCCTCGTGTACCAGAGCCAGGGGGACGGGAAGTGGCATCTGGTCTCGGCCATGTTCATGCTCGACCCGGCCATCGACATGGACGCCATACCGGAGGACATCGCCTGGCTGCCTGGTTGGCACGGCCACCCCGAGCTGTGCGTGTCCGATGCGGAGGGGACGTTCCGGGGCATCACCGATCCTGACATGCCGAGCTGCCCCGAGGGCTCGCACTCCGCGGCGACTCCGCTGATGATGCACGTCTGGATCGTCGACAACGCGTGCGGGCACCGGTTCGGGGGCGTCGGCGTCGAGGGGCTCCACTGCGACGTCGAGATGCACGGCGGCGGCATGCACGATGGCGGCATGCACGATGGCGACATGCACGATGGCGACATGCACGACGGCGACATGCACGACGGCGACATGCACGACGGCGACATGCACGACGGCGACATGGTGCCGGTGGCGCCGGCCGCCAGCCCGGTGACGGGCGATCCGAACTTCACCGGCTGACTGCCGCATCACCGAACGAAGCGGTTGGGACCGCTACCAGCGGTCACGCGATCGCCGGTTCAGGGACCGGCGATCGCGTCCCGGATGACCTCGACCGCCTCGTCCACGGTGGCATCGGTGGTCCGGGGGTTCATGAAGCAGGCCCGCAGCCACGTGGTCTGCGGCCCGCCCCGGAGGCTCAGGGTCGTGCTCGACAGCAGGATGCGGCCGGTGGCGTTGATGCGGTCGAGCAGGGCCGGGTTGGCGTCGTCCTCGCGGTCGCGGAGCCGGAACGTGACCGTGGACAGGGCCGGCCGCCACGGGAGGTCGAGCCGGTCGTCGGCCCGGAGCGCCTCGTCCAGCCGGGTCGCCAACCGCAGGCACTCGGCCAGGGTGGTGGCGAACGCGTCCCAGCCGTAGAGCTTCAGCGCCATCCACACGCGCAGGCCGCGCATGGGCCGGGTCAGCTCGAGGGAATAGTCGCTGAAGTTGGGGGTCGCCTCCTCGTCGCCGAGGTCGTCCAGGTACGCCGCCTCGGATGCGTGGGCGGCGGCCAAGCGGCGGCCGTCCCGCACGAACACGCAGCCGGTCCCGGCGGCGAAGAACATGCCCTTGTGGGGGTCGACCGTGATCGAGTCGGCGAGCTCGATGCCGGCGAGGCGGTCCCGTCCCTGAGGCGTGAGGACGAAGAACCCTCCATAGGCCGCGTCGACGTGGACCCAGAGGCCGTGGCGCCGGGCGACGGCGACGATCGGGCCGATCGGGTCGACCGCCCCGGTGTTGATGGTGCCGGCGTTGGCGACGATCAGGCACGGCCGCGGGCCCGACCGCAGGTCGCGCTCGATCATGCGCTCGAGCTCGTCGACGTCCATCTCCAGGGCGTCGTTGGTCGGGACCCGCGCGATCAGCTCGGGCGAGATCCCGATGACGCTCGCCGCCCGCTCGACGGTGTGGTGGGTCTGGTCGGTCCAGTAGAGGCGGCCGGGGAGGTCGTTGCGGCCGAGCACGCTGTGCCGGCCGGCCACCATCCCACTGAAGGTGGCCAGGGCCCCGCCGGACGTGAAGACACCCCGTGCCTCGGGCGGCAGGCCCAGGCGGTCGGCGATCCACCGCAGCGCGGTCTGCTCGATCTGGGCCAGGGCCGGGGAGGGCCGTGCCAGCCCGATGTAGCGAGACTGGATCGCGGCGATGAAGTCGGCCACCGCCCCGACCGGCAGGCCGGTGGGCGGGACATAGCCCAGGAACCCGGGGTGGAGCTGGTTGAACCCGACCGCCGCCGCTTCGTCAAGCGCCTCCAGCAGCTCGGCGAGGGAGGCGGGCGAGGGCTCGGCCTCGACGAAGCGGTCGGCCACCTCGCGGGCGTCCTCGTTCGCCGACGCGGCAGGCCCCCCGTTGCGGTCGACGAAGGCCACGGCGAAGTCCGAGACCTCGCGCAGCACCGACGCCAGCGCCTCGCCCCGGACATCGAAGCTCACGGGGGTGAAGGCTATGTGCCCCGGATCAGGGCGTGATGTCGCAGACGAAGCTGCCGTCCTGTTGCTGGGTGCCGAACGCGAGGTCTGTGAGGTGGTTGTCGAGCCGGCAGGTGCCCGTCGCGCCGGCGAAGGTGCCGGTGCCGGCGGTGACGGTCAGCTCGTACGGCGCGCCGTCGGTGTCGGCCGGGAGCCGCTGGAAGGGCATCTTGACGGTCAGCGTCGACCCGTCGGGCAGCGTGAAGGCGCCGTCACCGGTCTGGCTGACCCAGTCATTGGAGCCGTCGATCTGGCCGCAGTAGTCGGCGTGGTAGGCCCAGGCGGCGCCGTCGGTCAGCGTGAACTCGGCCTCGAGAATGCTTCGGACACCGCAGTCGCCACCGACGAGTGCGTAGTGCTCGGTGCCGCTGTAGGTCCCGCTGAGCTGGCGAGCGCCCGGTACCGGCTCGCCGGCGACGGGGCCGTCCGCGGTCGTCGCCGCCGGCCCGCCGGTGGTGTCGCCGGGCGTCTCGCCTGCGGTCTCGCCCCGGTCCTGGAGTGCGAACCAGGTGGCGGCGTCGACGTCTTCGAGGCCGGCGGCGACGTCGAGCAGCTCGGACTCGGTCATGCCGTCCCCGGCCACCGTGATCAGCTCACCGGTCGGCTCCACCCACTGCAGGAACAGGCCCGTGACCGGGACGGTCCTCAGACGGGCGAGGGCGGGCGCCTGCATCAGGTCCGGTGACAGCACGCCTGTGCGGCCACGCACGTCGACCCGTCGCGCACTGGTCCAGACGAGGTTCATGGCCGGAGCGACATCGGACCCGTCGACCACGTCGATCATGATCCGGCGCCCGTCGGGCCCGCTGTAGACGAGCGTCCGGGGGCCTTGGCCACTGGACGCGTTGCCCGGCACCTCCCCGGCCAGCTCGAAGCCCGCGGGCGGCGTCGACACGTCGAAGCCGCCGCCGTCCCGGGCGATCAGCGAGTCGGCGAAGCCGGTCAGCACCGCCGGGTCGAGCGCTTCCCGCCCGGCGCCGGGGTCGTCCGGGTACGCCGTCGTCCCGACGATCGAGACCGTGACGCCTTCCGCCTCCGTCCAGGCCAGGACGGCCCCGCCGGCAGACAGCTCCCCCTCGTGACCGCGCACGGTCGTCGGGGTGCTCGCGCCGCTACCGAGCGGGTCGACGGCCGCGCCGGCGTCGTCCCACACAACGTCGACGACCTCGGCCGGACGGCCCTCGCCGTCCATGCGCACCCAGCGCTGGGTGCCGTCCGGTCCGTCGTCCTGGTCCGGGCCGCCATCGGGACCGGGCCGGCCGTCCCCGGCGGCGTGGGTGAGCGTGAAGCCGTCGGGGACCTGCGCCGGTACGAGGAACAAGGGGGGACCGTCGGCGCCGGCCACCAGCGACGCCTGGTCGCCCGTGCCCAAGGACCCGAGGCCCGCCGCGCCCGCCACCACGGCGATCACCGCGACCGCCACGGTCGAGACCTGGGCGACCCGGCGCCGGCGCAGCCGCCGCGCCCGCCGCTGCCGGACCAGACCGTCGAGGGCGGCCGAGGGCTCGGCGTCGTCGCCGATCGCCCGCAACGCGTCGACGATGCGGTCCTCGAGCTCAAGCATTGACGTTCTCCTCTCCGAGCAGCTGACGGAGGCGGGCAAGAGCCCGGTGGGTCCGCGACTTCACCGTCCCCGGCGCCACGCCCAGCACCGCGGCGGTCTCGGCTTCGCTGAGACCCTCGTAGAAGCGCAGCGCCACCACGGCCCGCTGATCGACCGGCAGCGACCCGAGCGCGTCGCGGATCGAGTGGTGATCGCTGACCTCGGTCGCGACCTCCCGCCGGCCGCGAGCATCGCCCCACTGGCGGGCGGCCTCGCGCTGCTCGATCGCCCGGCGCCGGAACCCGCCGGTCAGCTCGTTGACCAGCGCACGGCGCAGGTACTGCGCCGGCTCACTCACCGCCCCCCGCTGCCAGCGGGGCAGCACCTTGGCGAAGACGTCGGCGACCGCGTCCTCACTGCGGGCCCGGTCGCCGCAGATCACCACGGCGAGACGGAACAGCCGGTCACGGTGGGCCCGGTAGATCTCGTCGAACTCGTCGCCACCCCGCACGCTCACCTCCGACGTTACTGACGCGCACCTCCGCCGATCGGTTCCCTCGTTTCGACGGGGCGCGCCGTGCCGCGGCTAGGTGAAGAGCGTGCCCTCCTGGCAGAAGCACAGGTCGTTGCCCCACGGGTCGACCACGTAGAAGGAGCGCTCGCCCCACGGGCGTTCCAGGATCTCGCCCGCCGGCTCGCCGTGGACCTGATACGGGGCGAGGACGCCGAGCTGGGAGGCACGCTTGTGGACGGCGTCGATGTCGTCCACCGCGAAGGACAGCGACTTGGGCCCCGGTGTCGGTGTCAGCCCACCTTGGGAGACATCGAGGACGGCGAGGATGACGCCGTCGCAGTCGAAGTAGTGGCGGGCACCCCGATGGCGGGTGCCATCGCTGCCGAAAAGATCGCGGTACAGCTCGGTCGCGGCCTCGAGGTCGCTGACCTCGAGGGTGACGCGGAACAGCTTCGGTGCTGCGGTCATGAATCCGTTCCCTTCCTGGTCGATCGAGGTCCGGGCGATCGCCAGATCTGGCGGCCGGCCGGCGGGTCGAACAGTCCGAGCCACCCGTCGACCACGCGCTGCAGGTAGTCGTGTTCGAGCCGGTAATGGGAGTGGCGCCCTTCGGAACGCACGGTGACGATGCCGGCGTCCTCGAGGACGTGCAGGTGCCGCGTGGTCGTGGGCCAGCTGTGGGTGAACCGCTTGGCGAGGTAGCCCGACGGCAGCTCCGGTCCGTAGTGCGACAGCACCAGAGCGATCTGGCGGCGAGCTTCGTGCGAGAGCGCGCCGAAGACCCGGTCGACCTCGTCAGGCGCCGGCGGATGCGACCGGCCCTCGGTTCGCTGGAGGTGCTCAGAGGTCTGCACGATTATTAGCCTAGCCGCTAATCGTGGGTGACGAGCCCCGCGGGAGGCTGCTCGTCAGCCGGCGCGCCGCCGGGCGCGGAGGACGATGTCGTCGACGTGGTGTGCGGCGGTGGCGGAGCCGGGGGGACGGGGTCGCTTCTCGTGGACGTCGATGTCCCACCCGGGGGCGCCGGTGAGCGCGGTGACGAAGTCGTCGACCCGCACGTAGGCATCCGGGTCGAACGGGCGGCTGTGGGCGAGGTCGTCGATCGGGGCCCGCATCGGCTCGAGATCGTGGCTCACGACGAGCAGGGTGCCACCCGGGGCGACCGCGTCCAGCAGGTTGCCCACACCGCGCCCGTCCGGGGTGCGGGGGATCGACGCGTACTGGGCCGACACCAGGTCGAACGCGGCGGTCTCGTAGGCGGCGAGAGCGTTGGCGTCCGCGTGGTGGCACTCGACGGGGAGGCCGCGGCGGCCGGCCTCGGCGCCGACCCGGTCGAGCGCGCGCCGGGAGATGTCGCTGGCGGTCACGTGCCACCCCTGCTCCGCCAGCCAGATGGCGTCGCCGCCTTCGCCGGCGCCGACGTCGAGGGCGCGGCCGGGCGTGAGCTCGCCGGCCTCGTTGACCAGGGTGCCGTTGGGGTTGCCGCTCCACATCTGCTCGCCGCCGTAGCGGTGGTCCCAGTCGTCGGCGTTGGCCGAGGGCCGGGCGGCGGCCCTGATGTCCTCGTCGGCGAGGCTGAAGCTGATCATGGCGCCGACCCGGCTGCCGTTGGCGGCGGCCTGGGCCACCTGCTGGCTGGGGTCGGCCAGGTTGCCGGCCGCATAGACGCCGGGCACGGCCGTGGCGCCGGTCTCGTCCGTCTCCACGAAGTCGCCCAGCCCGCTCGGATGCGCAGCCGGACGGACACCGAGCGAGGCGAGCGGCTCGGCCCGCACCCGGTACCGCGGGCCGACCGCCACCGCGTCGGTGTCGATCCGCTGTCCGTCGCCCAGCTCGACCGCCGCGACCCGGCCGTCGGCGCCGGTCACGATGCGGGTGACCTCTCCGGACACGACGGCCACGCCCGCGGCTCGCAGCGCATCGAGCTCGGACCCGTCCACGCCGCCGGCGTCGTGGACCACGACGGTGAGCCGGCCGCTGAGCTGGCGGAACAGGCCCGCCGTGTGGAGCCCCAGCGGGTGGGTCACGAGCTGGACGATGCGCCGGTCGCGGACCTCGTAGCCGTGGCAGAACGGGCAGTGGATGACGTCGCGGCCCCAGTGCTGCGCGAGGCCGTCGATCTCCGGGAGCTCGTCGACGAGCCCGGTCGCGGCCAGGACCCGGCGGGCGACGATGGCGTTGCCGCCGGCGAGCTCGACCCGGAAGCCGGCGTCACCGGTCCGGGTCACCCCGCTCACCCGGCCGGCGAGGATCTCGCCGCCGTAGCTGCGGACCTCCTCACGCCCGGCGGCGGTCAGGTCCGTCGGCGCACGCCCTTCCAGGCCGAGGTAGCTGTGCATCTGGGCGGCGGGGGCGTTGCGCGGCTCGCCGGCATCGACGACGATCACGGACCGGCGCTGGCGCCCCAGTTGGAGCGCCGCAGCCAGCCCGGCGGCGGATCCGCCGATGACGGCGACGTCGCAGTGCCGCTCGACGTGACGGGGGGTGTGCTCAGTCATGCCTCGACGATACGATGCCTCTCCGAAGGTGCATGCCACCTTGCGAGATTCGCAAGGCCGGCGCGAGGCACTCCGGGGAAGCGATGGCCGAGCCCAACGAGATCGAGGCAGTGGTGCGGACCCGGCTGCGGAGCCTTCGGCACACGCTGGGGCTGTCGCTCGACGAGCTCTCCGCCCGCACCAACCTCAGTCCGTCGACGATCAGCAGGATCGAGACCGGTAAGCGGACGATCAGCCTCGACGTGCTGCTGCCGCTGGCGGCGGCGCTCCAGGTCGACCTCGACGCCCTGCTCGACGTGCGCAGCGACGAAGACGTGGTGATCCGCCCGGCGCCGACCAGCTCGGGCGGGCGCACGACCTGGCTGCTGAGCCGCCCGACCGGCTCCACGCTGGCGGTCAAGATGCGGCTGGAGCCCACCGGCAAGCCGGCGGAGCCGCGGGTCCACCCCGGTCACGACTGGTTCTTCGTCGTCGCGGGACGGGTGCGCCTGTCGCTCGGGGACCGGGAGATCATCGTCGAGACGGGCGAGGCGGCCGAGTTCGCCACCATGACCCCGCACGCCTTCGCCGCCGTCGACGGTCCCGCCGAGCTCATCGGGATCTTCGACCGGGACAGCCACCGCGCCCACGTCCACCGCGATCCAGGCGCCGATCCGACGACCGCGTCGTGAACAGCAGTCAAGGGGGTCTGACGGCGATCATCCCGCAGGCGACGCAAGCCAGCGGTGGACCGCCCGCCGGCTGCGCAGGATGACGACCTCGGCCCGGGGGGCGACGTCTGCGACGGCGCGGAGCAACCCGGGGCGGCTCTGGCGGCGCCAGCGGACCGTCCAGGTCCAGAAGTCACGGCGCTCCCGGCCGCGGCGCCAGGCGCGCCAGGCGCACAGCCACAGCGGGAGGTCCAGGATCACGACGGTGTCGGCCCGTCGCAGGCGTGGCTCGACCTCGTCGTAGGGGCCGAGGTCGCCATCCATGATCCAGCGCGGGGCCGCGGCGAGGACCGCCTGGCGGTCGGCCCACAGCGGGGGCGGCAGCGGGCGCAGGTCCGGGGTCCAGAACTCCTGGTCGAGCTCGATCACCGGGAGGCCGGTGGCGGAGCGCAGGTCACGGGCGAGGACGGACTTGCCGGCGCCGCCCCGCCCGAGGATGACGACCCGCTCCACCCTGCCATCCTGCCGGACCGGCTGTGACACGATCGCGTGGATGACCCCGCGCACCGCTGCCGACAGCCACGATCTGATCCGCGTCCAGGGCACGCGGGTGAACAACCTCAAGGACGTCACCGTCGAGCTGCCCAAGCGCCGGCTCACCGTGTTCACCGGGGTGTCCGGGTCGGGCAAGAGCTCGCTGGTGTTCGGGACCATCGCCGCCGAGTCGCAGCGGCTCATCAACGAGACCTACAGCGCGTTCGTGCAGGGCTTCATGCCGACGCTCGCCCGGCCCGAGGTCGACGTGCTGGAAGGGCTGACCACCGCGATCATCGTCGACCAGGAGCGGATGGGCGCCGACCCGCGCTCCACCGTCGGCACCGCCACCGATGCCAACGCGATGCTGCGGATCGTCTTCAGCCGGCTCGGGCAGCCCCACGTCGGACCGCCGAGCGCGTTCTCCTTCAACGTCGCTTCCGTCCGGGCGGCCGGTGCGATCACCGTCGACCGCGGCGCGTCCAAGACCAAGACCGTGCGGGCGACCTTCACCCGCACCGGCGGCATGTGCCCGCGCTGCGAGGGCATGGGCAACGTGACCGACTTCGACCTGTCCGCGCTCTACGACGACAGCAAGTCCCTCAACGAGGGTGCGCTCACGATCCCCGGCTACAGCATGGACGGCTGGTACGGCCGCATCTACCGGGGCTGCGGCTTCTTCGACCCGGACAAGCCGATCCGCAAGTACACCAAGCGCGAGCTCCACGACCTGCTCCACAAGGAGCCGACCAAGATCAAGGTCGAGGGCATCAACCTCACCTACGAGGGCCTGATCCCCAAGATCCAGAAGTCGATGCTGTCCAAGGACGTCGACGCCATGCAGCCCCACATCCGGGCCTTCGTCGAGCGGGCGGTGACCTTCGCCACCTGCCCCGAGTGCGGGGGCTCCCGGCTCAGCGAGGTGGCGCGCTCGTCGAAGGTCGACGGGATCAGCATCGCCGACGCGTGCGCGATGCAGATCAGCGATCTCGCCGAGTGGGTCCGGGACCTGGACGAGCCGTCCGTCGGGCCGCTGCTGGAGGCGCTGGGGGACTCGCTCGACTCGTTCGTGGAGATCGGGCTCGGCTACCTCAGCCTCGACCGCCCGGCCGGCACGCTGTCGGGCGGCGAGGCGCAGCGCACCAAGATGATCCGCCACCTCGGGTCCTCGCTCACCGACGTCACCTACGTCTTCGACGAACCGACGATCGGGCTGCACCCCCACGACATCCAGCGCATGAACGACCTGCTGCTCCAGCTGCGGGACAAGGGCAACACCGTGCTGGTCGTCGAGCACAAGCCGGAGACGATCGCGATCGGCGACCACGTCGTCGACCTCGGCCCGCGCGCCGGGATCCTGGGGGGCGAGGTGGTGTTCGAGGGCACCGTCGACGGGCTGCGGGCCAGCGGCACGCTCACCGGCCGGCACCTGGACGACCGCGCCAGCCTGAAGCCCGACGTGCGCACCCCCTCGGGCGTGCTGGAGGTGCGCGGGGCGAGCACCCACAACCTGCGGGACGTCGACGTCGACATCCCGCTCGGGGTCCTGGTCGTGGTCACGGGCGTGGCCGGGTCCGGGAAGAGCTCGCTGCTCCACGGCTCGGTGTCGCCCCGCGAGGGCGTGGTCTCGATCGACCAGACCGCCATCCGCGGCTCGCGGCGGAGCAACCCGGCGACCTACACCGGGCTGCTCGACCCGATCCGCAAAGCGTTCGCCAAGGCCAACGGCGTGAAGCCGGCGCTGTTCAGCGCCAACTCCGAGGGCGCCTGCCCGACCTGCAACGGCGCCGGCGTCGTGTACACGGACCTGGGGATGATGGCCGACCTGGCCTCGGTCTGCGAGGAGTGCGAGGGGAAGCGCTACCAGGCGGCGGTGCTGGAGTACCGGCTCGGCGGCCTCAACATCGCCGAGGTGCTGGCCATGACCGTGACCGAGGCCGAGGAGTTCTTCGGCGCCGGCGAGGCTCGCACCCCGGCCGCCCACGCCATCCTCGACCGGCTCGCCGACGTCGGGCTCGGCTACCTCGGGCTCGGCCAGCCGCTCCCCACGCTGTCGGGCGGCGAGCGGCAGCGGCTCAAGCTGGCCATCCACATGGCGGAGAAGGGCGACGTCTACGTGCTCGACGAGCCGACCACCGGCCTGCACCTCGCCGACGTCGAGCAGCTGCTCGGCCTGCTTGACCGGCTCGTCGACGCCGGCAGGTCCGTCATCGTCATCGCCCACCACCAGGCGGTCATGGCCCACGCGGACTGGATCATCGACCTGGGGCCCGGCGCGGGCCACGACGGTGGCCGGATCGTCTTCGAGGGCACCCCGGCCGACCTCGTCGCCGCCCGCTCCACGCTCACCGGCGAGCACCTCGCCCTGTACGTCGGCCAATGAGCCTCGACTACGCCAGAGACCACCTGGCGGCCGCGGTCCGGCGCCGGTACACGGCGCCGTCCGACGACCGGCAGGCCACGGCGCTGCGCGAGCTGAGCGCCGCGGAGCTCGCCGCGGTCGTGGACGATCTGACGGCCCTGCTCCTCGGGACGACCGCCGCGGCGGCGACGTCGGGCGAGGACGCGCACCTCGCCACGCTTGCGGACCTCGAAGCCGAGCGTGTCGCGATAGAAGGCGAGGGCGGCGTCCGGGTCGTCGTGCGGGAGGAAGCTCGAGTGAATCGTGATGTCCATGGTGTCTACCTCTGGGTGGCCGAAAAGGGCTGGTCAGGCACCGACGTAGGCCGCGAGATGCTCGCCGGTGAGGGTGGAGCGGTCGGCGACGAGGTCGGCCGGCGTGCCCTCGAAGACGATCCGGCCGCCGTCCTGCCCGGCGCCGGGGCCGAGGTCGATGATCCAGTCCGCGTGGGCCATGACCGCCTGGTCGTGCTCGATGACGACGACCGACTTGCCGGCGTCGACCAGCCGGTCGAGCAGGCCGAGCAGGTGCGCGACGTCCGCGAGGTGCAGGCCGGTGGTGGGCTCGTCGAGGACGTAGATCCCGCCCTTCTCGGCCATGTGGGTGGCCAGCTTGAGCCGCTGGCGCTCGCCGCCGGACAGCGTGGTCAGCGGCTGGCCGATCGTGAGGTAGCCGAGCCCGACGTCGGCGAGCCGCTCGAGGATCTTGTGCGCGGCCGGCACCTTCGCGTCGCCGTCGCCGAAGAAGCCTTCGGCCTCGGACACCGACATGGCGAGCACCTCGCTGATGTCGCGGCCGCCGAGCTGGTAGTCGAGGACCGACGCCTCGAACCGCTTGCCCTCGCACTCCTCGCAGGTGGTGGCGACGCTCTGCATGATCGCCAGCTCGGTGTAGATGACGCCGGCGCCGTTGCAGTTGGGGCAGGCGCCGTCGGAGTTGGGGCTGAACAGCGCCGGCTTGACGCCGTTGGCCGTCGCGAAGGCCTTGCGGATCGGATCGAGCAGTCCGGTGTACGTCGCCGGGTTGCTGCGTCGCGAGCCGCGGATCGCGCCCTGATCGACGAGCACCACGCCCTCGCGGCCGGCCACTGAGCCGTTGACGAGCGAGCTCTTGCCCGACCCGGCGACGCCGGTCAGCACGACCAGCACGCCGAGCGGGATGTCGACGTCGACCTCCTGCAGGTTGTTGGTGCTGGCGCCGCGCACCTCGAGCGCGTCCGACGCCTCGCGCACCGACTCCTTCAGGGCGGCGCGGTCGTCCAGATGGCGGCCGGTGATCGTGTCGCTGGCTCGCAGCTCGTCGACGGTGCCCTCGAAGACCACCTCGCCGCCGGCGGAGCCCGCGCCGGGGCCGAGGTCGACGACGTGGTCGCCGATCGCGATCGTCTCCGGGTCGTGCTCCACGATCAGCACGGTGTTGCCCTTGTCGCGCAGCGCGATCAGGAGGTCGTTCATCCGCTGGATGTCGTGCGGGTGCAGGCCGACCGTCGGCTCGTCGAAGACGTAGGTCACGTCGGTGAGCGACGAGCCGAGATGGCGGATCATCTTGGTGCGCTGCGCCTCGCCGCCCGAGAGCGTGCCCGACGGCCGGTTGAGCGACAGGTAGCCCAGCCCGATCTCCACGAACGAGTCGAGGGTGTCGCGCAG
>JBKPRS010000012.1:0-39118 GCA_046734695.1 Actinomycetota bacterium | reverse complement strand
GAGCACGTCGCCCGAGCGGTCCAGGCCGGGGCCCTTGCCGTACCAGGCCCCCACCACCCCGTCGACGCCCTCGTAGGGAACGGCCTCGCCCATCTGCGAGCCCCACACCGCGGCCGCGGCCAGCTCCTCGTTCAGGCCGGGCCGGTGCACGATGCGGTTCTCGGCGGCCCGCTCCCCCAGGCGCCCCAGGGCCAGGTCGAAGCCACCGAGCGGCGATCCGGGGTAGCCGGACACGAACGTGGCGGTGTCGAGCCCGTCGCGGACGTCGAGCGCCCGCCGCGCCACCAGCAGCTCGCACAGCGTGTCGACCCCGGGCAGCAGGCGCGCGTAATCTAGTGAGGACTCACTCATCAGATGCTCACTATAGGAAGGGTGGAGTGGTGCACGACATCGTGATCCGCGGGGGCGACGTCGCCGACGGCACCGGGGCCGGGCCCCGGAGCGCCGACGTGGCCGTCGACGGGGACCGGATCACCGCGGTCGGCGAGGTGACCGACCGGGGCCGGCGCGAGATCGACGCCCGCGACCGCCTGGTGACGCCGGGCTTCGTGGACGTCCACACCCACCTCGACGCCCAGCTGTTCTGGGACCCGGTGGCCAGCTCGTCGTGCTGGCACGGCGTCACCACCGTGGTGCTGGGCAACTGCGGCGTCACGTTCGCCCCGGTCCACCCGGGCCAGGAGGGCTACCTGGCGGGGATGATGGAGGCGGTCGAGGACATCCCCGCCGACACGATCATGGCCGGCCTCGACTGGGGCTGGGAGACCTACGGCGACTACCTGCGGGCGCTCGACCGGCGCCCGCTCGGCGTCAACGCGGGCGGGATGATCGGCCACGCCGCCCTCCGCTACTACGTGATGGGCGAGCGCAGCCTGGACGACGCGCCCGCGGGCGATGACGACGTGGCCCGCATGGCTGCGCTGGTCGGCGAGGCGGTCGACGCCGGCGCCCTGGGGTTCTCGACCTCCCGCAGCTTCCTGCACACCGTGCCCGACGGCCGGCCGATCCCCGGCACCTTCGCCCGGCCCACGGAGCTGGCCGCCCTTGCCCACGCCCTCGGCGAGCGGGGCCGGGGCACCGTCGAGGTCGTCCCCCGCATCGGCGAGCGGGACGGTCCCGGGCGGGAGAACTCGGTCGCCGAGATGACCTGGATGGAGACCGTGAGCCGCGCCGCCGACCGGCCGCTCACGTTCACCATCACCCAGAGCGACCGTCGCCCGGGCCTGTGGGCCTGGGTGATGGACCAGGTGGCCGAGGCCCGGGCCCGGGGCGCCGACCTGCGGCCCCAGACGTCGGCCCGCGGCACGGGCATCGTCTACGGCCTCGTGGGCCGTACCCCCTACGACGACCTGCCCAGCTGGCGCGAGCTGATGGCTCGGCCGTTCCCGGACCGGGTGGCCGCCCTGGGCGACGAGGCGCTCCGCGCTCGCCTGGTGGACGAGGCCGGCGAGCCCCGGAACCTGTCCGGCCCGCTGGCCCCCAAGGACCCGGCCAAGCTCTACCTGCTGCCTCCGGGCCGGGCCCACTACGACGTCGGTCCGGCCAACAGCCTGGCCGCCGAGGCCGAGCGCCGCGGGACGACGCCGGCGGGCGCCTTCGTCGCCTTCACGGTGGAGACGGGCGGCCGGGGGCTCCTCTACTACCCGGTCCTCAACCAGGACCTCGACGCCGTGGCCCAGATGCTCAGCAACCCCGACGTCGTCGTCGGTGTGGCCGACGCGGGCGCCCACGTGGCGCTGACCATGGACGCCGGCCAGTCCACCTACCTGCTGGAGCACTGGGTGCGCGAGCAGGGCCTGCTGGACGTGGGCCGCGCGGTCCACAAGCTCACGCGGGAAGGCGCCGAGCTCTATGGCATCCCGGACCGGGGCGCGCTGGCCCCGGGCGCCTACGCCGACGTCAACGTGATCGACCTCGACCGCCTCGGCCTCGACGCCCCGGAGATGGTGGCGGACTTCCCCCTCGGCGCCCAGCGCTACGTCCAGCGGGCCCACGGCTACGACCTCACGCTGGTCAACGGCCGGGCCCTGGTCGAGGCGGACGAGCTCACGGACGAGCGGCCGGGTCGGGTGGTGAGGCCGGCGGCGGCAGGTCGGCGCTGACCGCGGCCCGGGCCTCGTCGAAGCTGAGCATCGTGGCGAGAAGCAGGCTCTCGGGCAGCGGGTCGTCGTAGGACCAGGCCACGTCGGCCACCGTGACGTCGCCCACCACCGCGGTCCAGTAGGACGCCGTGCCCTTGTAGGGGCAGTACGTGGTCGTGGGGCTGGGCACGAGCAGGTCCATGCGGATGTGCTCGCGGCGCACGTAGAGGCGCGGTTCGAGCGCGGTCTCGTAGACGCCGAGGGTGTCGTCGCTGTCGACCAGGGGGGTCCCCGCCACCTCCACCCGCAGCTGCCGGCGGGTCTTCACGCAGTCGACCCGGTGGTACGGGTTGCGCGGGTGCATGAACACCTGCTCGCCCTCCTCGTACCAGGCGTCCACCGCGTCCCAGGGGACCTGCACGTAGCCCGGCGCCTCGGGCTCGGCCTCGGCCGCAACCCCGTCCACGTCGGCCGCCGGGAACGCCCAGGCAGGCGGCGAGCCCGGCCGGTGGACCAGCAGCACCTGCTCGCTGTCCACCACGGTCCGGCCCGCGGCCTCAGCCCGCACCCGGCGGCGGAACGGCTCGACGTAGACGGTGCCGGGCCGGATCGGCGCGCTGAACCGCCCGGCCGGGCGGGGACCGAGTGGCCCGCGGCCCGAGGTCAGGCTCACAACGCCGTCCTGTCGTCAGCCGCGGTGCCGCCGCCCGCGAAGCGGCGGACCATGGCGTCGACCGAGAACGAGGCGACCAGTGCGCCGTCCTCGTCGTGGACCCGGCACTCGGCATGGGTCATGCCGTCGCCCGCGAACGTCGAGCGGTGGCGGTAGAGCAGCCAGCGGTCGGCCCGCACCTCCCCGTGGAGGGACAGGGCGATGGCGTTGATGGCGGTGGACAGGGTGCGGTGCGCCTGGCTCTGGCCGATCCCCGCGTGCGGCCGGAGCCCGGCGGCGATCGACAGGTGCCCGGTGAACTGGGCCAGCAGGGCCGTGTGCAGGTAGCCGTCGTCGGGGACGTCGCGGAACCGCACCCAGGCGTCGAGCACCGGCGGGCCCACCGGCGCGTCGGGGTCGCCGGTGTAGGCGCCGTCCACGATGCGCAGGTCCCGCCCGGTCACGGACATGTCGTACGGCTCGGCGTCCTCCGGCCCGGCCACGTCCGGAGCGGGCACGGCGTGGCGAATCACGTCGGGCGCAGTGGCGTCGAGCAGCAGCGTGCCGTGGGCGACGCCCCGCCCGTCCTGGCTCACATGGGCGGCCAGGGTCGTGAAGCTGCGGCCCGCGCTCAGCTCGTCGAGGTCGAAGCGCAGCGGCCGGCGGGCGTCGGCAGCCCGCATGAACACCATGTGGGCGGACACCGCCCGCCGTCCCGGCGCATGGCGGCCGGCGGCCACCAGTGCCTGGGCCAGCATCTGGCTGCCGTCGGTCACCGGGCGCCGCCAGTCGGACCGGGTGACGCTGAGGTAGCCGCCGTCGCCCACCGGCCGCACGTCCAGCATGTCGATCAGGTCGCCCGCGTCACCCCAGGTCGGGAAGCGCTTGACGGTGGCGCCGTCCTCCAGCTCGACCCGGGCCCGGTCGTGGTCGAACGTGACCCATCCCGCCTGCACCTCGTACCCGGGGGCCGGCTCGGTCAGCTCCGGGAGCAGGTCGAGGCGGACGTCCGCGGCCGGGAACCACAGGAGTGGGGCCCCGCCCTCCCGCTCCTCCCGGACCGCACCGGTGGAGGAGGCCACGAGCTGGTCACCCCACCAGGCGCGGGCGGGCAGGGCACACGGCGATGTCTCCGGACCTCCCACGGACGAAAACTAACACTCGGGTCGCGCAGCACCGCAAGGTGCGGTAAGACTGGCGGCCATGCCTGACGTCACGACCCTGTTCGTGGCCATGGCGGGACGCGAACCGGACGGTCGGGACGCCGAGTACCTCGCCTGGCACGCGCTCGACCACCGGCCCGAGATCCACCGCCTCGCCGCCCTGCGCGGCGCCCAGCGCCTGGTCTCCACCCCCGCCTGCCGGGCGGCCAGAGCCGTGAGCGAGGACCGGTACGACGGCGTCGACCATGTGATGACCTACCTGTTCGCCGACGCCGGCGCCATCACCGAGCTCGGCGGGCTGGCGACGACCCTGGCCGAGGCGGGACGGATGTCCTGGCGGCTGCCCAGCGTCGAGGTCGGCACCTACGACCTCGCCGGCACCGCGGCCGCCGGCCGGATCGACGTGAGCGCCGCGGTGTTGCCGTGGCGCCCCGTCACCGGGGTCTACCTGCTGGTGGAGCGGGGCGAGGCGTCGGCCGGTGCCCTCACCGACCTGTCGGGCGTGGCCGGGGCCTGGTGGGCCCGGACCGAGGGCCGCCAGATCACCTACTGCTACCTGGACGACGACCCCCTGGCCACCGCCGAGGCACTGCGGCCCGTTCTGGCGCAGCGCTGGGCGGCCGGCGAGGTACTCCCGCTGCTGGCCGCCCCGTTCCTGGTCCCCGTCGACTTCGACTGGGGCCGTCACCTGCCCTAGAGGATCGCCCCGCGGTCTTTGAGCGCGCCGATCTCGTCCCACGACAGCCCCAGCTCGACCAGCGCCGCCTCGGTGTGCTCGCCGTGCTCGGGCGCCCGGGTCGGACTCCCCGGCTGCCCGTCGAACTGCACCGGCACCGTGACCATCGGCAGTGGCTCGTCGCCGGCCACGTCGACCTGGGCGATGTAGCCGTTGGCCCGGACCTGGGGATCGTCGTGGAGCTCGCCCGGCGTCTGCACCGGCGCCCACTCCCCCGGGAACCCGGCCAGCGCCCGGCGCCAGTGGGCGAGGTCCCGGGCGCCGAACACGGCGTCGAGCCGCTCGACGCAGGCGCGGGCGTGGCGGCGGCGGGCGTCCTGGTCGGCGAAGCGGGGATCGTCCGCCAGGCCCGGCTCGCCGATCGCCCGGCACAACGCGGGCCAGTGGCGGTCGGGCGCCACCATGGTCAGGGCCACGAACCGGCCGTCCGCAGTGCGGTACGTGAGCATCAAGGGGTTGGCGACCTCGAACCGGTCGGACAGCACCGGCGGCGGGGATCCCGCCGCGCTCACGACGTCGGGCTGGATCTGCCACATCCCGGCCGCCAGCAGCGAGCCGTCGATCACCGCGGCCTCGCCGCCCGCCGCCCGGTGGACCAGCGCGGCGCACACGGCCGCCGCCAGCGCCAGCGCCCCGGCCACGTCGCCGAACGCAGGCGGGGCGGGCCGGGGCCAGGCCGCGTCCGGCGGCGTCAGCACGTGCTGCATGCCGGAGCGGGCCCAGTAGGCACCGGCGTCGTAGCCGCCGCGCTCGGCGTCAGGGCCCCGGGCCCCGTAGGCAGTGGCCCGCACATAGACGACCGCGGGGTTGTCGGCCCGCACGTCCTCGACGTCGATACGTAGGCGTGCACGCCCGCCAGGGCGCAGGTTGGTGACGAACACGTCGGCCGTGGCCACCAGGCGGCCCAGGAGGTCCCGGCCCTCGGGGTGCTTGAGGTCGATGCCCAGCGACCGCTTGCCCCGGTTGGCCGACTGGACGTAGGGATCGACCCCGGCGTGCCGCGGGTGGAGGCCGGTGGTGACCAGCCCGCGGTAGGGGTCCCCGGTCCCGGGCGGCTCGATCTTGAGCACGTCCGCGCCCCACTCGGCCAGGATGGCGCCGGCCATCGGCGCGAACACGTGCGTGGCCACCTCGACGACCCGCACCCCGGCCAGAGGCGCCTGACTAGTGAGCATTCACATATCATCTCCCGCTGTGACCGAAGGGACCAGCTTCGCCCAGCGGGTCCGGCAGCTGGGGGCGGAGCACCCCGACGAGCCGGCCTGCTGCCACGTCGCCCCGGACGGCCGCGAGACCGAGCTGACCTGGCGCGAGCTCGACGACCGGTCGAGCCGCCTGGCCGGCGCGCTGGCCGAGCGCGGGCTGACGCTGGGGGACCGGGTCTCGCTGGGGATCCGCAACTCACCGCAGTTCACGCTCGCCGCCCTGGCCGCGTGGAAGCTGGGCGCCGTGCCGGTGCCGGTGCGCTGGGACCTGCCCGACTGGGAGCGGGCCCGGGTCCGCGACGTCATCGAGCCCCGGGTCCAGCTGGAGGGTGACGACGTCGCCTGGATCGACGCCAGCCGCGACCTCCCGGTCCCCGACCTCGCCGACGCGGTGTCCCCGCAGGTCAGCGGCATCTGCTCCAGCGGCTCGACCGGGACGCCCAAGGTCATCCTGAGCGAGCGGCCCTCCCTGTGGGACGGGGCGTTCGGCACGGCGTTCATGGACGCGTGGCGCCCGGTGCCCCGACCCCAGAGGATCCTGGTCCCCGCGCCCATGTACCACGCGAACGGGTTCGCCACGCTGTACAGCCTGCTGGCGGGCGACCGGCTGGTCGTGCTCGAGCGCTTCGACGCCGCCCGCGTGGTCGACGTCATCGAGCGCCACCGCATCACCAACTTCACCGCCACCCCGACCATGCTCCAGCGGGTGGCGGACCTGCCCGGGGTGGACGGCCGCGACCTGTCGAGCCTCGACTGGATCCTCCAGGGGGCGGCTCCCATGCCGCCGTCGCTGGTGCACCGCTGGGCCGGGCTCATCGGCGCCGACCGCATCCTCATGGTGTACGGCATGACCGAGGGCCTCGGCTTCACCGGCCTGCGCGGCGACGAGTGGATGGAGCACCAGGGCAGCGTCGGCCGGGGCGTGCGGGGCACCGAGGTGCGCATCCTCGACGGGACCGGCGCCGACCTGCCCGCCGGGGAGATCGGCGAGATCTACCTCCGCTCTCCCGGCGCGGCCGGCTACCGCTACCTCGGGAACGCCGCGCCCCGCGACAAGACGGACGACGGGTTCGCCACTGTCGGCGACCTCGGCTACCTCGACGCCGGCGGCTACCTGTACCTGGTGGACCGGCGGGTGGACATGATCGTGAGCGGCGGCGCCAACGTGTTCCCCGCCGAGGTCGAGACCGCGCTCATCGACCACCCGGGCATCGCCGACATCGTGGTCGTGGGCCTGCGCGACGCCGACTGGGGCCGCCGGGTGCACGCCATCGTCGAGCCGGCCGATCCGGCCACGCCGATCTCCGGCGGCGAGGTGATCGCCTACGCCAAGAGCCGCCTGGCGCCCTACAAGGTGCCCAAGACGGTCGAGCTGGTGGACGCCATCCCCCGTAGCGAGGCCACGAAGGTCAACCGCCGCGCCCTGGTCGAGGCCCGGGGCGGCTGAGCGAGCGCTACTGCGACCGGGGGAATCCGAGGTCGACCACGCTGGCCGCCGGATCGGGCCAGCGGGACGTGACCACCTTGGGCCGGGTGTAGAAGCGGATGCCCTCCGGCCCGTAGATCGGGTGGTCGCCGAACAGTGACGCCTTCCAGCCCCCGAACGAGTGGGCCGCCACGGGCACCGGGATCGGCACGTTGATGCCGACCATGCCGGCCTTGACGGCCCGCTCGAAGCGCCGGGCCGCGCCTCCGTCCCGGGTGAACATCGCAGCGCCGTTGCCGTAGGGGTTGGCGTTGACCAGGGCCACGGCCTCGTCGAACGTGGCCACCCGGGTCACGCCGAGCACCGGGCCGAAGATCTCGTCGTCGTAGACCCGCATGCCCGGCTCGATGCCGTCCACCAGCGAGCAGCCGAGGAAGAAGCCGTCGGCCGTGTCACCTTCGCTCGGGCCGGCGGAGCCGTCGACCACCACTCTGGCACCCTCGGCCGCCGCGCCCGCCACGTAGGAGCGGACCCGCTCACGGTGCTCGGCCGTGATCAGCGGCCCCATCATCGACGCGGGGTCGTCGCCCGGGCCCACCACGACGTCGGGGAGCCGGGTGGCGATGGCGTCGACCAGCCGGTCGGCCACCGACCCCACCGCGACCACCACCGAGATGGCCATGCAGCGCTCGCCCGCGGACCCGTACCCGGCCGAGACCGCGGCGTCGGCCGCCGCGTCCACGTCGGCGTCGGGCAGCACGACCATGTGGTTCTTGGCCCCGCCCAGGGCCTGCACCCGCTTGCCGTGCCGGGTGCCGGTCTCGTACACGTGGCGGGCCACCGCGGTGCTGCCGACGAAGGACACCGCGTCGACGTCGGGGTGCTCCAGCAGGGCACCGACGGCCTCGGCGTCGCCCTGCACGACCGTGAACGTCCCGTCCGGGAACCCCGCCTGGCGCACCAGGTCGGCCAGCAGCAGCGAGGCGGACGGGTCCTTCTCCGACGGCTTGAGCACGAAGGCGTTCCCGCAGGCGAGGGCGTTGGCCAGCATCCACAGCGGGACCATCACCGGGAAGTTGAACGGCGTGATGCCGGCCACCACGCCCACCGGCTGGAGCACCGTGTGGACGTCGACCCCGCCCGACACCTCGGCCGAGTGGGCGCCCTTGAGCAGGTGGGGGATCCCGCAGGCGAACTCGACGTTGTCGATGCCGCGGGCCACCTCGCCCCGCGCGTCCTCCAGGACCTTGCCGTGCTCGCGGGTGACCGCGGCGGCGAGCTCGTCGCGGTGGGCGTCGAGCAGCTCGCGCAGGCGGAACATCAGCCCGGAGCGCCGCGTGGACGGCGTCTCACCCCAGAGCGCGGCAGCGTCGACCGCCAGCTTCACCGCGCCGTCGACCTCGGCCGCCGAGGCGAGGGCCACCTCCGCGGTCTGGGTCCCGCGGGCCGGGTCGAAGACCGGCGCGGTGCGGCCGGAGGTGCCGGCGACCGCCCGCCCCCCGATCCAGTGGCCGATCGCGTCCATCAGAGCCTGTAGAGCGCGCGGGCGTTCTCGCCCATGATCTTGCGCTGCGTCTCCGGCGCCAGCGTGGCCATCTTGGCGGCGACGCTGTCGAGCGGCGTGGGGTAGAGGCAGGTCGGGTGGGGGAAGTCGGTCTCGAAGAGGATGTTGTCCTCGCCCACCGCCTCGATCAGGTCGGGCAGCTTGTTGCGGTTGTTCTCGAACCAGAACGTGGCGTAGAGGTTGCTCTTGAAGTACTCCGACGGCGGCTTGGAGAGCTCGGCGAACTCCTGCGGGGCGTTCTCGGCCATCTCGTAGTCGAGCGCCTCGAGGATGAACGGGATCCAGCCGACGCCGCTCTCGACCGAGACCATCTTGAGCTCGGGGTGGCGGTCGAACATGCCCGACAGGATCAGGTTCGACACCACCCGGGCGTTGCCGATGAACAGCAGCGTGCCGCCCAGGGCGAGCTTGGTGTTCTCGGGGTGCGAGGGCCAGGCGTACTTCTGGTACATGGACATGCCCGTGACGCTGGCGCCGATGTGGAAGTGCACGGGCAGCTTCAGCTCGGTGCAGGCCTCCCACAGCGGGTCCCACTCCCGGCTGGCCAGGTCGGGGGCGCCGAGGTCGTGGGGGTCGGAGGTCATGTTGACGCCGCGGGCCCCGAGCGCCGCCACCCGGCGGGCCTCGGCGACGCAGGCGTCGACGCTCCAGGCCGGCATCAGCGGCAGCGGCAGCAGGCGGTTGCCCGAGTCGGCCTGGATCTCGGCCATGCCGTCGTTGTAGACCTCGACCGCCAGCCGGCACAGCGCCTCGTCGTCCACCAGCCCGAGGTCCTGGCCCCCGAGGCCGATGGTGCTGGGGAAGATGATCTGGGCGTCGATGCCGCACTCGTCGAGCACGCCGAGGCGCACCTTGGGGTCGTAGGCGCCGACGTGGACCTCGTCGATGCTCCACTCGCGCAGGGCCTTGTGGGCGCTCTCCTTGTGGCCGTCGCGCCCCACCACGCCGGCGGCGCTGAACCGACCCACCGGATGGCCGTCGAACACCCACATGGGCTGGCCGTCGACCTCCTCCACCCGGGGCATGCGGTCGCGGACCGCGGCGGGTGCCCGGCTGGTGAACAGATCGGGCGGCTCGGACCAGTGGGAGTCCGCGTCCACGATGAACAGGTCGCCGAACGGGCTGGCCTCGGTCGCCGTCATGCCGCCCCCGGGGGAGAAAGTGAGTGAGTGCTCCCTGACATTGAGGCGATGGTAGTGTCCGGCCCGTGGCGACCGCAACGGTGAACGGGCTGACCATCGCGTACGAGGTCATCGGCGACGGCCGGCCCTGGGCCATCACCCCCGGCGGCCGGTTCTCCATGGACTCGCCGGGCGTGCGCGAGCTGGCCCGAGCCCTTGCCACCGAGGGCAACCGGGTGCTCGTCTGGGACCGCCCCAACTGCGGCGCGTCCGACGTGGCCTTCACCGGCCCGTCCGAGTCCGCGCTGCAGGCGGACGTGCTGGCCGCGCTGCTGTCCCAGCTCGACATGGCCCCGGCCGTCATCGCCGGGGGCTCGGGTGGCTCGCGCGTCTCGCTGCTCACGGCTACCCGCCACCGCGACGTGGCCGCGGCCGTGGCGACCTGGTGGATCAGCGGCGGCGTCTACGGCCTCATGGTGCTCGGCACCCACTACTGCGGCGGCTCGATCCGCGCCGCCTGGACCGGCGGGATGGAGGCGGTCGCCGCCCTGCCGGAGTGGGCCGAGGTGATCGAGCGCAACCCGGCCAACCGGCAGCGCTTCCTCGACCAGGACCCGACCGAGTTCATCGCCATACTGGAGCGCTGGATGGTCGCGTACTGCCCGTGCGGCGACGAGCTGGTCCCCGGCCTGCCCGACGCCGACGCCCGGGGGCTGGACATCCCCGCCCTGGTGTTCCGCAGCGGGTCCAGCGACGCCAACCACACCCGCGCCACCTCGGAGCAGGTCGCCGCCCTCCTCCCCCAGTCCCGGCTGGTCGAGCCGCCCTGGGGCGACGACGAGTGGAACCAGCGCTCCGCGGCCCGGCCCGGCGGGGCGGGCGAGGGCCTGTTCGTGCGCTGGCCGCTCCTGGCCCCGCAGCTGCTCGCCTGGGCGGGCGAGGTGCTCGGCCCCACGGGTTGACCGCGACCACGCAACGCGGTTTCGTACGACCGTAGTGAGTCCGGACTAAGGTCACCCGAATGGGGAGGGGGACGTTGTGCTGACGCGGGCGCGGTGTACGCGGCCTGATATCGACCGCGACAGCGCCCCGCAGGACAGCTCAGAAAGGTTCGGGTACCAGCCGGCACTGGACGGCCTGCGCGCGCTCGCGGTGCTGGCGATCATCGCCTACCACCTGAACTACTCGTGGGCGCACGGCGCGTTCCTGGCCGTCGACCTGTTCTTCATCGTGTCCGGGTTCCTCATCACGATGCTGCTCGTCGTCGAGTGGCAGCGCAGCGGGACCATCGGGCTGCGCCGGTTCTGGGCGCGGCGGGCGCGCCGGCTCCTTCCCGCCCTGCTGGTGACGCTGGTGGCGGTGGCGTTCTTCACCCGCACCGAGGTCGATCCGTGGCTGCGCACTTCGGTGCGCAACGACGGCCTCGCCAGCCTCGGCTACGCCGCCAACTGGCGCTTCATCGCCTCCAACCAGGGCTACTTCCAGACCTTCGCCGCCCCGTCGCCGCTGCGGCACACCTGGACCCTGGCGATCGAGGAGCAGTTCTACCTGCTCTGGCCCCTCGTGGCGCTGGCCGTCCTGCACTTCGCCCGCCGGCGCCGCGCCCTCGTCGCGGTCTGCGTGGTGCTGGGGGCGATCTCGGTGGCCGTCATGGTACGGACCTACCGGCCGGGCGAACCGCTGCGGGCGTACTACGGCACCGACAGCCGCATCCACGTCATCCTGGCCGGCGCCGCCCTGGCCGTGGTGGTGTCGGCGTGGCGACCGGGAGCGCGGGTGCGCCGCGCCCTGGCAGTGCTGGGCCCGCTCGCCCTGGCCGCCATGCTCGTGGGCTGGGAGGTGGCCGACGGCTCCGCCCCCGCCTACTACCACGGCGGCTCGGTGCTGCACGCGGCCGTGGGCTGCCTGGTCGTGGTGGCGGCCCTCCACCCCGGGCCGCTCAGGGCCGTGCTGAGCGTGGGGCTGCTGGCCTGGATCGGGCGCCTCTCCTACGGGCTGTACCTGTTCCACTGGCCGATCATCGTGTGGCTGGTCCCGACCCGGGTGCCCCTGGAAGGGCGGGCCCTCGACGCCGCCCGGGTGGCGCTCACCTTCGCGGCCGCCATCGCCAGCTACTACCTCATCGAGCTGCCGGTCCGGGAGCGGCGCCCACCCACCGTGCTGGTCAAGGCCCGAGCGCTGGTGCTCCGGCCCGCGGGCGCGACGCCGCGCCGGGTGGTCCCGTGGCTGGTGGCTCCGGCCGTCGTGGTGACGGCCGTCGCGGTCCTCGCCTCGGCGGGCGGGGCGGCCCGGCCGCCCGACTATCTGATCGGCGACCAGAGCCCCGCCACCAAGGCGGTGGCCCTGCAGGCCACACCCAGCGAGGAGTACCACCTCGGGGACCCGCTGCCGTGCGGCCCTCCGAGCGACCAGGCCCGCACGGAGGCCGACGGCGCCCTCGACATCTTCCTGCGCTGGGTGCCGCCCGGAGCCGAGGACCTCAAGATCCTCACCGTCGGCGACTCCGCGATGTGCAGCTTCTACCCGGGGATCTACGAGGTGGCGGCCCGCACCGGCGGCGTGACCGACACCGCGGCGGTGATCGGCTGCGGCGTCGCGAGCGGCGAGGTCACCACCACCCGCGGCGAGCAGATCACGCCCAACTCCCACCGCTGCCCTAGGCTCGTCGACGCCGCATTGGACGCGGCATTCGAGCGGATCGACCCCGACGTGGTGGTCTGGATGAGTGTGTGGGAAAAGTCCGACCTGGTCACCGAGGCGGGAACGCTCGTTTCCGGCACCCCGGAGCACGAGGCGGAGATCCAGCGGCGCATGGACGCCGCCCTCGGCCGGCTCACGGCCAACGGGGCTCACGTCGTGATGCTGACCGTGCCGGCCGCGGCCCCCAATGACGCCCAGGGCGCGGCGAACACGTCCAACGCGGTGGACGACGCCAGCTACGTCCGCCTCGACGGGATCCTGCACCGCTTCGCCGACCGCCACCCCGACGCGGTGACCTTGGTCGACTTCGCCGACAAGATCTGCCCGGGCGGACCACCGTGCCCGCGGACGGTCTCCGGCGTCCTCATGCGGCCTGACGGGCGGCACCTGTCGCCTGCGGTGGCCGGCGGCTGGGCCGCGTGGCTGCTCCCGTGGATGGTCGCGAGGGCCAGGGGCCGGTGACCGAGGCGCCTCCCACAACCGAGGCCGAGTCCGAGACCGGGGTCGCCGTCGAGGCCCCGGCACCGGAGCGGGCCCCGGCGCGCTCACCGCGGCGGGTGCTCTACGCCCTGGTCGCCTATGTCCCGGCCGTGATGATCGCGGTCGGCGGCTGGGCCCACCGCTGGACCAACGAGGACGCGTTCATCAACTTCCGCATCCTCGACAACCTCTTCGCCGGGGACGGGCTGGTGTTCAACGCCGGCGAGCGGGTCGAGGCCGGGACCAGCCCGCTGTGGCTCGGCCTGCTGTCGATCGGTCGCCTGCTCTTCGGTTGGGCCCTGTCGATGGAGTGGATCTCGGTCGTCATGTGCCTGGTGGCCGCGATCGCCGCCTTCGCGCTGGCCGGCCGCTGCGCCCGGCTGGCGGCGCCCGACCCCGAGACCGCGGTCGTGCCGATCGGCCCGATCATGGTCGCGTCGGTGGCGGTGGTCTGGGACTTCGCCACCTCGGGCCTGGAGATGAGCCTGGTGTGGCTCTGGATCGCGGCGTGCTGGTACGTGCTCTGCCGGCTGGCCCTGTCGCCTGTCGCGCCGGGGCGCTCCGCCGGCGCCGACTGGTCCGCGGCTCGACGTGCGGGCGCGGCCGCCGTCATCGGGCTGGCGCCGCTGGTGCGGCCGGACCTGGGCGTGATGATGGTCTGCTTCGTCGTCGCCTGGTTCGTGCTGGTGCGCCCACGCCGGCTCGTCGCCGACCTGGGCGCGATGTTCCTCCTGCCGCTGCTCTGGCAGGTGTTCCGGATGGGCTACTACGCCAGCGTGGTGCCCAACACGGCCCTGGCCAAGGACGCCAACGGGCTGCACCTGGGCCAGGGCTGGAACTACCTGGTCGACTTCGTGGGCCCCTACCGCCTCTGGCTGCCCCTGCTCGTCATCCTGGTGACGGTGGCGGTGCGGCTGACCGCCGAACGGGAGCCGCGGGCCCGGACGGCCACGCTGGCCGTGCTGGCCGCCGGGGGGATCCACGGTGCGTACATCATCGTGGTGGGCGGCGACTACATGCACGGGCGGCTGCTGCTGCCCGCGTTCTTCGCCCTGGGCCTGCCCGCGTGGGTGATCCTGCGCGGCCGGGTCCTGCCCGCCTTCGCCCTCTGCGCGGTCGCCGGGGTGTGGGCCGTGGTCGCCATCGTGGCGTTCCGGCCGGAGCCCCCGCCGCCCGGCATCCCCCAGATCGCGGACTGGCGCCAGATCCTCGGGGCCACCGTCGAGCCCGCCGACGTCGAGCTGGTGCCCACCGGCTTCCTGGCCAAGGACATCTACGACGAGGGCGTGCGGGGCTACATCCGGCCGCTGCAGCCCCTGCCGGAGACGGGCCGCGACCCGGATGCCCTGGTGGTCGCGCTCGGCTCCATCGGCGTCCCCGCCTACCAGCTGGGGACGCAGGTCTGGGTGGTCGACATCGGCGGCCTGGCCGAGCCCCTGGCGGCCCGGACCGACCCGATCTCCGGACGCCAGGCCGGGCACCGCAAGCAGGTCGACGACGAGTGGTACATCGCCCGCTTCGGCGTGGTGACCGAGGACAGCCCGGCGGCGGTGAAGGATGCAGCCGAGGCGCTGCAGTGCGCTCCGGTGCGGGACCTGCTCGACGCGGTCGACGAGCCGCTGACGCCCGGGCGCTTCCTGTCCAACATGTGGCACAGCGTGAGCTACACCCGGACGCGGATCCCCGCCGACCCCCACGAGGCGGTCGCCGAGCTCTGCCCGTGAACTAACATCCCGGTCACCTGACCGGGGAGGGATCACGGAAGATGAGCACGGGATGAGCGCGGCGTTCCTGTCCCTGCGCTACGACCTGCGGGCGCCGTCGTTCGGGGTGCCCGCGGAGGCGCTGTACCGGGCGGCGCTGGAGCAGTGCGCCTGGGCCGAGGACCACGGGTTTCTGATGGCCACGCTGTCGGAGCACCACGGCTCCGACGACGGCTACTGCCCCTCGCCGCTGGTGATGGCCGCCGCGGTGCTGGGCCGCACCCGGAGCCTGCGGGTGCTGGTGGCCGCGCTGATCCTTCCGCTGTACGACCCGCTCCGCCTGGCCGAGGACCTGGCCGTGCTGGACCTCGTGAGCGGCGGGCGGATCGACCTCGTGATCGGCGCCGGCTACCGGCCCGAGGAGCTGGCCATGTTCGACCGGCAGATGAGCGAGCGGGGCGCCCTGGTCGAGGAGGGCCTCGCCGCCCTGCGCTCGGCCTGGACGGGCGAGGAGTTCGACTACCGCGGCCGCCGGGTCCGCGTCACGCCCCGGCCCTTCCGCCCCGAAGGCCCGGGCCTGCTCATGGGCGGCTCCACCCCGGCTGCGGCCCGGCGGGCGGCCCGCCTCGGCCTGGGGTTCGTCCCCGTCGACAGCTCCGTGTGGCCGGCGTACGCCGACGCCTGCCGGGAGCACGGCCGGGAGGCCGGGCCGGCCCCGGCGCTCGACGGGCCCCGGTTCATCCACGTGGCCGACGATCCCGACCAGGCCTGGGCCCGCATCGCCCCCCACGCCATGCACGAGACGAACTCCTACGGCCGCTGGCTGACCAGCTCCGACGCCCGCGGCCCCTACGCCGTATGCGACGATCCCGACGCGCTGCGGACCCGGGGCGACTACCTGGTCGTGACCCCCGACGAGTGCCTGGCCATGGTGCGCGAGACCGGCGCGCTCCTGCTCCACCCGCTGATGGGCGGCCTCGACCCCGACCTCGCCTGGGAGAGCCTGGAGCTGGTCGCCACCAAGGTCATCCCCCGCCTCGACGACCCCGCCTAGGGCGCCGGGCCGGTCGAGTCAGCTGCCGGGGACCGCGAGGTCGACCGCGCGGGAGGCGTGCTGGCCGATCTTGTCGCGGTTGACCGAGCGGATGGAGACGTCGTGGCCCGCGGCCTTGGCCCGCAGCGCTCCCACCGTGCACTCTTCCTTCCCGCCCAGCGCGCCGAACGGGTCGTAGCGGAAGTGCTTCATGGCGTTGAGGTGCGTCATCCGGTCCACGTCGTGGTCGCTGACCCCGTCGAGGCTGGTGGCCAGCTCCTCCGGGGCGAAGGGCCACGTGGAGTCGGAGTGGGGGTAGTCGCACTCCCACATCACATGGTCCATGTTCAGGAACCGGCGCGAAGCCACCCCGAACTTGTCGTCGATGAAGCACGTGAGGATGCGCTCGTTGAAGACCTCGCTCGGCAGCTTGTCGCCGAAGTCCTGCCCGGTCCAGGCGTGGTGGCGGCGGTAGTTGTAGTCCACCCGTTCGAGGAAGTATGGGATCCAGCCGATGCCACCCTCGGACAGTGCGATCTTCAGGTCCGGGAAGCCCCGCAGCACGGGTGACCAGATCAGGTCGGCCGCGGCCTGGACGATGTTGATGGGCGTCAGCGTGATCAGGCAGTCGATGGGCGCGTCGGGGGCGGTGATGACCAGCTGCGACGACGAGCCGATGTGCAGGCAGACGACGACGCCCTCGTCGGAACAGGTGCGCCAAAACGGGTCCCAGTGGTCGGAGTGGAAGCTCGGCCAGCCCAGCTTGGACGGGTTCTCCGAGAACGTCACGGCGTGGGCGCCCATGCGGGCCGTGCGGCGCACCTCGTCCGCCAGCACCTGGGGATCCCAGATGGCCGGGAGCGAGCAGGGGATGAAGCGCCCGGGATGGGAGCCGCACCAGTCCTCGATGTGCCAGTCGTTGTAGGCCCGGACCATGGCCAGGGCCACGTCCTTGTCCTCGGTGCGGGCGAACAGCTGGCCGCAGAACTGCGGGAACGACGGGAAGCACAGCGAGCCCAGGACGCCGTTGGCGTCCATGTCCTTGACCCGCTCGTCGATGTCGTAGCAACCGGCCCGCAGCTCGGCGAAGGAGGTCGGCTCCATGCCGTACTCCTCGGGCGGCCGGCCGGCCACGGCGTTGAGCGCGACGTTGCTGATCTCCTGGCCCTCGTAGACCCAGGCGTTGGTGCCGTCGGCACGGGTCACGAACTTGGGCGCCAGGTCGGCGTACTTGGCGGGAAGCCGTCCCTCGAACACGTGCGGCGGCTCGACCACATGGTCGTCCACGCTCACGAGCACCATGTCGTCGATGTTCACGGGCCAACCCCCTGGCGGGCGAATCTCACAACTGCAAATCTCACAACTGCAAAAACTAACAACCGGGTCACTACGAGGGTAGCAGGTCGGCCTGGACGACGCGCCGGAGCAGCTTGCCGGTCTCGGTGAACGGCAGGGCGTCCACGAAGCTGACGATCTCGGGCGTCTTCGAGCCCCGCAGCGAGCGCCGGGCGAACTCCTGGACCTCGGCGGCGTCCAGGGTGACGCCCGTCCGGGGCACCACCACCGCGGCGATGCGCTGGCCCCACTCCTCGTCGGGGACGCCCACGACCGCGCACTGCGCGATGCCGGGGTGCTGGAGCAGCACCTCCTCGATCTCGGCCGGGGCGATGTTCTCGCCGCCCCGGATGATCGTGTCGTCGCTGCGGCCCTCGACGAACAGGTAGCCCTCGGCGTCGAGCCAGCCGCGGTCGCGGGTGGGGAACCAGCCCTCGGCGTCCAGCGGGGCCTCCCGGCCGGCGTACTCTCCCGACACCTGCTCGCCCCGCACCCAGATCTCGCCGGGCTCGCCGGTGGGCAGCGGCTCGCCGAGCGGGTCCCGGACCTCGACCTCGACGCCGGGCAGCACCCGCCCCGCCGAGCCCAGGCGGGCGATGGCGATGGGATCGCCGTCGCGGGCGGCCCGGTGGTCGTCGGGGCCCAGCACCGCGATGGTCGAGCTGGTCTCGGTGAGGCCGTAGGCGTTGGTGAAGGCGACGTCGGGCAGCAGCTGCATCGCCCGTTCCAGCACGGTGGCCGGTGTGCGGGCCCCGCCGTAGGACAGCGCCCGCAGGGTGGGGAGGCCGGCGCTGCCGTCCTCCAGCGCGTCGCAGATGCGGGCCAGCATGGTGGGCACCACCATGGCGTTGGTGATCCCCTCCCGGCGCACCGCGGCGACCCACTCGGCCGCGTCGAACTGGGACAGGTAGACGACCCGGCGCCCCGCGTACAGGTTGCTCAGCAGGTTGGCGAGGCCGGCGACGTGGTACGGCGGCACGCTCACGAGCACGGCCTCGTCGGGCCCGGCGCCCGCGAACTCGACGGTCTCGACCACGTAGGCGGCCAGGTGACGGTGGCGCAGCACCGCGGCCTTGGGCGCGGCGGTCGTGCCGCTGGTGTAGAGCAGGACGGCCTCGCCCTCGCCGTCGGCGGGCACGTCGCCTTCCCCGCCGGCGCGGGCCGTGGCCACGAAGTCGGCCGCCCCGACGACCCGGTGGCCCTTGGCCGACAGCGCCTCGGCCGCGTCGCCCTGGGCCACCACCAGGGTCTCGCCCAGGGGGACCAGCAGGTCGTGGAGCTGCTCGACGCTCAACCGGTAGTTCAGCGGGACGAAGGGCACGCCCGCGGCCGCGGCCGCGAACAACCCGATGGGGAAGGTGAGGTCGTTGGGGCCGACGTAGGCCAGCGCGGCCGCGCCCCCGACCAGCCCACTGCCGCCCCACGCCGCGGCCAGCAGCTCGGCGGCGGTCAGCCGGACGTCCCCGGCCTGCACCACGATCTCGTCGCCGCGGCCCGCGGCGACCATGTCCAGCAGGAGCAGCAGGTTCACGTCAGTCGGAGGCGGGCAGGGGCTTGGCGCCCTTGACGGTCAGCGGCCGGCCGTCGGCCGTCAGCGCGCCCTCGCCGGGCCGCGTGCACAGCAGCTCCAGGCCCGCCTCGTCGTCCACGTAGCGCTTCCCGAGCAGGGGCCCGTCGCCCAGCGAGGCGTCGAGCGCGGCCGTGCCGTCGCCCTCCTCGCCGTCGGCCAACAGGGGCGCGCCCCCGCAGGCGAGCGCGACATCGGCCGACGGCGCCCTGACGACGACCACCTGCGCGTCGCTCACGGCGCTGTGCAGCTTCTGTCCCGGTCGCAGTTCCATGAGCAGGCAATCCTAGTTCGTGCGGTCAGCGCCGTCTAACAGTAGGGTCACACCCCGAAGGGCCGCACAGGCACCGCTGGCCTTGCATCCGGAGGGACGATGCCCGAGTACAAGTTCGTGCAGTACGAGACGCTCGACGAGGGGCGGATCGCACGCATCATGCTCAACCGGCCCGAGGCCCGCAACGCCCAGAACCGCGGGATGCTCGTCGAGCTCAACGACGCCTTCATGCAGGCCGAGGCCGACGACGAGGTGCGGGTCGTGATCCTCGGCGGCGTGGGCCCCATGTTCTCGTCGGGCCACGACATGGGCTCGAAGGTCTCGCTGGAGGAGTACGCCCCCGGCCCCAACCAGCACCCCACCCGCAACATAAACGGCGGCACTCGCAAGGGCGCCGAGAACCTGATGCTGCAGGAGTGGCACTACTTCTTCGAGAACACCCGGCGCTGGCGCAACCTGCGCAAGATCACGATCGGCCAGGCCCACGGCGACGTCTACGCCGCGGCCCTGATGCTGCTGTGGGCGTGCGACCTCATCGTGGCGGCCGAGGGCACCCGCTTCGCCGACGTGGTCGGCACCCGGCTGGGCATGTGCGGCGTCGAGTACTTCGCCCACCCCTGGGAGTTCGGGCCCCGCAAGGCCAAGGAGCTGCTGCTCACCGGGGACGCCATCGACGCCGACGAGGCCCATGCGCTCGGCATGGTGACCAAGGTGTTCCCCGGCGACGAGCTGGCCGACCGGACCGTGGAGTTCGCCCAGCGCATCGCCCGGGTCCCCACGATGAGCGCGCTGCTCATCAAGGAGGCGGTCAACCAGAGCGTCGACAACATGGGCTTCTACAACGCGCTCAACGCCTGCTTCACGATGCACGAGCTGAACCACTCGCACTGGGCCCAGGTCAACGACGACAAGTACCCGATCGCCAAGGAGGACGCGGGGATCCCCAACTGGAAGGAGGCCCCGCCGATCGTCAACGCCGTCAAGGACAAGGTCCGTGCCGACCAGTAGGCCGGAGGCATCCGGCGACGGCGCCGCGGACACCGTGGCGGACATGGTCGTCCGCCGCGCCCCGTTCTCCGACAACCCCCGGGTGGGCGCCCGCGGCCAGCGGACCCAGCAGCGCATCGTCGACGCCGCGCTGAAGGTGTTCGGCGAGGACGGCTACCACCAGTGCGGCGTGGCCCGGATCACCGAGCTGGCCGGCTGCTCCCGGGCATCCTTCTACCAGTACTTCTCGGGCAAGGAGGACGTGTTCCGCCACCTGGCCGGCCAGGTCGCCCGGCAGATGAGGGCGTCGACCGAGGCGCTCGGCCTGCTCACGCCGGACGAGGACGGCTGGCGCTCGATCCGGGCCTGGGTGGCCCGCTACGCCGACATCTACGACCGCTACGAGCCCGTCTTCCTGGTGTTCCAGACCGCGGCCGAGAGCGACGCCGCGGTGTCCGGCGGCGCGGCCAGCCTCGGTGAGCGGCACGTCGCGGCCTTCCGCTCCCGGCTGGCCGACGCCACCCTCCCGCCCCGGCAGCTCGACCCGGTGATCGCGCTACTGCTGGAGTGCCTGCCCCGCTCGTTCGACGTGGCCGGCATGCTGCGGGCCGCCGCCCCGGAGGCGTACGCCCGGGAGCGGATCGAGGACGCGGTGGCCGACGTCGTGCACCGCACGCTGTTCGGCCTCCAGGCGGTCAACGTGCACGAGCCCGCCCGCCGCCGGCCGCCCGTGCTGGGCTTCAGTCCCTCCATGCGGGACGCCCTGGAGGGCGACGGCCGGACCCGCGACCTGACCGCGGCGGGCCGGCGCACCCTCGCTGCGCTCACGGACGCGGGGCGCGAGCTGTTCGTGGCGCGCGGCTACCACGACACCCGCATCAACGACGTCGTGGCCGCCGCCGGGCTGTCGCACGGCGCCTTCTACCGGTACTTCGAGTCCAAGGAGGCGTTCGCCCAGGTCCTGGCGGTGCAGGCCATCCGCACGGTGTCGACCGCTCTGGTCGACATCCCCACCGGGAGCTCTGACGGCGCGACCGGCACGGCCACGCTGCGCCGCTGGCTGCGGCGCTACAACGCCACCCAGGCCGGCGAGGCCGCCATCATCCGGCTATGGGCCGAGGCCGCGGCCTCCGACGCCACGTACCGCGCCGACTCCACCGCCGCGTTCGACTGGGGCCGGCGGCGGGTGGCGCACGTGCTGCGGCCGCGGGGGTTCGGGGACGTCGACGCCGAGGCCGTCATCGCCGTGGCGCTGCTCAGCACCTTCGGGTCCCGGGAGCGGCCCGCCCCCACCATCGACGCGGCCGCCCACATCTTCGAGCGGGGCTTCCTCGGCCGCTGACGCCTGGTCTAACATTTCGGTCACAATCCGCGAGGGGAGGCCGGGACGTGCGAACCGTGGTGGTGGGTGCTTCGAGTGGGCTGGGGCGCTGCATCGGGATCGGCCTGGCCCGGCGCGGCAGCCAGGTGGCCCTGATGGCCCGACGCAAGGCCCGGCTCGACGACGCGGCGGAGGAGGCGGGACCGGGCACGCTCGTGATCGAGTGCGACGTCACCGACGAGGAGTCGTGCCGCAGCGCCATCGCGGAGGCGGCCACCGGGCTCGGCGGCATCGACGCCCTCGTCTACTCCCCCGGCATCGGTCCGCTGAAGAAGCTGGTCGACACCGACGCCGCCACCTGGCGGGAAGTGTTCGACACCAACGTCACCGGCGCCGCGCTGATCACCGCGGCCGCGGTCCCCCACCTCACCGAGTCGGCCGGCGCCGCCATCTACCTGTCCTCGGTCAGCGCCTCGAACACGCCGCCGTGGCCGGGGCTCGGCGCCTATGCGGTCAGCAAGGCGGCCCTGGAGAAGCTCGTGGACGCCTGGCGGGCCGAGCATCCCGGCATCGGCTTCACCCGGCTGGTGGTGGGCGACTGCGCCGGCGGCGAGGGCGACGCCATGACCGGCTTCGCCAACGGCTGGGACCCCGACGTCATGGCCGAGGTGTATCCCATCTGGGCGGCCCGCCACTACCTGAGCGGCACGATCATGGACGTCGAGCGGCTGGTGGCCATGGTCCACGCGGTGCTGAGCGAAGGCGCCACCGTGTCGATCCCGTCGGTGACCGTCGCACCCCGCCACGTCCTGGGGGCGCCGTGAGCGACTTGGCGGTCGAGTTCGACCCGTTCTCCGACGACTACTTCAACGACCCCACCGAGGTCTACCGGCGCCTGCGCGACGAGGCGCCCGTGTACCACAGCGAGCGCTACGGCTTCTACGCGCTGTCCCGCTTCGACGACGTGGTTCTGGCCCATCGGGACTGGCAGGGCTTCTCCAGCGCCCACGGCGTGGATCTGTCCACGCTGTCGCAGGACCCCGAGCTCATCCGCAGCTTCCGGATGATCATCATGATGGACCCGCCCGAGCACGACCGGTTCCGCAGGCTGGTCAGCCGGGTGTTCACCCCGCGGGCGGTCACGGCGCTGGAGCCGATGGTCCGCGAGGTCATCGTCACCCACCTCGACCGGCTCGACGGCCGGGACAGCTTCGACGTGGTGCAGGACTTCTCGGCGCCGTTCCCGGTGGAGATCATCGCCCGCATGCTGGGCGTGCCGGAGGACATGAGCCAGCAGGTGCGGGAGTGGATCGACATCAGCCTGCAGCGGGAGAAGGGCCAGATGGAGCCGGGCCCCGAGGCCCGGGACGCGTCCATGGCGTCGGGCATGTACTTCTACGAGCTGGCCATCGAGAAGCGGGCCAACCCGGCCGACGACATGCTCTCCCGGCTGACCCAGGTCACCGTGGACCGGGGCGACGGTGTGGAGACCGGCCTCGACGACGGCGAGATCGCCGGGTTCGCCGGCCTGCTGGGCGGGGCCGGCGCCGAGACCGTCACCAAGCTGGTCGGCAACGCGGCGGTGCTGTTCTCGCGCCATCCCGAGCAGTGGCAGAAGGTGAAGGACGACCCGGGCACGATCCCCGGGGCGGTCGAGGAGATCCTGCGCTACCTGCCGCCGTCGCAGTACCAGGGGCGGTTCTCGGTCGAGGACCGCACGTTCGACGGCGGCACCATCCCCGCCGGCCACCCGGTGCTGCTCCTCACCGGGGCCGCCACCCGTGACCCCCGCGCCTTCGACCGGCCCGACGACTTCGACGTCGAGCGCCCGCCCAACGTCGCCATCGGCCTGGGCCACGGCGTGCACAGCTGCCTGGGCGCGGCCCTGGCCCGCATGGAGAGCCGCATCGCCCTCGAGGAGATCGCCCGCCGCTGGCAGCGCCTGGACGTGGACGAGTCCGGCTTGCGGCGCGTCCACATGTCCAACGTGGCCGGCTACAAGAACGTCCCCGTGCAGGCGGTGCGCTGAGCGCTGAGGATCAGCGCAAGGCGCCGCAGACGCCGCCGTCCACCAGGACGTCGGTGCCGTTGAGGAAGCTCGCCTCGTCCGAAAGGAGGAACGCGACCACGGCGGCCACCTCCTCGGGGCGGCCCGTGCGGCCCAGCGGGGTCCGCTCGACCAGGATGTCCATGTACGAGTGCTCGGCCCGCTCCTGGCGGCCCATCTCGGTGTCGATGACGCCGGGCGAGACCGAGCAGGCCCGGGCGCCGACCGGGCCGAGGCGGACGGCCTCGGCCTGCACGAAGCGCTGGACGCCCCGCTTGGCCCAGGCGTAGGCCATGCCCGGGTCCTCGACCGCGGCGCCGAGCACGTCGTGGATGCGGTCGAGGAGGCGCTCGTCCAGCGGGTCGTCCAGCACGGCGTCGGCTTCGGGCTGCGGCTCCCGGAAGGCGAGCACCGGGGCCATGGAGGCGAAGCACACGAGCGCGGTCCCGGCCGTGGCCAGCGGGCGCAGCGCCTCGGCCAGGAGGGCCGTGCCCACGAGGTCGACGGCGAACATGGCCCGCCAGTCGGCCATGGTGGGCGACACACCCGCGGCGTGGGCCACCGCCCGCAGCGTGCCCAGCTCGGCGCTGCGCTCGGCCAGGCGCCCCAGGGCCGCGGCGTCGGTCACGTCGGCCACGAACGGCTCCACCACCTTCGCCCGGCCCGGGAGGTCCGTCATGACAACGGCGGCCTGGCCTACCGCCGCTTCGTCGCGGTCGACCAGCAGGAGGGCATCGACCTGGTCCACCACGCGCCGGGCGCAGGCGAGGCCCATCCCCCGGCCCGCTCCGGTCACGATGCCGACCGTGGTCACGGAGCGGACCCGCCCGCGACCTCCAGCTCGCCGAGGTAGGCACGTTCGAGCGTCTTGGGATCGTTGGCCAGCTCCTGGGCCGGCCCCCGCAGCACGATGTCGCCACGGTTGAGCACCGCGGCCTCGTCGGCCACCTCGAGCGCCAGCTTGACGTGCTGTTCGACCAGGACGATCGCCGCGCCGTGGTCGCTGGCGATGCGGCGCACGGTGTCGAAGAGGGCCTCCACGACCAGCGGTGCCAGCCCCATGCTCATCTCGTCGACGAGCAGGACCTTGGGCTGCTGGATGAGGGCGCGGGCCATGGCCAGCATCTGCTGCTCCCCGCCGGAGAGCGCGCCGGCGGCGAGGCGCCAGCGCTTCTCCAGCGCCGGGAAGGTCTCAACCAGATCCTCGGGTGAGGGCCCGCCCCGGCGCCGGGCGACCTCGAGGTTCTCCTCGACGCTCAGCGAGGTGAACAGCGACCGGTTGTCGGGGACGAGGACCACCCCGGCGCGGCTGGCCGCGACCGCGTTGCCGTTGCGCAGCGCGACCCCGTCCACGAGGACCTGACCGCCGCGGGCCGGGAGCAGCCCGGCCAGGGTCAGCAGCAGCGTCGACTTGCCGGCGCCGTTGGGCCCGAGCAGCGCCAGCACGGCGCCGGCCCGCACGTCGAGGCCGAGGTCGCGGAACACGACGGTGTCGCCGCGGCCGCCTGTCAGGTCCCGGCAGGCGAACCGGGAACCGGCACCGGCGTCGGTGACGGCGTCCTGGGGGGTGTGGGTGTCGGAGACGCTCATGCCGTCACCGCCTCGGTGTCGTGCATGGTGCCGAGGTAGGCGGCGGCGACCGCCCGGTCGGCCCGGATCGCATCCGGCGGGCCCTCGGCGATCACCACCCCGAAGTCGAGCACGTAGACGTGGTCGCAGATGCCGAGGACGAGGTTCACGTCGTGGTCCACGAGCAGCAGGCCCGTGCCCGCGGTGGCGATGGAGCGGATCCGGTCCCCGAGCCAGGTGCTCTCGTCGCTGTCGAGCCCGGCGGCCGGCTCGTCTAGCAGCAGCACCGCGGGCTCGCCGACACAGGCCCGTGCGATCGACACGAGCTGGCGCTCCCCCTGGCTCAGCTCACCCGCCGGGCGGTCGGCCAGCCCGGCGATGCCCACGCCGGCGAGCGCCCGGGCCACCTTGCCCCGGCGCTGGGCCTGGCGGCCGCCGGTGGCGGCCACGCTGACGTTCTCCTCGACCGACAGGTCGTCGTAGAGCTCGAGCGACTGGAACGTGCGGGCCAGGCCGGCCCGCACGCGGGAGTGCGGCGCGAGTGCGTGCAGGCTGCGCCCGCCCAGCTCGACCGTGCCCTCGGCCGCGGCGAAGCCGGTGACGGCGTCGATGACGCTGGTCTTACCAGCCCCGTTGGGCCCGATGAGGCCGACGATCCGGCCCGGCTCGACCTGCAGCGAGACGTCGCTGACGGCCACGACGCCGCCGTAGCGCACCACGAGGTGGTCGACCCGGAGCGTGTCGCCGGCGCCGTCGACAGACGTCAGAGCAGGGGCTGGGGCCGGCGCGACCGAGGGGCGATCCGCGCCGGCCCCGCCCACTCGCCGGCCCGCCTTCCAGCGGGCCCAGCGATCCGCGATCTCGTGGCCCGCGGCGGCGATGCCCTCGGGGTTGGTGATCAGGGTCACGATGAGCAGCACGCCGCTGATGACCTGGAACCACTCGCCCAGGTTCACCCAGCGGTCCAGGGCGATGAACGTGATGCCCGAGGCGGCGAGGATGCCGGCCATGACACCGCCCCACACCGAGGTGATGCCGGCGAGGTAGGCGGTGGACAGCAGCGCCAGGCCGCCGATGGCGGTGAAGGAGTCGAACGTGACGACGCCGCGGCGGTAGGCCAGCAGGCTGCCGCCCAGGCCGGCGATGAACGAGGCCAGGGCGAAGCTGAGGACCTTCACCCGCACGACGTTGACGCCCGCCGCCGCGGCCGAGCGCTCGTTGGCGCGCACGGCGAGCATGGCGGATCCGAGCGTGCTGCGCCGCAGCATGGCGACGCCCACGGCCACCAGGACCAGCGTGACCAGGCACACGAGGCCGAACTCGATCCTCGGGAACTCCTTGCCGGACCCGATGCCCAGGTCGATGCCGAACAGCGACGGCGGGTCGATGTGGGCCCCGGAGCTGGGCACGATGTCGGCGTTGCGGAACCAGACAGCCTCGATGGCGTAGGCGAGCGCCAGGGTCACGACGCCCAAGGTGAGGCCGCTCAGGCGCAGCGCGGGTAGGCCGACCACCACCCCGATGGCGGTGGCCACCAGCGCGGCGAGCACCGGGGCGATGGGGAACGGCACGTCCCAGCTCTGCGTGAGGTAGCTGAGCGTGTAGGCCGCCGTCCCGGCCAGCGCGAGCTGGGCCAGCGACACCTGGCCCGCGTAGCCGGTCACCACCACGAGCGAGAGCCCGATGACCGCGGCGATGAAGGTGCCGATGACGGCGCTGCGCCACGTCCCCTGGGTCAGCACGAGGCCGGCGATGCCGGCGAGCGATCCGACCACTGTGGGCCCGATCAGCGAGCGCGGCCGGGGCGCGCGGCCCAGGCGCTGGCGGGTCAGGCCGCCGCGCACGGGCATGCCGGCTCCGACCACGAGCAGCGCCACGAGGATGACGATCAAGGGGACGAGTTCGGCCATGCCGGTCTGGGGCAACCACGAGTGCTGGCCGGCGAGCGAGAGCGCCTCGGACTGCAGCATGCCGATGGCGATGCCGGCGGCCACGATGGGCAGGAGGTACTGGAACCGACCGACCACCGCGGCGGCCAGCGCGGGGACGACGAACAGCGTGTAGGTCACCGGTGTGAGCGGGCTGACCGGGGCGATGAGAATGCCGGCGATCCCCGCCACCATGGCGCCGATCATCCAGTTGAGCAGCGCGATGCGGTCGGGCGAGACGTGGGAGACGAACGCCCCCACCTGCGACTCCGCCGTGGCGCGGGTCAGCAGTCCGAAGCGGGTGAACCGGTACCCGGCCGTCAGCACGACCGCCAGGAGCACGACGGTGAGCGCCAGGTAGAACCGGTCGGACAGCACGATGATCGAGCCCCACTCCCAGCGCTTCTGCGGGAAGATCGGGGCCACGCTCACGGCCTGGGTGCCCTGGCGGATGGCGAGCGTTCCCTGGATGACCACGAGGACGCCCAGCGACGCGACCGCCTTGGCCAGCGGCGGCGCGTTCCGCAGCGGGCGGAACACCAGCCCGTAGAGCAGCGCGCCGAGCAGCGCAGCGACGACCATCGCGATGAGCACGGCGGGCCAGAACCCGAGCTCCTGGCCGAGGTCGACGGTCTTGGGCAGTCCCGGGATGGGGACCAGCAGCTCACCTTTGCGCAGGCCGGCGTACGTGTAGGCCACGTACAGCGCCATCGCGCCGGTCGCGAAGTTCAGGACCCCCGAGGCGCGGTAGGTGATGACCAGCGCCAGCGCGAGCGCGGCGTACACCCCACCGGCCCCCAGGCCCAGGAGGAGTGATGCGATGTGGTCCACGGCGTGGGCCTCCGGCTAGTGGCTCGTGGGATGCGCGTGATCGCGGGCCGGCCGCTCCCCGGACCGGCCCGCGATCAACGCGGGGTCAGTTCAGGATGTCGGTCGGATCGACCGCCTCGTAGCTCGACGGGTTCCCGTCGGCATCGAGGGTCGCCCGCAACGACCCATTCGAGCACACGGCCGGCTGCGGCGCGTACGCCGATCCGCCGCACTGGAACGTCAGGCCGTCGGCCCCGGGGTAGTCGGCCGAGGACATCGCCTTGATCGTCGCCGCGGCCGTCTCGGCCGTGACGTCGCCTTCGATGCCCTGCAGGGCGGAGGCGAGCGACGCCATCACGGTGTAGCCGCCCATGGCGGTGGCGTTGTTGACGTCGCTGACGTCGTCGCCGTACTTCTCCATGACGGCCTCGTAGAGCTGGAACGCCGGGTCGTCGGCGTCGCCGAGGGCCATGGTCGAGGTGATCGAGATGCCCTCGAGATCGCCGCCCATCGCCTCACGCGTGGCATCGGTGATGCACTGCGAGATCGAGGTGATCACGCCGTCGTAGCCGACGGCCCTCAGGCCCTGGAAGGCGGCGATGCAGAGCGCGTCGTTGCCGATGACGTTCACGACGCCGGCGCCGCTGTTGACGACCTCCTGCATCTGGGTGGTCAGGTCGGCGGTGCCGATCGGGATCTTGACGAGGTCGTAGTCGAGCCCGGCGTTGCCCAGGATCTCGTCGGCCTGGCCCGAATCGAACGCGGTGAGCGCCACGGGGACGTCGATGGTCACGAACGCGATCTTGTCGGCGTTCTCGGCCTCGGCCGCGGCGATCGGGGTCCCGAACAGGGTCGCCAGCGGGTTGACCATGACGAAGCTGTTCTCCGTGTCGGCGAGCTGGTCCTCGCCGTTGGTCTGGAACCACAGCGTCGGGATGCCGGCGTCGTGCAGCGGCGTCCACACGTCGCCCGCCACCGCCGACTGGCTGAGCGCCACGGCGACGACGTCCGCCTCGACCAGCTGGTTGGCGCAGTCGGTGGCGCCCGCCGGGTCCGCGCCCGTCTCGCAGGTCACGACCTCGATGGGCCGGCCGCCGAGGCCGCCCTTGTGGTTGTTCCAGTACTCGGCCGTGGCTTCGGCGGCGCGGAGCTCGTCGGTGTTGTCGAACGCCTGCGTCGAGCCGTCCGACACCATGCCCAGCTTGATCGGGTCGCCGGAGGCGACGTTCTCCGGCCCGAGCAGGTCCGTGCTCGCGCCCGTGGTGTCGTCGGACGCGCTCGAGTCGTCGTCGTCATCGCCACCACAGGCGACGGCCGCCAAAACCAGCACGCACAGGGCGGACAGGGCCAGGCCCCGCCGGTACCGCCTCCCGCGGCGCCCTGATGCTTGTTCCTGGCTCTCCATTGACGCCCCCTCAGGGTTGTTGACGATGGGTCGTTGGACTTGCGGTCACGGCGCGGGCACGTCGAGCACGACGGCGGACGACATCCCGCCGCCCGCGCACATGGCGGCCACGCCGGTGCCGCCACCGCGGCGGCGCAGCTCGTGGATGAGGGTCACGGCCATGCGGGCCCCGGTCATGGCGATCGGGTGCCCCAGGCTGCAGCCGCTTCCGAGGACGTTGACGATCTCCTCGTCGATGCCGAGGACGCGGGTGGTGGCGACGCACATCGCGGCGAACGCCTCGTTGATCTCCCACAGGTCGACGTCGGCGATCCCCAGGCCGGCCCGGTCGAGCGCCTTGGGGATGGCGATGGTCGGGGCCAGGCCGGTGCGCTCGGGCGGGACGCCCACTGACGCCCATGCCCGCACGGAGGCCAGCGGCTCGATGCCGTTCGCCTCGGCCAGCTCCCGGTCGGCGATCACCAGGGCAGCGGCGCCGTCGTTGGCCCCGCACGCGTTGCCGGCGGTGATGCTGAACCCCTCGATCTCGGGGTGGAGCGGCTTGAGCGAGGCCAGCTTCTCCAGGGATGTGTCACGCCGCGGGTGCTCGTCGACCGCGAAGGTGGTGGTGGACCCGTCGCGCCGCTTCACGTCCAACGGGAAGATCTCCTCGACGAAGCTGCCGTCGTCGATGCCGGCGACCGCCCGCTGGTGCGAGCGCAGCGCCCAGGCGTCCATCTCCTGCCGGGTGATGCCGGCCTCGACCGCCGCGTTCCAGCCCACGGTGATGGACATGTCCATGTTGGGGGCCGAGGGACGGTCGGCGTGGGTCGGCGGCCACCAGTCCTCCCAGTCGTCGGTCCCGGGGACCCGGCGGGTCGAGCGCGGCGAGGTGGAGGACGACTGCGTGCCGCCGGCCACCACGACCCGGTCCATGCCGGCGCGCACGGTGGCGGCCGCGGTGGTCAGCGCCGCCAGCCCGCCGGCGCAGTGCCGGTTGTGGGCCAGGCCGGCCACGTGCTCGAGGCCCGCCTCGATGGCGGCGTAGCGGGCGATGTCGCCGCCGCCGTAGAGCGCCTCGGCCAGCACGATGTCGTCGACGAGGGCGGGATCGATCCCGGAGCGGGCCACGGCCTCGGCGACGGCGCGGGTGCCCAGCTCGAGGGCATCGACGTCCACGAGGGTGCCCCGGAACGCCGTGCCGATCGCAGTGCGCGCCGTGGACACGACGACTGCCTCAGGCACCGGCATCTACCCCTCCTGGTCCGGGCACGCGTGTGCCCGCCGTCACTGTGAAGCACAGTTTCACACTGCGAGAATGAGGATTGCAACATGAGTCACGGATCGTCCACACAACTGAAATTGTCATACTCATTCCCTCAGAGCGCCCCGCCACGACCGGCGTCGAGGGGCCGGATCATGGCGTCCTGCACGTAGGACGCGACCAGGGCGCCGCTGGCCCGGAACACCTGGGCGGTGCCGTAGCTGCGGCCCCGACCCGCGTACGGGCTGTGGTGCGACAGCAGCAGCCACTCCCCCGCCGGCGCCGGCTCGTGGAACGTGAGCGTGTGGCTGACCACCCCGGTCGAGACCGTCCTGTGCGCCTGGGCCTGGCCGACCCCGGCGTGGGGCCGCATGGCCGTGGCGATGAGGAAGCCGTCCGTGGCGTAGGCCAGCAGCGCCTGGTCGACGGCCGGGTCGTCGGGGGCGCCGGCGAAGCGCGTCCACACGTCGAGGTCCGGCGGTCCGACCACCTCGGGATCGTTGATGTCGACCCCGCCCGCGATGCGGATCTGCCAGTCGCCCGACCCGTCGCCCGCGGGCGTGGCCTCGTCCGGTCCCGCCACGGTCGGGACGGGATCGGCGTGGCGGATGAAGTCGGGCTCGTCCGCGCTCAGCAGCACCAGCGAGCGGGCGCACAGCCGGTCGCCCTGGCCGATCGTCACCGTGCTGCTGGCGAAGGCGCGGCCACTGTGCATGCGCTCCACCGCGATCTCGACCGGGGCGTCGGGACGGCCGCTGCGGGCGAAGATCGTGTGCAACGTCTTGACCCGCTTGCCGTCCTGGCCCGCCAGCGCGGCGACGATGGCCTGGCCCATCAGCTGGCCGCCGAAGATGACCCCGGTGGCGGACTCCACGTTGCCGGCCGTATAGCGGTCGGCCGGGTACTGGTGGGCGGTGGTGCGGTCGGGATCGACCGGCTGCAGCGCCAGGGCCCCGACCAGGTCGTCGATCGCGGGCACGGGCTACTTCGGGGGGAAGCGCAGCGCGCCGTCCAGCCGGATGTTCTCGCCGTTGAGGTAGGGGTTGCGGGCGATCGACTCCACCAGCAGGGCGAACTCCTCGGGGCGGCCCATGCGCTTGGGGAACACGATGCTGCGCGTCAGGTTCTCCTGCAGCGCCTCGGGCACGCTCAGCATGATCGGCGTGCCCATGGTGCCGGGGGCGATGGCGCACACCCGGATGCCGAGCGCCGCCAGGTCCCGGGCCAGCGGCAGCGTCATGCCGAGGATGGCGGCCTTGGCCGCGGCGTAGGCGAGCTGGCCCGTCTGGCCCTCGATCCCCGCGATGGAGGCGGTGTTGACCACCACGCCCCGCTGGCCGTGCTCGTCGGGCTCGTTGGCCGCCATGGCTGCCGCCGACAGGCGGGTCACGTTGAACGTACCGAACGCGTTCATCTCCATGGTGCCGGTGAACGCCGCCTTGTCGTGCGGTGTGCCGTCGCGGCCCACGGTGCGGCCCCCGCCGACGCCTCCGCCGGCCACGTTGACCACGAGCGAGAACGTGCCGAGCGAGCGGGCCGCCTCGATGGCCGCGGCGACGGCGTCGTCGTCGTTGACGTCGCCGCCCACCGCGACGGTCGTGTCACCCAGCTCCTTGGCCAGCTCGCTGCCGCGGTCGAGGTCGCGGTCGAAGATCGCCACGCCGGTGCCCTGCTCCACCAGCCGGCGCACCACCGCGGAGCCCAGCCCGCCGGCGCCGCCGGTCACGAGCGCGGATCGTCCATCCAGGTCCATGTCGTCCCTTTCCCCTTGTCAGACCGCAGCCGCTGCGTCGACGTCGACCCGCATGAGCCGGCCCAGGTTGGCGCCCATGATGGCCGCCACGTCCTCCTCCGCCATCCCCGGCGGCAGGTGGTCGACGTAGCTGCACGGCTCGGCCAGGCCCTCGGGATGCGGATAGTCCGACCCGAACAGCAGGTGGTCGGCGCCCAGCACGCCCACGAGCTCCTCGATGTCGTCCTCGTGGAACGGGCTGACCCAGACGTTGCGCTTGAAGGCCTCCATGGGGTTCTCGTCGAACGCCTGGGGCATCTTGCGGTAGGTGTCCTCCAGGTGGGCCAGGAACGGGACGACCCAGTCGCCGCCGTTCTCGACCGAGGCCACCTTCAGGCCGGGGAAGCGGGTGAACGTGCCGTGGCACACGAACGCGGCCATGGCGTCCTCGACCGGCCGCTTGCCCATGGTGAGCATGCGGAAGGCGTCGGGCCGGAACGGCAGCATCTCGCTGGGCCCGGTCCAGTCGGACTGGTAGCGGGAGTAGCCGCTGTCCGACGCGTGCATCGACACCAGCACGTCCGCGTCCACCACGGCCTGCCAGAACGGGTCGAACTCCTCGTAGCCGTACGACCGGGAGCCGCCGTAGGCGGGCACCGGCGCCGGCCGGATCAGCACGGTGCGGGCGCCGCGCTCGACCGCCCACTCCAGCTCCTCGATGGCCCGCTCCACGATGGGCAGCGTGATGATCGGGGTGGTGAAGATGCGGTCCTCGTGGTTGAAGCTCCACTCCTCATAGAGCCACTCGTTGAGGGAGTGGATGACGGCGTGGATCAGCTCGGGATCGTCGCGCATCCGCTCTTCGAGCAGGCTGGCCAGGGTGGGGAACATCAGCGTGCGGTCGAGCCCCTGGGTGTCCATCAGCTCGATGCGGGCCTCGGGGCCGCGGAACGCGGGGATCGCCTTCATGGGCTTGCCCACGATCTCGCGGTAGGACTTGCCCTCGGGGTTGCCGATGCGGAAGTACTCCTCCTGCGCACCGGGCCGGGCCACCACGTCGAAGGTGGGGTTCGGGATGTACTCGCTGATCGTGCCCCGCACCACGATCTTCTTGCGCCCCTTGACCTCGACGTAGTCGATGGCGCCCTTGTAGCGGTCCGGCAGGTGGCGGGTGAACGCCTCCTGGGTCTCGTAGAGGTGGTTGTCGGCATCGAAGACCGGGAACCCGAGCCGTCTCGTCATAGCCGCAACGTAGATCGTTTCTAACGTTTGGGTCAACTCTGGGGAGCTTGGCACGCCATCTACCAGGTGATCTCTTCACTCGTGGTGGTCAGGTGTGCACACGACCTAACGTCTTGGTCATAATGACAGGCGTACCAAGGGAGGGGTCATGACCGCAGTGATGCAGGGCGTCCGCATCCTCGAAGTCGCCGAGCACACCTTCGTGCCCGCGGCGTCGGCGCTCCTCGCCGACTGGGGCGCGGAGGTCGTCAAGATCGAGCACGTCGAGCGGGGCGACGCCATGCGGGGGCTGGCCTCGAGCGGCCTGGCCATCATGGGCAACGGCGTCCACGTCCTGTTGGAGCACTCCAACCGGGGCAAGCAGAGCCTCGGTCTCGACCTCACGTCGGAGGAGGGCCTCGCCATCCTCTACAAGCTGGCCGGCACCTGCGACGTCTTCCTGACCAACAAGCTGCCCAGCGTGCGGACCAAGCTCGCCATCGACGTCGACGACATCCGGGCCCACAACCCCGACATCATCTACGTGCGCGGCACCGGCCAGGGCGAGCGGGGCCCCGACGCCGACAAGGGCTCCTACGACTCGCTGGCCTACTGGTGCCGGGCCGGCGTCGCCATGGGCGTCAAGCAGGCCAGCTACGACTACGTCCCCGCTCCGCCCGCGCCCGCGTTCGGCGACTCCATCGGCGCCATGACCATCGCGGGCGGGATCATGGGTGCGCTGTTCCACCGCGAGCGCACCGGCGAGGCCACCACCGTGGACGTGTCGCTGCTGGGCATCGGCATGTGGTCGATGGGCGCGGCCCTGGCGCTCTCGCTCCAGCACAACGTGGGCTGGGCCCCGCCGCCGGTCGGCGCCCCCACCGGCAACCCGCTCAGCGGCACCTACCGCACCCGTGACGGCAAGTTCATCTCGATGACCTGCCTGCAGGCCGCCCGGTACTGGGCCGAGGCGTGCGCGGTCCTGGGCCGGCCCGAGCTGGCCGACGACGAGCGCTTCGCCAACGCCGAGGCCATCCGGGAGAACATCGTCGCCGCCACCGACGCGGTCCGCGAGGCGTTCACCGAGCGCGACGCGGCCGAGTGGCGGGAGCGGCTGGCCAAGTTCAGCGGCCAGTGGGCGATGGTGCAGGACACGCTGGAGGTGGCGTCCGATCCGCAGACCATCGCCAACGGCTACGTCCAGGACTGCGAGACCGCCGAGGGCACGCCCTTCCGGCTGGCGGCCGCCCCCGTCCAGTACGGCGGGGAGCCCGCGGCGCCCAAGCGGGCGCCGGAGTTCAACGAGCACGGCGATGCCATCCTCGGCGAGCTGGGGCTCGACACCGACACGATCCTGGACCTCAAGGTCCGCGGCGTAGTGGCCTGACAAGGAGACATGACAATGGGACTGTTCGACGCATACCGCTACGACGGGAAGCGGGTGCTGGTCGTGGGGGGCGCCACCGGCATGGGCGCGGCGACGGCCGAGCTGGCCAAGGACGCCGGGGCCGAGGTCGTGGTCATGGACCGGGCCGAGGTCACCCTCCCGGGGGTCAAAGCCATCCACCTGGACCTCTCCGACAAGGCATCCATCGAGGCCGCCGTCGAGGAGTGCGGCGGTCCGATCCACGCGCTGTTCTCCTGTGCGGGCGTCGCCGACGGCACACCCGGGATCGAGCGCATCAACTTCATCGGCCACCGCCACCTGATCGACAAGCTGCTCGAAGGCGGGTTGCTGTCCCGCGGGTCGGCCATCGGGATGATCGCGTCAGCCGCCGGCTTCGGCTGGCAGGCCAACCTGGAGCGCCTGGGCGAGTACCTGGCCATCACCGACTTCGACGAGGCGACGAAGTGGGCCGTGGACAACAGCCACGCCGACTACCTGTGGAGCAAGCTGGCGATCAACGCCTACGTCGCCCGCGAGGCATTCGGGCTGCTCAAGCAGGGCATCCGCATCAACGCCATCATGCCCGGGCCCACCGACACGCCCCTCGCCCAGGCCAACAAGGAGATGTGGCTGGGTTTCGGCTCGGACTACCGCGAGGAGGCCGGCATCCAGGCCTCGTCCCCGGCCGAGCAGGCCTACCCGCTGTTGTTCCTGTGCAGCGACGCGGCCTCGGGAATCACCGGCATCACGATGGTGACCGACGCGGGCTACTTCAGCGCCGGCATCAGCGGGTCGTTCCCGCCCGCGTCGGGGGCGGTGGACTTCCTGGCCAACACCACGTTCTGACCAGGTGCGCCCGCTCCCCCAGCTGACCCCGGTCAACGAGTGGTTCTGGACCTCGGGGGCGGACGGCCGCCTCCGGGTCCAGGGGTGCCAGGACTGCAAGGCGCTGGTCCACCCGCCCGTGCCCGTGTGCCCCGCGTGCCGGAGCCGGTCGTGGGCGCCCACGGTCGTGTCGGGCCGCGCCACGGTGGTCGGGTTCACGGTCAACCAGCACTCCTGGCTGCCCGGGCTCGACCCGCCCTACGTCATCGCCAACGTGGCGCTGGCCGAGGACCCCACCGTGCGGCTCACCACCAACGTGGTCGGCTGCGACCCCGGCGAGGTCCACATCGGCCAGGAGGTGATGGTCCGCTTCGAGCAGCACGAGGACGTGTGGCTCCCGCTGTTCTCGCCCACGGGCGACACGGACCCGGTCGACCGGGTGGGCGAGCCGGCGCTGCCCGCGCCCCGGCCGCCGCTCGGCCCCGACCGTTTCGAGCACCGGGCCGTGCTGTCCGGCGTGGGCCGGTCCGCCATCGGGCGCCGGCTCATGGTCGACCCCCTGTCGCTGACGGTGGACGCCTGCCTGGCGGCGGTGGCCGACGCCGGCCTAACGCTGGACGACATCGACGGCCTGTCCACCTACCCGGGCGCGGCCGGGGTGGGCATGAGCGAGGGCGGCGTCACCGCGGTCGAGGAGGCGTTGCGCCTCCACCCCACCTGGATCAACGGCGGCGGCGACCTCCCCGGGCCGGGCGGGGCCGTGATCGCCGCCATGCTGGCGGTCGCCTCGGGGCTGTGCCGCCACGTCCTGTGCTTCCGCACGGTGTGGGAGTCGACCTTCGCCGCCCTGCGCCTCGGCCCCGGCGCCTCGGGTGGTGGGGGCGGCGGCCGGATCTCGGGGACCATGCAGGAGTGGCGCCTCCCCTTCGGCGCCCTGTCCGCCGCCAACTGGATCGGCATGAACGCCAACCAGTACCTGCACCGGTACGGCGCGCCGCGGGAGATGCTGGGCTGGATCGCCCTCAACGGCCGGGCCAACGCGGCCCGCAACCCGGCGGCGATCTACCGCGACCCGATGACCATGGACGACTACCTGTCGGCCCGGCCCATCACCACGCCCTTCGGCCTGTACGACTGCGACGTCCCGTGCGACGGGTCGATCGCCGTGGTCGTGTCCGACGCCTCGGTGGCCTCGGACCTGCCACGCCAGGCGGTGCGGGTCGAGGCGGTCGGCACCCAGATCACCGAGCGCATCTCCTGGGACCAGGGCACGATCACCCACGAGCCCCAGGTCCTCGGCCAAGCGGCCCACCTCTGGACCCGCACGTCGCTGGGGCCCGCCGACGTCGACGTGGCGCTCGTCTACGACGGGTTCACGTTCAACGCCATCTCCTGGCTGGAGGCCCTGGGGTTCTGCGGCCTGGGCGAGGCCAAGGACTGGCTGGACGGCGGCCGGCGCATCGCCCTCGACGGCGACCTCCCGGTCAACCCCCACGGCGGCCAGCTGTCCGAGGGCCGGACCCACGGGTTCGGCTTCCTCTACGAGGCCATGGCCCAGCTCCGCCACACCGCCGGCGACCGCCAGGTCCCCGGGGCCGCCACGGCGGTCGTCACCACCGGCGGCGGAACCCCGTCCGGCGTGCTCCTCCTGCGCGCCGACGGCGCGTAGAACCGACATCCAATCGCGCGCTGGGTCGGGTAGAACCGCATCAGTGCGATGCGGATGGGTGGCGAGCCTGCTCGGCGTGGCCGCGCTGGTCGCCGCAGGCTGCGCCGAGGAGAACGAGAGCGCGCCGCACCTCGGCCCGCCCGACACGTCCCTCTCGGCGGCCGAGACCGCCTCGGAGGAGGCGCGGGCCGACGCGATGCTGCTGACCCTCGACGACTTCCCCCAGAGCTGGTTCACCGTCCCGGCCGCGGCCGAGGACACGGGCGCAGTGACCATCGAGGATCTCGCCCGCTGCCTCGGATCCGCCAGCCCGGTCACCGATCTCCCCCGGGCGACCACGCCGGGGTTCGTCTCGCCAGGCGGAGACATGGTGGTCGCCGGGGTGGCCCTCGCCGGCGACGACACCGGCCCCCGCCGGGCGATCGAGCTCCTGCGCGACGAGGCAGCCCCGGACTGCTACGCCAAGGCCTACCAGTCCAGCCTGGCTGCCCACCGTCCGGAGGGCCTCCCGGCCGAGGTTGAGATCGGCACGGTGACCGGGGTCCGGCTCCCCTACACCCCCTTCGGCAACACCACGGTGGCCTGGCGGATGTCGATCCCCTACTCGGTCGACCAGGAGAACGCGAACGTGTACATCGACAACGTCGTCGTCCGGATCGACCGTGCCCTGGTCGAGCTCAGCTTCGAGTCCGAGCTCCGCCCGTACGACCGCGACGAGTCCGAACGCGTCACCCAGACCCTGGTCAACCGGGTCACCGACGCCGTAGCCGAGGAGCGATGAGATCCGCCGGTCCGATCCGTCATCTGGGGCAGATGCGGTAACGAATGCCCGGTACAGAGGACAGTAGGGACAAGAGACGAAAGGGGGCGCTGTCATGAGCACCCACATCTACGGACTCACCGTGACGGCGCTCACCGACGCTTCGCTCGCCGCCCGCACGGTCGACCACGCCGTGACCCTCATCGACGAGGCCACGCACATGATCGTGGTGGTCGATCCCCGGGGACGGGTGCGGATGCGGCCGGACGAGCGCTTCCGGTCCGCCTGACAGCCGCCCGCCCCGCATGGTCTCCTAGGGGCCATGCCCTGGAACGCTTCGGGGCCGCGCAGCCTGTGGGGCTGGGGGTTGGCGGCCGACGAGCCCACTGACGAGCAGCGCCAGCGGCTGGCCGGGTCGCTGGCCCGCCGCTACGGGGTCGAGCCCCGGGTGGAGCGGCCGGTACCGATCGGGGACGTGGCCCTGCGCCCGCCCCGGCTGTCGGTGCCCGAGGCGCTGGCCGCCGTGTGCACGACCGAGGGCGCCGAGCGGGCCCGGCACGCCTACGGCATGGCCTTCACCGACCGGCTGCGGGCCTTTCGCGGCCTGTTCGACGCCCCGCCCGACGCCGTCGCCTACCCGACCGGGGACGCAGAGCTGGAGGCGGTGCTCGACTGGTGCGGCGACGCGGGCCACGTCGTGGTGCCCTTCGGCGGCGGCTCGTCCGTGGTCTGGGGCGTGAACCCGCCGGCCGAGGCGGCCGGTGTCGTCACCGTCGACCTCACGGCCATGGACCGGATCCTCGAGGTCGACCACGCGTCGCGGGCCGCCCGCATCCAGGCCGGGGCGCTGGGACCGGCGGTCGAGGACCAGTTGCGGCCCCACGGCCTGACCCTGCGCCACTTCCCCCAGTCGTTCGAGTGGTCGACGGTGGGCGGCTGGATCGTGACCCGCTCGGGCGGCCACTACGCCACGAACCACACCCACATCGACGACTTCGTGGAGTCGGTGCGCATGCTGACCCCGTCGGGCTGGTGGGAGTCGCGCCGGCTGCCGGGCAGTGGCGCCGGTCCCAGCCCGGACCGGCTGGTGCTCGGCAGCGAGGGCACGCTCGGCATCGTGACCGAGGCGTGGCTGCGCGTGCAGCGCCGGCCCACGTTCCGGGCCACCGCGGGC
>JBKPRS010000011.1:0-8721 GCA_046734695.1 Actinomycetota bacterium | reverse complement strand
GAACAGCACGGTCCGGGCGACGCCGTCGGCGCCGATCGCCACGTAGCGGCTGGTCCCGTCCGGTTGGGGGACGCCCACGCAGGACGCCCCGGCCACCTCGGCCGCCGACAGCAGGCCGGGGATCGGCTCGCAGTCGATCGGGCCCGAGTCCCAGTTGCCGGACGCGCCGCCGGCCGTCCCGACCGCGTCGCCCCCGGAGCCGGAGGCGACTCCGGCCCGGGGCTGGACCGCGCCGGCGTCGCCGGACAGCAGGCCGCTCACGTCGCCCTCGGGGTCATGGCGCGGCCGGCCGATGGCGGGCGAGCGCAGCTGGTCGAGGCTGTCCTGGAGCATGCGCACCTTGGGACTGTTGCGGGGGACGCCCGACGCCAGCATGTCGTCGATCTCGGACTGGAGCTGCTTCTCGAGGGTGACCGGCTCGGAGGCGTTCGGACGGCTGAGCGCCGCGCTGGCGGCGGCCGAGGCCGCCACCGCGCTGAGGGCGAGCGCCGCCAGCAGGACGCCGCCCCGGGCCCGGGGGAGGGCCCGCCGCCTCTTCCGGGGCGACGGAGGAGCCTTGTGCTGGGCGTCGTCTTCGCTCATCGCATCGGTCCGATCAGGTGAACCAGCGGATGTCGGTCATGCCCTCGATGTCGCCCTGGGACGTCCGCTGATCGCTGTTGAGCCACTGCAGCATGAAGTTCTGCGCCTGCTCGGGGTTGTTGTCCGTGCCCGAGCAGCCGCCGTTCTGCCGGCACGCCTCCGCCTGGGTCATGGTCCCGAAGAAGAACATGAACGAGGCCTGGTGGGTGGCGGCGTACAGGTCGACGAGCTGCCACTGGCGGGCGTTGACGCCGCTGGTGGCGTAGATCTGGGGGAAGGGCATGCCGGAGTTGTGCTGCCAGGCCAGGTGCCACATCTCCCACTGGTTCCAGCCGTTGTTGCAGGGCTGGTTGACGGCGGTCTGGGTGGGGCAGCCGTCCGCGGACGCGTTGATGTAGATGCCCGGGCGGCCGTCGGTGAGGTCGTAGCCGTGCATCCAGCTCTCGGCCTTGCCGAACTGCGACCAGGACGGCTCGAAGTCCCAGGCGCCGAAGATCTGGGCGTGGAACGGGTAGTACGTGGCCGCCCAGGTGGCCATGTCGCGCACCATGTTCCCCCACACCCGGCCGTGCGCGTAGAGCCAGTCGTCGGTCCGGGCGTCGATGCCGCTGTTGGACGTGCCGATCCCGATGAGCAGTCGGAAGTTGGGGTCGGTGCGGCAGGTGGCGTAGCCCCGGACGAACTCCTTGACCGCGTGGGCGATCTGGTACACGTGCTGGTTGGGCGCGCCCCACAGCGTGGCCCCGGGGATGCCGTTCACCATGGTGGGGGCTCCGAAGAACAGGGTCAGGCGGCCCGACTTGTCGGCGTTGGCGCAGCCGAGGGCGGCGGCGTCCTCCGGTGCGGTCCGCGTCATGTAGTAGCTACGCGTCTGCTGGCTGATCGGCTTGTGGCAGGAGCCGGCGGCGCCGATGAGGAGACCGCAGAGCGTGGCTGCCAACCACTTTCTGGGGTGCATTGGCCTGAACGTTTCCGCAGCGACCCGGCCAGGTCAAGCGAAGAGTGGCGGAAAACCTCGCTACGTGGTCACTCGTGCTCGTCGACCGGAGGCAGGAACGGCAGCGTCAGGTCGCCCAGCTTCACCAGCGTCGAGGCGATCCAGCCGCCCATCGCGCTGAGGTGGTCGTCGAGGATCGTGCCGTCCGCCAGCGTCTCCTCGTCGAGCTCGTAGCTGCCCTCGTAGGACACCTCGATGGCGAACTCGCGCTCGTTGAGGTCGGCCGAGCAGACCGTCTCGATGGTGGGCCCGGAGCGCTCCAGGTGCTCGGACCCGATCGGCGCGCTCGACTCGGGCAGCACGGCCAGGACCACGCTCGGCTCCGGGGACTCGGCCAGGCGCTGGACCCGCAGCACCAGCTCGATCTCGATGCGGGGCGGGTCGTGGAACGGCTCGCCGATGTACCACGACCGGTAGGCGGTCTGGGCCCAGGTCGGCCAGTCCAGCGTGAGGTCGGCCTGGACGCGGGGCGGCAGCCCCTCGCCCGGCAGCCCGTAGGACGTCTCCCAGGTGATGTCGCCCAGCAGCACGTCGACCTGGAACCGCTCCTCGAACGCCTGCCGTTCCAGCAGGGCGCTCTCGAGCGAGTCCCGCAGGGCCCCGATGGCATCGGTGAAGACGTGGTCGAGCATGGCGTCGGCAGGCTATCGGTGCGCCTGCGACATGAACGCCACGGGGACCGAGATGGCGTCGCCCGCGTGCAGCGTGGCGATGCGCCGGCCCGGCTGGACCGCGTCCTTGGTCGCGCCGATCCGGCCCTGGAGGTGGCCGGCGGTGGCGTCGAGGTCGGCCACGGTGAAGGCGAGACCCCAGAGCTTCGCCGGCCCGTCGCCCTGCGGCTCGACCGGCCCGATCAGCTCGAGGATGACCTCGCCCAGGCGGAAGAAGCGCTGCGCCCGGCCCCGGCCGGCTTCCCGGGTGCGCCGGAGGGCGATGCCCCGCGCCTCCAGCGCCGCGGTGGTGCGGTCGAGGTCGGGCGTCATCGCCACGAGATGGTCGATCGACAGCACCCCGTTGGGGTGGTCGGGCGGGCGCTCCGGGAGGGATCGGAGGTCGACAGTGTTGCCGGCCGGCCAGAGGTCGGCTGCGGCCGTGGGCACGCCGTCGATGTCGCCGCCGCCGTCGGCCAGCGTCCAGCCGGTGACGCCCCGGCCGGCGCCGGGACCGGCCAGGTGCAGGGGCACTGTGCCCACCGGGCAGGCGCCGTCGTCGGCGACGCTGAAGCCGATGGACGCCCACGCCGCGGGCTCGTCGCCCACGGTGATCCCGACCAGCGGAGGTGCCGGAGTCCCCACGGGAGCGGACGCTAGCCCGCCGTCAGTACCACGGGCAGCGGCAGCGATGGCGGGGAACGGCCTTGATGGCGGGGTCCTGGCCCCGCTGCCACAACTGGTGGTCGATCGCCGCCGGAGAGAGGCCGGTCCGGCCCGAAAGCAGCTCCACGGCGTGGACGCCGCAGGCTCGGATCTCCACCTCCTCCGGGCTGCCCGGCGCCAGCAGCGTGCCCGCGTCGATGCGGGCGGCCAGGCCGTCGTCGTAGGCCAGCACGCCGGCCATGCGCAGCACGTGGGGCACGAGGTTGTCGGCGAAGGCGGTGAGGCGCTCGTCCCCGGCGAAGGCGCCGACGCCGGTGCCGCCGGTGGCCCGGGCCAGGTGGGAGACGCTGATCTGGGCCCGCTTGTACAGCGGGACCTCCACCTCGCCGTGCCGGGCCACGTCGTGGGCCAGCGGCATCGTGCCGAGGACGTCCACCAGGGCCGCGGCCGATCCGCCCGCCGAGCGGACCAGCCCGGCGGCCGAGCCCCCGGCGCGCTCGTCCAGCAGGGCCCCCAGATCGCGCCAGGCCCGGGCGAACAGCTCCAGCAGGTCGTCGACCGGGCCCGGGTGCGGCTGGTCGAACAGGCTCGCGCAGCGGGCCGCGTCCGCCTCGGCCAGCCACGCCGACGTCGGCGGACCGCACCGGTCCACGTGGTCGGACCAGGCGGCGGCCAGGCTGCGGGCGCCGGACAGGCCGGGGCGCTTGCGCAGGTCGGGGAACCAGCCCGACCCGAAGTTCACCGCGTTCCAGGCCAGCACGGAGGCCGCTACCGCCGCGTCGTCGCCACCCACGCGCTCCTCGGGCAGCAGCGGGGGCTCGACCGGATCGAGCGTGGCCGCCAGCGCGTCGATCGCATCCGCCTGCACGGTGACGTGGGCGGCCTGCGCCGCCACGGTGGCGCACGCCGAGCGGATCCGGTCGAGGACGCTCACCCGCCCGGGCCGAGCCCGATCTGGGACCGCAGGAAGCCCTGGACGTCGGCGGCCTCCTCCGCCTGCTTGGACGCCGGCTTGCCCTGGCCGTGCCCGGCCCGGGGCTCGATGCGGACCAGGACCGGCCGGTCCTCGCCGCAGGCGGTCGCCCACCCGAGGGCGGCCCCGAACTTGCGGGCGTGGGCGGGGTCCACGCGGCTGTCCTCCTCGCCCGTGAGCACCAGCGTGGCCGGGTAGCAGGTGCCCTCGACCAGGTGGTGGTAGGGCGAGTAGCCCCACAGCCAGGCGAACTCCTCGGGCACCTCGGGGTCGCCGTACTCGGGCGTCCACAGCTTGGCGATGAGGAAGCGGGGGAAGCGGACCATATCGGTCAGCGGGACGGCGCACACGACCGCCCGGCACAGCTCGGGCCGCTGGGTGAGCGTGGCGGCCACCAGCAGCCCACCGTTGCTGCCGCCCTCGATGGCGAGGCGGTCGGGGGACGTGCGGCCCTGGTCCACCAGCCAGCGGGCCGCGGCCGCGAAGTCGTCGAGCACCTGCTGGCGGTGCTCGCGCATGCCGGCCCGGTGCCAGTCCTCGCCCTCCTCCGAGCCGCCGCGGATGCAGGCCGCTGCGTAGATCCCGCCGTCGTCGGCCACCGCCACCGCCCGCGGGCTGTAGCCCGGGCTCATCGTCACCGCGAAGCCGCCGTACCCGGTGAGCAGGGTCGGCGTGCCCGGACCGGGCTCGGTGCCCGCCCGGCGCACGGTGAACAGCGTGACCTCGACGCCGTCGGTCGAGGGGTAGCGGTCCACGGCGACCGTGTAGTCGCCGGGGACGACGGGGGAGGGCAGGTCGCTCCAGCGCACGAGCCCGTCCCCGCGCTCATCAGGCGACCAGCGCCAAAGCTCCGACGGCCGCGCCCATGAGGTGAAGGCGATCACCGCGGTGTCGCTGTCGCGGTCGCCGGCCAGGCCCGCCAGCGATCCGGGCTCCGGCAGCGGGATCTCGACCGGGACGGTGGCCTCGGAGCCGGCCAGCGCGGCCCGGGGCACCCGGGACAGGCGCGCCGTGGCCCGGCGGGTGGAGGCCAGCACCAGCGACCCGGCGGTCACGGCCACGCCCTCGATCACGTCGTCGGACTCGGCCACCACGGTCCGCCAGTGCTCGGGCGTGGGCGTGGCCAGCGGGACGGCGACCACCCGGCCCCGGGGGGCGTCCAGCGTCGTGGTGCCGACCAGCACGTCGTCGACCACGGTGAAGGACGACATGACGTCGACGCCCTCGATCACCGTCGTGCGCTCGCCGGTGCTGCGGTCGATCAGGTGGACGTCGGCCCGGGTCCAGCCCAGCGTCAGCTCCACGACGAGCCAGCGGCCGTCGCGGGACAGGTCCACCGCGGCCCACGCCCGCTTGTCCGGCAGGTCGCCGAAGACCAGCTCGTCGTGGCCCGGGTCGTCGCCCAGCGCGTGCCACCAGACCGTGCGGTTGTACTGCGCCTCCTCCTCGCCCACCGCCGCGGGATCGGGGTAGCGGGTGTAGACGAAGGCCCGGCTGTCGGGGGCCCAGGCCACCGAGCAGGCCCGCGTGCGGGGGATCCGGTCGGCCAGCACCTCGCCGGTGGCGACGTCGACGACGCCGAGCGTGCTGCGCTCGTCCCCGCCGAGGGAGGTGCCGAACGCCACCAGCCTCCCGTCCACCGAGGGCATGTACCAGTCGAGCGCGGCGGTCGCGTCGCCGGTCAGTGCGTGGGGATCGAGCAGCGTGCGGGCCGCGGGCACGGCGTCGCCGTGGACGTCGCGCACGACCAGCACGGCCTGCTCGTGGTCGCCCCAGCGGTCGACCGAGAACAGCCGCCCGCCCCGGATCGACGGCGCGCCGGCCCGGCCCGCGGCGTAGAGCGCGCCGAAGCGCTCGACCAGCGCGGGACGGTCGGGACGGGCGTCGAGCACGGCCCGGGTGCGGGCGTTCTGCGCCGCCACCCAGTCCCGGGTGTCGGGCGAGTCAGCGTCCTCCAGCCAGCGGTAGGGGTCGGGGACCTCGACGCCGTGGAGGACGTCCACGACGTCGTCGCGGCGCGCGGGCGGCAGCGGGGGCAGGGGGGCCAGCGGAGGGCTCAGCGGGCGTTGGGCTTCTTGCGGTGGTTGGCCTTCTTGCGGCGGGCCTTGGCCCGGCGCTTGGCCGTCTTCTTGGACATGGCCCGAGAGGCTAGCCAGCCGGGGTCACCACGTGGCCCGTCCGAGAACGGGCTCAGTCGAGGATCTCGCCGAGGTCGGTGGAGCGGGGCACGGCCGCGACCGGGATGCCCGTCTCCCCCCACAGGCGGTCGAGCAAGGCGTCGTCGACGGTGCGGCGCCGGCCCAGGGGCCAGCGCTTGCGCTCGCCGGCCGTCCCGAACAGAGCGAGCGCCCGGCCGCCCCCGGGGTCGTGGCGCACCCGGTAGCGCACGCCCTGGTAGCCGGCGGTGGCGAAGGCCGCGGCCCAGCGCTGGGGCAGGTCGTAGGGGGTCATGCTGGCCAGCTCGGCCGTGACCCCGTAGCCCCGGGCGGCCCGCACGGAGGTGTCCGCCGCGCTGCACTGGTGGGGCAGGTCGAGGTGCCACATCGACAGCCGCCGCGCCCAGCCGGAGCTGACCACCACGATGGGGCCCAGCACCTCCAACAGGGCGCCGATCTCGTCGTCGGCCAGGTAGCAGGTGCCCCGGGGCGGCTCCAGGTCGAAGCGGCCCTCGCCATCGCTGGAGAACCACCACGGCCCGAAGCCCGACGTGGTCACGCGGCACAGGGTGGTGCCCGCGTGCACGTGCCACACGGGGAAGCCGGCCAGGTCCTCGGGCGCGGGGGGCGCCCCGATGCTGGGGATCTGGCGGGTGTCGGGATGGCGCTTGGCGTCTTGGACCATGGCCTCCGGCGGCCTCCGGGCGCGGGACAGCGATCGCTGTGTCGTGGTCCGCCGGCGCAGAGGTTACGACGCCGGGGACCAGCGGGCGGAACGCTCGCGGGCCAGGGCCACGACCGGGCCGAGGTCGCCCCCGTCCCGGAGGTGCTCGACGATGCTGACCCCGCCCAGGCCGGGCTGGGGGGCGGCCACGAAGGAGGCGACCATCCACTCGTCGTCGCTGGTCAGCGGGTGGAAGCCGGCCAGCACCTCGGCGAGGCCCCGGACCACCTGGTTGTGCCCGTCCAGCTGGAACGCCGGATAGACCCAGACGTTGTCGGCCGTGCGCAGGGCGAGGATGGTGCGACGCCGGCGCCGCTCCTCGACCGCCTGCCGGGACACGCCTCCCAGCACCCGGGCGATCCCGGTGGTGCTGTAGTACGGCCCCAGCTCGGTCCAGGGGGAGGGCTCGGGCACGGTGGCGAGCATGCGGGCGGCCAGGTCGTCGGGGTCGCCCAGGTCCTGGGTGTCGTGGCCCAGCTCGCGGAGGGCGACCACCCGTTGGGCCAGGCCCTCGGTGATCCGGTGCGACACCCGCTCGACGTAAGGGTCGGTCATCGCGGCCGCCGTGGCCTGCATGTTGCTCGCCCGGGGTGGCCTGCTGCCCATGCCCTCAGGGTAGGGAGGCAAGGGCGTCAAGGCAACCCCGTCAAGGGGTCTGGCTGGTGTGACTTCCGGCCCAGGCCAGCAGGTCGTCGGCGGCCCACGTGTTCACGATCCGGTCCGCTTCGATGCCGTGGCGGGCGGCCTTGTCGCAGCCGTAGGCCTGCCACTCCATCTGGCCGGGGGCGTGGGCATCGGTGTCGATCGAGAAGTGCAGGTCCCACTCCAGCGCCAGCTCCACCAGGTCGTCGGGCGGGTCCTGGCGCTCGGGCCGGCAGTTGATCTCGAGGGCCGTGTCGAACTGGGCGCAGGCGGCGAACACGATCTCGGCGTCGAAGGTCGAGGGCGGACGCCCGCGTCCCACCAGCTTGCGGCCGGTGCAGTGGCCCAGGATGTCCACGTGCGGGCTGGCGACGGCCGAGACCATCCGCCGGGTCATGTCCTGGCGTTCCATGCGCAGCTTGGAGTGGACGCTGGCCACCACGACGTCCAGCGCCGCCAGGATGTCCTCGCTCTGGTCGAGCGAACCGTCCTCGTTGATGTCGACCTCGATGCCGGTGAGGATGCGGAACGGCGCCAGCGCCTCGTTGAGCGCCCACACCTCGGCCAGCTGGTCGCGCAGCCGGGCGGCGGTGAGCCCGTGGGCCACGGTAAGGCGCGGCGAGTGGTCGGTGAGGACCATGTAGTCGTGGCCGAGCGCGATGGCGGTGCGGGCCATCTTCTCGATCGAGGCGCCCCCGTCGGACCAGGTTGAATGGGTGTGGCAGTCGCCCTTGAGCGCGGCCCGCAGGGCGCCGCCCTCGCCCGGGTCGATGAGGGTCTCGGTCTCCAGCGCGGCCAGGTAGCTGGGCACCTGGCCGTCCAGTGCCTCGGCGATGACCTTCCCGGTGCTGGGCCCGATACCGGCCAGGTCGGTGAGCCTGCCGGAGGCGTGAAGGCTCGCGATGGCCTCGTCCCCCTCGGCTGCGACGATGTCGCGGGCCCGGGCGAAGGCCCGCACCTTCTGGCCCTCGGCCAGGGCGCGGTCGAGCAGGTAGACGATCCGGTCGAGGGCGTCCGCAGGGCTCATGCTCACAGGATCTCGAACCCCACCTCGACCGCGGCCTGCACGGTCATCTCGGCCGCTTCGAGGTTCTCGGCCGGCGGCTCGGGCTCCGTGGCCCCGGCCAGCGCGAAGCGGGCAGAGGCCACCATGGGGCGGGCGACCGGCTCGAAGGGCGGCTGGCCGCCCCGGCGCAGGCCGGGCTCGGCGATCCAGGCGATCGGGCCCAGCCCGACGTCGAGGGCCTCGGCGTAGGCCAGCGCCCGCTGGCGGGCGTCCGCGGCCGCGGCGCGGCGGGCCTGCTCGTGGGCGGGGTTGGTGGGGGCCAGGC
>JBKPRS010000010.1:0-15780 GCA_046734695.1 Actinomycetota bacterium | reverse complement strand
CCGCCTGCTACGGCCGGGGCGGGGACCGGCCGACGGTGACCGACGCCGACCTGGTGGCGGGCCGCATCCCGACCGACGCCGCCTTCGGGCGGCTGCGCCTGGACCGGGACGCGGCCGCGGCCGCGCTGGACCGGGCCGGCGTCACGGCCGAGGGCGTCATCGCCGTCGTGGACGCCAACATGGAGCGGGCGCTGCGGGCCGTGTCCATCGAGCGGGGCGTCGATCCGCGGGGCCTGGCGCTGGTCGCCTTCGGCGGCGCGGGCCCGCTCCACGCCTGCGCGCTGGCCGAGGCGCTGGGGATGCCCGCCGTGGTGGTCCCGGCCCGAGCCGGCGTCCTGTCCGCGGTGGGGCTGCTCACCGCTCCCCGCCGCCGGGACCTGGTGCGGTCCTGGCCCTCCCCGGGCGACCACGACGGCCTGGCCGAGGCGCTGGCCGCCCTGGCGGACGAGGCCCGGGCGCTGGTGGCTGGCGACAGCGAGGACAGGGTGGAGACGGCGGTGGACTGCCGCTACCGGGGCCAGTCCCACGAGCTGACCGTCCCCACGGTGGGGGAGTTCCACGACGAGCACCGGCGCCGCAACGGCTACGCCCGGCCCGACGACCCCGTGGAGGTGGTCGCCATCCGGGCCGTCGCCACCCGCCCGCCCGCGGTGGGCGCGGACGACCTCCCCGACCCGCCGGCGCGGCTGGGCGATGAGCAGGCCGGTCCCGCGGTCCTGGCCGAGCCCGACTGCACGATCTGGGTGCCCGAGGGCTGGGTGGCCCGCCCGGGCGCCGCGGGCGCGCTGGTCCTGCGGCGGGAGGGCGACGGGTGAGCCTCGATCCCGCGGCCCTGCAGGTGCTGATCTCGCGGCTGACCGGGGTGGCCGAGGAGATGGGGGCGGTCCTGCGCCGGGCCGCGTTCAGCCCCAACATCAAGGAGCGCGCCGACTGCTCGGCTGCGCTGTTCACGGCCGAGGGCGACATGTTGGTGCAGGCCGAGCACATCCCCGTGCACCTGGGGTCGATGCCGGCCAGCGTGCGGGCCGCGGTCGACGCCTTCGGAGGCCGGCTGCAGCCGGGCGACCAGGTCGTGCTCAACGACCCGTTCGCGGGGGGCACCCACCTCAACGACATCACGCTGGTGGCGCCGTGCTTCGTGGGCGAGCGGCTGGTCGGCTGGGCCGCCAACCGGGCCCACCACGCGGACGTGGGCGGTGCGGCCCCGGGGTCGATCCCGGCCGACGCCGTCGACATCCACCAGGAGGGCCTGCGCATCCCGCCCACGCTGCTGGACGACGGGCTGCGGCGGGTGCTGCTGGCCAACTCGCGCACGCCCGAGGAGCGGGCCGGCGACCTCGACGCCCAGGTCGGTGCCAACGTGGTGGGCGTCGAGCGCCTGGCCGAGCAGGCGGGCGCCCCGCTGCACGAGGTGGTCGACTACGGCGAGCGGCGCATGCGGGCCGCGCTGGCCGCCCTGCCCGACGGCACCTGGCGGTGCGAGGACGTGATGGACTCGACCGGCGCGGCGCCGGACCAGCAGCGCCCGGCGCGGGTCGTGGTGGCCGTGACCGTGGCGGGCGACGAGGTGACGGTGGACTTCACCGGCACCGACCCCCAGGCGCGGGGCAACGTCAACGCGGTGGAGGCGGTCACCGTCTCGGCCGTCTCGTACGCCCTGCGCTCGGCGGTCGATCCCACCATCCCGGCCAACGGCGGCGCCATGCGCCCGGTCCGGGTGATCGCCCCGGCGGGGACGCTGGTGGCCGCCCGCCCGCCGGCCGCGGTGGGCGCGGGCAACGTCGAGGTCAGCCAGCGGATCGCGGACGTGTGCCTGGCGGCGCTGGCCGAGCCGTGCCCCGCCCGGGTGCCCGCCGCGGGCCAGGGCACGATGAACAACCTTCTCATGGGGGGCGAGGGCTGGGTCTACTACGAGACCGTCGCCGGCGGGCAGGGCGGGCGCCCCACCGCCACGGGCATGAGCGGCGTCCACACCGGCATGACCAACACCCGCAACACTCCGATCGAGGCGCTGGAGCGCACGTTCCCGCTGCGCGTCCTGCGCTACCGCCTGCGCCAGGGCAGCGGCGGCGCGGGCCGGCATCCGGGGGGCGAGGGCATCGAGCGGGACCTGCAGGTGCTCGCCGAGTGCACCGTCAGCCTCATCACCGAGCGCCGGGTGTCCTCCCCTCCGGGACTGGCCGGTGGCGCCCCGGGTGCCCCCGGCGAGAACTGGCTGCTGCCCGGCGGGGACGAGTCCCGCGCCGAGCGCCTCCCCGACAAGGTCACGATCCGCCTGGCCGCCGGCGACGTCCTCCGCATGCTCACCCCCGGCGGCGGAGGCTGGGGCCCGCCGGGATGACCGGACGAGGCCGGCGCACCGTCTGGTTCGTTGGCGTGTCCACCGCCGGCTCGCTGGTCCATCGGGCCATGGAGCGGTGGCAGCCGCTGGTGGGCGGCGATCTCGCCGTGGAGGGCCGGGACCTGCCCCTCGATGCGCCGGATGTGGCGTTCCGGGGCCTGCTCGACGACCTCGACCAGGACCAGGACGCGGCCGGCGCGGTGGTGACCAGCCACAAGGTCGCCCTGTTCCGGGCGGGGAGCGACCGCTTCGCCCGGCTCGACGACCTGGCCCTGGCCTGTGGCGAGGTGAACGCCGTGCGCCGCACGCCGGAGGGGCTGGTCGGGTTCGCCCGCGACCCCGTGTCGGTGGGCCGGGTCGTGGACCGCATCTGGCCGGCAGGCGGTGCGTCTGGGCCTGCAGGAGCAGGCCGTGCGTCTGGGCCTGCAGGGGCAGGCGGTGCGTCTGGGCCTGCAGGAGCAGGCGGTGCGTCTGGGCCCGCAGGAGCAGGCCGCGGCGACGAGGTCGTGTGCCTCGGCGCCGGGGGGACGGCCGTGGCCCTCGGTCGCCACCTGCTGGCCCGTCCCCGGCCCCCGGGCCTGGTCTTCGCCGACCGCCGCCCCGAGGCCATCGCCCATCTGCGGGCCGCGCTCGGCACAGCCGTGACCACGCACGTCGGGCCCGGCCCCTGGGACGGGCTCGTCGCCGGCGCTGCGGAGGGTGCTCTGGTGGTGAACGCCACCGGCATGGGCAAGGACCGGCCCGGTGCGCCGCTGTCGGCCTCGGCCACGTTCCCGCCGCAAGGAGTGGTGTGGGAGCTCAACTACCGCGGCGACCTGCCCCTGCCGACCCGGGCGCGGGCGCAGGGTGTCGAGGCCCACGACGGCTGGTCGCTGTTCTGCCAGGGCTGGGCGGCCGCGCTCGCCGCGGTCCTCGACCTCGCCGACGAGGGCCTGGGCGACCGGTTCGAGCGGGCCGCGCGGTCCCTGCGTCCCCGCCCGTAGCCTCGACCGCATGGATGCTCCCGTGGTGTCCGTCGACGGTCTCCGGGTGGTGCGGGGCGGCCGGCCCGTCGTGGACGGCGTGTCCTTCACGGTGCCGGCGGGCCAGGTGACCGGCCTGCTCGGGCCCAGCGGGTGCGGCAAGACGACGCTCATGCGCTCGATCGTGGGCGTGCAGATCGTGGCGGGCGGCACGATCGACGTGCTGGGCGAGCCGGCGGGGTCGCGGGGGCTGCGCTCCCGGGTCGGCTACGTGACCCAGTCCGCCGCGGTGTACGGCGACCTCAGCGTGCGGGACAACGTCCGCTACTTCGCCCGCATGCTGGGCGCGCCCGCGTCCGACGTCGACCGCGTCATCCGCGAAGTCGGGCTGCACGAGCAGACGCACCAGCTGGTCGGGCGTCTGTCCGGGGGACAGCGCGAGCGCGTGTCGCTGGCCACCGCCCTGCTGGGCACGCCCGAGCTGCTGGTGCTGGACGAGCCCACCGTCGGGGTCGACCCCGTGCTCCGCCGCGATCTGTGGTCCCGGTTCCGGGACCTGGCCGCCGCGGGCGCCAGCCTGCTCGTGTCCAGCCACGTCATGGACGAGGCCGCCCGCTGCGACCGCCTGCTGCTCATGCGCGAGGGACGGCTGCTGGCCGACGACACGCCGGACGCCCTGCTGGCCCGCACCGGGACCGCCACGGTCGAGGACGCGTTCCTCGCCCTCATCGAAGCGTCGGTGCCCGCATGACCCCGGCTCGGACGCTGGCCACGGCCCGGAGGGTGCTGCTGCAGCTGCGCCACGATCCCCGCACGCTGGCCATGTTGCTCGTGGTGCCGGTGGTCCTCATGGGCCTGCTGGCCTGGATCCTCACCGACGCCGAGTTCGACTTCTGGGCCCCGCCGCTGCTCGGCATCTTCCCGCTGCTGGTCATGTTCCTGGTGACCTCGGTGGCCACGCTGCGGGAGCGGACCGGCGGCACCCTCGAACGCCTGCTGTCCATGCCGACCGGCAAGGGCGACATCATCTTCGGCTACGCCCTCGCCTTCGGGACCGTGGCGGTCGTGCAGGCGACCGTCGTGTCCGCGGCCGCCTTCGGCCTCTTCGGGCTGCAGGTGGCCGGCTCGCCCGGGCTGGTCGGGCTGGTGGCGGTGATCGACGCCCTGCTGGGCACGGCGCTCGGGTTGTTCGTCAGCGCGTTCGCCCGCACCGAGTTCCAGGCGGTGCAGTTCATGCCGCTGGTGCTGATCCCGCAGATCCTGCTCTGCGGGCTGCTGGTGCCGACCGACGAGCTGCCCACCGTGCTGCGCTGGGTGTCGGTCGTGCTGCCGATGACCTATGCGGTGGAGGCCATGCAGCAGGTGCTGCACTCGGTCACCACCACCTCGGCCTTCCGCCAGGACGTGGTCATCCTCACGTTGATCGCCGTGGGGCTACTGGGCCTGGGCGCGGTGACCTTGCGCCGCCGGACGGCCTGAGCCGCGTACGCTCCCCCCATGCCGAAGGGCTCCGTACGGCGGGTGGTGCTCTGGGTCGGCCTCGGGGCAGTGGCGATCTTCGTCGCCATCCAGTTCGTCCCCTACGGCTGGCGGCACCCCAACCCGCCCGTCACGATGGACGCGCCCTGGCCCGACGAGCAGTCCGAGGCCATCGCCCGGCGGTCCTGCTATGACTGCCACTCCAACGAGACCGAGTGGCCCTGGTACACGCGCGTGGCGCCCATGTCGTGGCTGGTGCGCTCGGACGTCGAGTCCGGCCGCGACAAGCTCAACTTCTCCACCTGGGACACGGGCCCGGGCGAGCCCGAGCACGCCATCGACCGGGTGGCGGAGGGGTCGATGCCGCCGGACCGCTACACCCGCATCCACCGGGGCACCGATCTGAGCGAAGACGAGATCGCCACGCTCGAGGCCGCGCTGGCGCAGATGCCGGAGGCGGGCGAGGACCGCGGCGGCGACGACAGCAGCGGTCGGGGTGGCGACGACGGAGGCGGTGACGACCACGGTGGCGACGACGGCTGAGACACGCGAGGCGCTCCAGCAGGTGGCGGTGCACGTGCTGGCCCGGCGGCGGCACGCCATGACCGGCCGCTTCGGCCTGCGCCCCACGCCGGGCGGGCTGGGCACGCCCCAGTTCGGCGAGGGCGAGGTCGTCCGCATCAGCGGGGACGTGATCGTGGTCGAGCGCGACCGCGAGGCGTGGGACGAGCCGCTCACCACCCTGGCCCGCGCCGCCGCGCTGGTGCGGGTCAACTTGGGCGAGGAGTTCTCGGTCGGGCGCGACACCCCGCCGTTGGCCGACCCCGACGCGGAGCTGGGGCTGGACGCGACCGTCGTGCGCGGCCTGGGCGACTGGTGGGCGATGGGCGCCGTGCTCATGGACGAGCTGGTGGCCACGACGCCGGAGATCACCGCCGCCGGCACGGCTCAGCTCTGGCCCGAGCACTTCGACCACGCCTGCACGATGACGCTGGCGGGCGACCTCCAGGTCATCGTCGGCGCCTCGCCCGGCGACGGCTTCGAGCCCCAACCCTACGTCTACGTCGCCCCCTGGGGACCGGAGCGGCCCGGCGATGCGGGCTACTGGAACGCGCCCTTCGGCGCGGTGTGGCGCGGCACGGACGGGACGGACCCCCTGGCGTTCCTGCGCCGCGGGATCGACCTTCTGGTCAGTGCTCCTGCAGCCCCGGATGCTGGCGGGCCAGCACCTTCGTGAGCAGCGTCGGCGGGACCAGCGGGGCCATGTAGGCCGTGGCCCGGTTGGCGGCGCCCGGGATGACGTGCGCGCGGCCGTGCTCCAGCCCGTCGACCGCGGCCCGGGCCACTTCGCTGGCCTCCACCCACATGAACGAGGGCAGCGCGGAGTCGGCCTCGGAGGGGTCGAACCCGGCGGTCTCGGCGAACTCGGTGCGGACCGGCCCGGGGCACAGCACCGTCACGGTGACGCCGTGGCCGCGGACCTCCTCCCGCACCGCCCGGCTGTAGGACACCACGAACGCCTTGGACGCGGCGTAGCCCGCCTGGCCCGGCAGCGGCTGGAACGCCGCGGTCGACGCCACGTTGAGGATCCCGCCCTGCCGGCGCTCGACCATGCCCGGCAGCACCAGGCTGGTCAGATGGGCCAGCGCCTCGACGTTGGTGCGCAGCATGGTGAGCTCGGCCGCGGGATCGTTGCGGTGGACCGGTCCGACGGTGCTCAGCCCGGCCGCGTTGACCAGCGCCGCCAGCTCGAGGCCCCGGGCCGCGACCTCGTCCACGATGGTGCGCCGGGCCGCCTCGTCGGTGAGGTCGGCCACCACCACCTCGACCCGCAGGCCGTGGTGCACGGTGCTGAGCTCGTCGGCCAGCTCGCGCAGGCGCTCCTCGCGCCGGGCCACGAGCGTGAGCCCGTGGCCCCGCTGGGCCAGGCGGCGGGCGATCTCACGGCCGATCCCGGACGACGCGCCGGTGACGACGGCCGTGCGCCCGGCAGCTGGGCTGGGTAGTGGCATGCGCCGGATGGTAGGCCGCCCACGACAAGCCCCGACGCCCCCGCGGCCGAGCCCGGTCCTGACGGTGCGCCAACGACGCGCTGGGCCGATCGCAGCGAGGCCCGATGCCGCGGTCGGCGGGCCGGGTCGGACGCGGGGCCGGGGAGCGGGCAAGGCACTGGCAGGGCGGATCGTCGGGTGATCGCAATGAGGGGCGATGCACCAGGTGGCGGGGGCGGTCGTACCGTTGGGGCGAACGAGAAGTCGCAAGCCGGGAGGATGCCGGTGGCCGGGGTCGTGGTCCGCAGGATGGTGGTGTCGGTCGGTGCCCTGGTGGGCCTGGCGCTCGCGGTCGGCGTGGTGGCGGTGATGGTCCTCGGGGTCCCCGTGTGGGTGCCCGCGTTCATCGCCATCGGCATCGTGCTCGCGCAGTTCGCCCTCGGCCCGGTGCTGGTGCGCTGGCTGGTGCCCGCCACTGTCATCCCGCACGACGGGCAGCGCTACCTCACCGACCACCCGGTGGGTGCGCTGGTGGCCCGGCGCTGCGCCGATGCCGGCATCCCGCTGGTGCGGCTGGGCATCGTCGACGATGGCACGCCCAACGCGTTCACGTTCGGGCGCACGCCTCGCAGCGCCCACGTGTGGTTGTCCCGGGGCCTGCTAGAGCGCCTGGACGAGCGCGAGCTGGACGCGGTGGTGTGCCACGAGCTGGGCCACGTGAAGCACTGGGACATGGTGATCATGACCGCGGCCGCGGTCGTGCCCCTGGCGCTCTACATGGTGTACGTCGTGACCCGGGCCTCGGGGCGCAACGAGGCGCGGGTCGTGGGCCTGGGCGCGCTGGCCGCCTGGTTCGTGTCCCAGTTCCTGCTCTCCGCGGTGGGGCGCGCCCGTGAGCTGGCGGCGGACCGCTGGTCGTGCCGCTGCACCGGCGACGGCGACGCCCTGGCCGCCGCGCTGGTCAAGATCGCCTACGGCGTGGGCCAGATCGAGTCCGAGAGGCAGCGCCGGGCCAAGGAGCTGGCGGGCCATCGGGGCGCTCGGGCCGAGCGCCGGGCGCTGCGCCGGGAGGAGCGCCGGGCCGGGCGCTTCGGCGCCGTCGGGCTGCTGGGCATCGTGGGCCGGGAGGACGCCAAGATCCCCGAGGGAGTGCTGGCCCGCTCCGCCGACCTCGATGCCGTCGTGGCCGGGCTGCGCTGGGACCGGCTCAGCCCGTGGGCCCGCTGGACGGAGCTGACCTCGTCGCACCCGCTGGTGGCCAACCGCATCGACCTGCTGCACCGCTCCGGCCTGCCCGGCGCGCCAGCGGAGTGGAGCACCCCGTCCGCCGGGGTGGTGCCCCTGCTGCGGGTCGCGGGTCAGGCCGCCGCGACCGCGGCGGTGTGGGCGGCGATGATCGCCGTGCTGGCGTCGTGGCAGGTCCTGCACGGGGGCGTGGCGTTGGCGTGGTCGGTCACGGCGCTGGGCGCCGCGGGATTGCTGCGCTGGGCCGTGCGCTACCCGCTCGGGCACGAGCGCGTGGTCCCGCTGACCGCGTTGCTGGATCGGCTCGACGCGGGGCCGGTGGCCGGCGTCGGGGTCGAGGTCTCCGGGCGGGTGACGGGCCGGGGCATGCCGGGCTACGTCCTGTCGCCCGATCTGGTGATCACGGACGAAAGTGGCTTCGTCCCGCTCCACTACACCAACCCGCTGCCTGGGGGCCGCCTGTGGTTCGGGGCCACGAAGGCCGGCAAGCTCCTCGGCTGCGACGTGGTGGCCAGGGGCTGGTACTTCCGGGGACCCTCCCCGGTGCTGGAGGTGCGAGACCTCCGGGTGGTGGCCGCACCGGTGCCAGGGGTGCCGGCCCGGGTGCGGGGCTGGCGTTGGATCGGCGCGCTGGCCGCATCGGGGATCGGGCTCGCGGTCGGGCTGGTGATGCTGGCCGCGCAGGCCGGCTCGATCGGCTGAGCGCTAGTAGGCGATGAGCACGGCGGCCACGCCGGCCACGCCCAGGCCCACCCGCTGGACCGGGCTCAGCTCCTCGCCCAGCACGTAGCGGGCCAGCAGGACCGTGCCGGCGGGGTAGAGGGCGGTGAGGACCGCCACCACCGACATGAGCCCGTGGTTCAACGCCAGCAGGTAGAAGACGTTGGCGCTGGCGTCGAGCACGCCGCAGGCCACGATGGCGCCTATCGCGCCCCGGGGCGGAGCGGCGGCGGTGATGCGGGCCGCGCCCAGCGCGGCGAACAGCGAGATCGAGGCGGCCCGGGCGCCGACAAGGGGCCAGATGCCGGCGCCTTCGCCCGCATGGCCCACCACCACGAAGAACAGGCCGAAGGCCAGACCGGCCGCCACCGCCAGGGCCAGGGCCTGCCAGTGGACCGGCCTCTCGCCGTCACCCGACGTGTCGCGGGAGATCAGGACGATGGCGCCCAAGGCCAGCGCGATGCCGGCGAGCGCCGCCGGCGTCGGGCGCTCGCCGTCGAGGAGGCCGGCCACGACCGGCACGGCGGCCGACAGCAGTGCCGCCACCGGTGCCACCACGCTCATCCGGCCCACGGCCAGGGCCCGGTAGAAGAGCGCGACGCCCGTGCCGCCGATCAGGCCTGACGCCGCCCCGATGGCGAGCACGCGGGGCGAGGGCTCGCCGGCGACCAGGGGAGCGGCCGCCAGCAGGAGCGCCAGGCCCACGACGTGCGACCACAGCACCACCACGGTGGGGGATTCGCGTCGGGCAGCCATGCCGCCGAAGAAGTCGCCCACGCCGTAGGCGACGGCAGCGCTGAGTGCGAGCAGAGCAGCCAACGCGGGATCCCTCCTTGGTGCAGCAGAATGACCGACTGGACCAGTCTACGACACCATCCCCGCGTCTGGTCCAACGAATTGGTCCAGACGGTTCATTATCCTGACCGCATGCCGACGCCCGAGGCCGTGGCCGCTGCCGTGGCCCGCAACACCCGCCGCCTGCGCACCGAGCGCGGCTGGAGCCTCGACCAGCTGGCCCACCGCTGCGGCGTGAGCAAGGGCATGCTCGTCCACCTGGAGCAGGCCCGGACCAACCCGAGCCTGGGCACGCTGTGCAAGGTGGCCGAGACGCTGGGCGTGTCCCTGGCCGGGCTGGTCGAGACGGACGAGGTGCCCGAGGTCCAGGTGATCGGGCCCGACGAGGTCGTCCGGCTGTGGGAGAGCGAGGCGGGCAGCGCCGGCGACCTGCTGGTGGGCTCGGACGAGCGCGACCACCTCGAGCTGTGGACCTGGCGTCTGGCCCCCCACGACAGCCACGGCTCAGAGGCGCACGCCGAGGGCACCCGGGAGATGGTGGCGGTGCTCTCGGGAACGCTCACGCTGGAGGTGGACGGCACCGACCACCTCGTCCCACCCGGCGGTGCGGCCATGTTCCCGGCCGATCGGCCCCACTCCTACCGCAACGACGGGCCCGGCCCGGTCGAGCTGGTGATGGTGGTGATGCAGCCCGACGCCGACCTGGACGAGTGGCGGGGTCGGGCCGGTTCGACCGCTTGACCGGCGAGTCAATACAGTCGCCACATGGACCTCAACGGGATCTCTGCCATCGTCACCGGGGGCGCGTCCGGCCTCGGGGCCGCCACCGCCACTGCCCTCGCCGGCCGGGGCGCCCACGTCGTGCTCGCCGACCTCGATCGCCAGGCCGACAAGGGTGAGGCGCTCGCCAAGGAGATCGGTGGCATGTTCGTGGCCACCGACGTCACCGACACCGATTCGATCATCGCCGCGGTCGAGGCCGCCAAGGACATGGGCCCGCTGCGCGCCCTGGTCACCGCGGCCGGCATCGGCTGGGCCACCCGCACGATCGGCCGCGACGGCCAGTACGCGTCGGCGCACGATCTCGGGATCTTCAAGAAGGTGCTGGAGATCAACCTGATCGGGACGTTCGACTGCATCCGCCTGGCCGCCACCGCCATGTCGCAGACCGAGCCCCTCGCCGACGGCGAGCGGGGTTCGATCGTGACCGTCGCATCGGTGGCAGCGTTCGACGGCCAGATCGGCCAGGCCAGCTACTCGGCGTCCAAGGGCGGCGTCGTGGGCATGACGCTGCCGGTGGCCCGGGACCTCTCAGCCGTGGGCGTGCGCGTCAACTGCATCGCTCCCGGGCTCATCGACACGCCCATCTACGGCACCGGCGAGGCCAGCGAGGACTTCAAGGAGCGCCTCAAGCGCGACGTGCTGTTCCCCAAGCGCCTGGGTTCCGCCGGTGAGTTCGCGGGCATGGCCGTCGAGCTGCTGGCCAACAGCTACATGAACGCCGAGGTCATCCGGGTCGACGGTGGCGTGCGCATGCAGCCGAAGTGACGCGCTAGTAATCCGCTGACCAGGCGCGGAACGTCACTTCGGTCCTAGAGTGGCCTCTGCTTGTCTGGGATGGGGGTAGCCGCCGTGAGGGGGTCGGCGCGTGCGCCGGCCGTGATGCCGGGTGGACCGTCGCGCCGTGGCCGCCGCCGGCATCTGCCGCGCGGCCCGGTGCCGCCCACCGCCGCCTACGTGGCGGCCGACGCCGGGGCCATGACGCTCGCGCTGGCGGTCGCCCACTACCTGCGCTTCGGGCTCTCGGGCGCGCTGCTGCCGGGGCCCAACGTGCCCTACGTGCTCGTCGCCGCGCTCTCGATCCCGGTGTGGCTGGGCGTGCTGGCCCTGGCCGGCAGCTACGACCGCCGGATCCTGGGCGTGGGCTCGGACGAGTACCGCCGGGTCATCAACGGCGGCGTCCACTTCCTGGCGGTCGTGGCCATCATCCACTTCCTGGGCCGGCTGGTGATCGCCCGGGGCTACGCGGGCGTGCTCATCCCCGTGGCCCTGGTGCTCACGCTGCTGACGCGCTTCGCGCTGCGCCAGTGGCTGTACCGCCAGCGGCGCCACGGCCGCTACGTCCACCGCCTGCTGCTGGTGGGCACGCCCGCCACCGTGGTCGACGTGGGCGAGCACCTGGCCCGATCATCGTGGTCGGGGCTGGTGCTGGTGGGCGCGTTCGTGGACTCGGACCAGCCCACGCTGGACATCGGCGGCCGCCCGGTCCCGGTGGTGGGCGGCCGGCTCGACCTGCGCCAGTCGGTCGAGCTGTGCGCGGCGGACTCGGTGGCCGTGACGTCGGAGTCGGCGCCGGGCGAGCTGCGGGAGCTGTCGGGGGCACTGGCGGGGATGGACGTCGACCTGCTGGTGGCGCCGGCCATCGCGGACGTCGCCGGTCCCCGCACCGTGGTGCGCGAGCTGGCCGGCCTGCCGCTGCTGCACGTGGAGGCGCCGCGCTTCGCCGGCCCCCAGCGGGTGGCCAAGGAGATCCTGGACCGGGTCGGCGCGGCCCTCGTCCTGGTGCTGCTGGCGCCGCTGTTCGTCGCGGTGGCGGTGGCGATCAAGCTGGACAGCCCCGGCCCCGTGTTCTTCCGCCAGACCCGGGTGGGCCGCGACGGCCGCCGCTTCGAGATGGTCAAGTTCCGGACCATGGTGGTGGAGGCCGAGCGCCTGCTGGCGGGCCTGGAGCACCGCAACGAAGCCGACGGGCTGCTGTTCAAGCTGCGGACCGATCCCCGGGTCACCCGCACCGGCCGGCTGCTGCGCCGCTTCTCCGTGGACGAGCTGCCCCAGCTGTTCAACGTGCTGCGGGGCGACATGTCGCTCGTGGGGCCGCGCCCGCCGCTGCCGGCGGAGGTCGACCTCTACGAGCGCCATGTGAACCGGCGCCTGCTGGTCAAGCCGGGCATGACCGGGCTGTGGCAGGTGAGCGGGCGCTCCGACCTGTCCTGGGACGACGCAGTGCGGCTCGACCTCTACTACGTGGACCACTGGTCGCCGACCATGGACCTGGCCATCATCGCCAAGACGTTCTCGGCCGTGTTGCGTGGAGCGGGCGCGTACTGACGATGGGAGGCGCGGCACCCGGCTCGCGTAGATTGTCCGACTCCATGTCCCTCGCCGCCTCGCGCCGCCCGCTGTTCGCCACGCGCCGCTCCCGGACGTATGCGTTCGGGGCCGCGATCGTGGCCTCGGGCGTGGGTGCGGCGGTGCTCACCACGGCCCACCCGACCGGGTTCGACACCGCCGACGCGTTCTGGAGCATGGTGCTGGCCGCGGTGGTGGCGACCTTCGGTGCCACCGCCCGGCGCTGGACCTGGTTCCTGCCCGCGGGCGCGGCCGCGGTGCTCGGCGGCGACCGGGTGGCCGTGGTCTGCGCCGCGGCCGCCATCGCCATCGCGTTCGTGTCGGTGCTGCGCGACACCCGCAGCCGGGCCCGGGGGGCGCTCGTCTGCGGCCTGGGGATGATCGCCCTGCTGCGGGTGGGCCCCGTCGGCTTCCACGGGCTGTCGGCGCTGGTGACGGTGCTGGCGATCATCCCGATCCTGGTGTCGGGCTACAACCACGCGGGCCGGCGGGTGCAGGCCCGCACCCGGAAGATCGCGCTGATCTCCGGCGGCGTGATCGGGCTGATGCTGGCCGGAGCGGTGCTAGCCCTCGTCTCGGTCCAGGACTCGCTGGCCGACGGCATGCGGGCCGTCGACGGGGGGCTCGAGGCGGCCCGCCAGGCCGACGACGACACCGCGGCCCAGCAGCTGGGCCAGGCCGCCCGCTCGCTGGCCACCGCCGACTCGACGCTGTCGAGCTGGTTCGCGGCGCCGGCGCGCACGCTGCCGATCATCGGTCCCAACCTCAAGGCCGTGGGGGAGCTGTCCCACCAGGCCAGCGACGTGGCCAGCGTGACCTCCCTGGCCGCCACCCAGGCGGACGTCGACACGCTGCGCTTCGTGGGCGGGCGGCTCGATCCCGCCGCGGTCGAGAGGATGACCGCCCCGCTGGTGCAGGTGAAGCTGTCGCTGGATCGCATGGAGGCCTCGGTCGACGATGTGCGCTCGCCGTGGCTGTTCCACCCGGTCGTGACCCGGATCGACCGCCTGGACGACCAGATCGCCGACGCCCAGCCGGAGGCGGACGCCGCGATCACAGCCGTCGACGTCGGGCCGAAGCTGCTGGGCGCAGGCGGCTCGGCCCGTTACCTCGTGCTGTTCACCACGCCGGTCGAGGCCCGGGGCCGGACCGGCTTCCCCGGCAACTACGCCGAGCTGGTGGTGACCGACGGCAAGCTCTCGATGCCCCGCTTCGGCCGCATCTCCGAGCTGGAGCGGGGCGGCCTGCCGCCCGGGCAGCGCACCATCCCGTGGCCCGAGGACTACGTGGCCCGCTACAGCCGCTTCGACGTGGCCGACACCTGGCGCAACCTCACGATGTCCCCCGACTTCGTGGCCATCGCGTTCGCCGCCAACCACCTCTATCCCCAGTCGGGCGGCGAGCAGCTCGACGGCGTGCTGAGCGTCGATCCCGTGGGCCTGGCGGGGATCATGCGCTTGCTCGGGCAGGCCGGTGCCATCGACGTGCCCGGCCTGCCCGAGCAGCTCACCGCGGACAACACCGCGAAGTTCCTGATGCTCGACCAGTACGTGCTGTTCCCGGACACGAGCCAACGCACCGACCTGCTGGAGACCGTGGCCCGCACCACGTTCGACCGCCTGACCTCGGCCGACCTGCCCGGGCCCCGGCGGATCAGCGAGGTGCTCGCCCCGATCGTGGACGGCGGCCACATCCAGTTCGCGCCGATCGACACCGACACCCAGCTCAAGCTGCTGGACACGGGCGTGACCGGCGCCATGCCGATCCCCGACGGCGGCGACCTGGTCACGCTGACCACGGCCAACGCCGGCGGCTCCAAGATCGACCTGTTCCTGAAGCGCCACGAGCAGTACACGGCCCGCTGGAACCCCGAGACCGGCCAGGTCGACTCGACCATCAAGGTGACCCTGGAGAACACCGCGCCGGCGGAGGGGCTGCCCGACTACGTGATCGGCAACGCGGTCGACCTGCCCCCGGGCACCAACCGCTCGTTCGTGTCGATCTACAGCCCCTTCGACCTGGTCGCGTCGCGGGTGGGAGGTCAGCCGACGCCCGTGCAGTCCGAGCTCGAGGTCGGCTACCACGTGTACTCGACGTTCGTGGACATCCCGCCGGGCGGGTCGGTCGAGATCGAGCTCGACCTGACCGGGACGGTCAAGGGCCGCAGCTACCGGCTGCACATGCCGGTGCAGCCCTTCACCGGCGCCGACGACATGGCCGTGAGCGTGCAGACCACCGACGGCCAGGCCGTGCTCAGCCGCCAGGGCGACGTCGCGGACGACACCGCCTCGTGGCAGACCACGCTCGACAAGGACCGTGTGTTGACGGTGGCCGCGCCCCGATGATCTCCGGTTGACCCCTATGGTCGGCTCGGCCGACCCCGGTTACTCTGTGGTAAACCGCTGAGTAAGCACCACGTAGTGAGGTGCCGGGGAGGAGCGCCGGCCGGGGCGGCGCTTAGGGGGAAGCGCATGAGCAAGCGTCTGTTCGCCGTCGCGGCCGCGGTAGCGGCCGTGCTCGTGGTCGCCGGCGGCATGCAAGCGGGTGCTCAGACCTACCCGCCCCCGCCCGCCTCGCTGTCGGTCGACGATCCCACCCCGGCGCCGGGCCAGGCCGTCACCGTCACGATGAGCGGCTGCCAGCCGGACACGTTCGCTCTGTTCGGCGTGGACGTGATCCTCGTCGGCTCGGCCCGGGCCGGCAGCGACGGCGTGGCGCGGGCCACGGTCACCATCTCGGCCGCGCTGCCCGCGGGAGCGCACACGGTGTCGGGGTTCTGCATCGGCGCCAACCACCTGCCCCTGTTCCTGCGCACGACGATCACGGTCACGCCCGTGAGCGCACCGGCGCCGGCTCCGTCGACCACCACGCCGCCCGCCGCGGGCGTCTCCGGCAGCGGCGGCCGGTCCGGCGGCGCCGGCGCGGGTTCGTCGAGCTCCGGCCGGTCGGGCTCCGGCCGCGCCGGCCGGTCCGGAACTGCCGCTGTGGTCCCGTCGCCCGACGTGCTGGCCTCGCCCACGCTCCCGGTCGACGCGCCGACGCTGTTCGAGAACGCGGCCGAGGCCAGCGGCGTGCCCGCCGGCGGCAGCCGCGGCTCGTCGGCCGCCCAGGGCGACCC
>JBKPRS010000009.1:0-2805 GCA_046734695.1 Actinomycetota bacterium | reverse complement strand
GGTCGACATCCTGGTGAACAACGCCGCCACCAACCCCTACATGGGCCGCCCGATCGACATCGACCTGCCCCGCTTCGACAAGACCTGGCAGGTCAACTTCCGGGGCCCGGTGGTGTGGTGCCAGGAGGCCTGGAAGGCGTCGATGGCCGAGCGGGGCGGGGTGGTCGTGAACATCTCCAGCGTGGGCGGCATGTCGGTGGAGCCGGCCATCGGCCACTACAACGTGACCAAGGCGGCGCTGATCCACCTCACCCGCACGCTGGCCGCCGACCTGTCGCCCAAGGTGCGGGTCAACGCCATCGCCCCCGGCCTGGTCAAGACGGACATGGCCCGGGCGCTGTGGGAGCCGGCCGAGGAGGCCATCGCGGCCCGCATGCCGCTGCGCCGCCTGGGTGAGCCGGCCGACATCGCCAACGCCGCGCTGTTCCTCGCCAGCGACCTGGCGTCGTGGATCACCGGCCACACCCTCGTGGTCGACGGCGGCGGCCTGCTGGGGGCCGCACTCGGCTGATGCCGTTGGGGTGGCCCGGCGGCCGCGTGCCAACCTGTGGCGTGGCCGACGCCCCCATCGCTGCTCCGCGCCCCGACGCCGCCTGGCGGGACTGGGTGGCCGGGGCCCGCCCCCGCACCCTGCCGGCGGCCGTGGTCCCGGTGCTGGTGGGCACCGCGTGCGCCACCGGGCGGGTCGACATCATCGCCTGGCGGGCCGTGGCGGCGGGGATCGTCGCGCTGGCCCTCCAGGTGGGCACCAACTACGCCAACGACTACAGCGACGGCGTGCGGGGCACCGACAGCGGCGAGCGCCGGGTCGGTCCCGTCCGACTGGTGGGCTCGGGGCTGCGCTCGCCCGGAGCGGTCAAGCGGGCCGCGCTCATCGCCTTCGGGGTCGCGGGGGTGGCGGGCCTGGCCCTGGCCGTGGCGGTGGGGCCCGAGCTGCTGGTGGTCGGAGCGGCCGCCATCGCCGCCGGCTGGTTCTACACCGGGGGCAAGCACCCCTACGGCTACCTGGGCCTGGGCGAGGTCTTCGTGTTCGTGTTCTTCGGCGTGGTGGCCACCGTCGGGTCGCAGTACGTGCAGCAGGAGGCGGTGTCGCTGCTGGCGGTGACCGCCAGCATCCCCGTCGGCTTCCTGGCCACCGCCCTGCTGGTGGTGAACAATCTGCGGGACATCCCGGGCGACACGGCCTCGGGCAAGCGCACGCTGGCGGTGCGGCTGGGCGACCGGGGCACCCGGGTGCTGTACGTGACCCTGCTGGTGGGGGCGGTGGTGATGATCCCGCTGATCGCAGGCCTGGGGAACCGGCCGGCGGCCATCGCCGCGCTGGCCGCGGTGCCCCTGGCCCGCAAGCCGGTGATCGAGGTGCTGAGCGGCGCCCGGGGTGGGGCGCTCATCCCGGTGCTGGGCCACACCGGGCGGATCCAGCTGGTGTTCGGGACCCTGCTGGCCGCCGGGCTCTGGATCTCAGCCCCGTAACTCCGTGACGAGGGCGTCCACCTCGTCGGGCGAGGTGACGATGCTCGGTCCCGCCCGGACGTGCTCGGTGGCGTAGGGCGTCACGCTGGTGGCGAACCCGGCCTCGGCCAGCCGCCCCACCACATCGCCGGGGGCTGCGCCCTCCACGTCGAAGCAGACGATGCCGGCCGACAGGTCGTCGCCCGGCGGGGTCACGACCGTGACGCCGGGGACCCCGGCCAGGCCCTCCTTGAGCCGGGCCGCCTGGGCGTGGGTGCGCTGGGCCACCCGGTCCTTGCCCACGTCGAGGTGGAAGCGGAAGGCTTCGGCCAGCGCCCAGCGGTGCTCGAAGCTGTGGTAGCCGCCGGGGGTGAACCGGGGGCCGTTGGTGGGCTCGGGCGGCAGGCCGTTGCGCCACTCGCCGAAGCTGGACGCCTCGAACGGCGGAACCGTCGCCGCGATCAGGGCCCACGCCTGGGGGCGGGCCCAGACGATGCCCGTGCCGCGCGGCCCGAACAGCCACTTGTGGGTCCCCGCCACCAGCGCGTCGCAGCCGAGGTCGGCGACCGTGGCGTCCTCCACGCCCAGGCCGTGCACGCCGTCGACGAACAGCAGCGTGTCGCCCGCCAGCGCGTCCGCCATCTCGCGGATCGGGAGGCGTACCCCGGTGCCGGAGTGCACCCAGGTCACGGCCACGACCCGGGTGGCGGGCGTCACCCCGGCGACCAGCCGGGAGACGATCTCGTCCACCCCGGCCGAGGCCGGGTCGTCGTAGAGCCGCACCCGGCGGACGGTGACGCCGTCGCGGCGGGCCCGCAGGGCGAGGGCCTGATGGGTGGAGTAGAAGTCGTGCTCGGTGGTGAGGACCTCCTCGCCGGGGGCGAGGCGCACCCCGCCGTAGAGCAGGCCCAGGCCCTGGGTCGTGCTGTCGGTGAGGGCGATGTCGTCCGGTGCGGCGCCGAGGTACTCGGCCGCTGCCTCGCGCACCGCGGTGTCGGCGTCGGCCTCGGTGGCCGCCAGGTAGCCGTGGGTGTCGCGGTCGAGGCCCGCACGGTGGCGCTCGATGGCCTCGGCCACCGGGCGGGGGTGGGCGGCCAGCACGAAGGCGGCGAACTGCGCGGTGTCCCGGTCCAGCGGGAACTGGTCCCGCACCGAGTCCCAGTCCGAGGGATCGAACGCTACGGATCGCGGGGCGGCATCCGAGTCCCCGTCGCCACCGGAGCAGGCGCCCAGCGCGGCCAGGCCCCCGACCGCCGACGCCCCGCCCAGGAATGCACGGCGGGACAGCTCAGCCATGCCCGCAGTGTCCTTCACGGCCACGAGGCCAGCCAGCGCAACAGCGCGCCGGTGAAC
>JBKPRS010000008.1:0-8860 GCA_046734695.1 Actinomycetota bacterium | reverse complement strand
GCGAAGGGCACCGACCCGCCGACGAACCCTGCCGCGACCCGGACCTCGTGGGGCGAGGCGCTGGCGTGGAGCGTGGCCTCGGGCGTCGCCTTCGGCGTGGCGCGCATGGTGGCGGTGCGGGGCGCGGCCGCAGCGTGGCACAAGGCCACCGGCTCCTACCCCGAGGACCTGGAGGCCGTCAGGCCATAGCGGCCTGTAGGCCGTCAGGCACTCGTCGCGCGGGCGCCCGTGGCGGGCGCATGGCGCACGTCTTCGGGGCCGAACGTGCGGGTCCAGGCGGCGAACTCCAGCAGGATGCCGTCGGGGTCCTGGAAGTAGATCGAGCGCACGAACACGCCCGGGTGCATCTGCTTGGACAGCCCGTACTTGCTGTCGTCGTGGTTGGCGACCTCGGTGCAGTCGACCCCCGCCGCCAGCAGCCGGTCGCGGTAGTCCTCGATGCGCTCGGCCGGCACGTTGAAGGCGACGTGGTTCATCGAGCCGATGGCGCTCGTCAGCTCGCCCTGGTCGGGCCGGGCCGCGGGTGCCGAGACGCCCGGCGCCGGCTCGGGGGCGTCGGGGAACCAGAAGAACGCCAGGCAGTCGCCCCCGCCGCAGTCGAAGAAGAAGTGCTGGCCCATGTCGAAGGGCAGCTCGATGGTCTTGATCAGGGGCATGCCCAGCACGCCCGAATAGAAGTCCACCGTGCGGGCCATGTCCCGGCACACCAGCGCCAGGTGGTTGATCCCGGACAGCTCGAACGGTCGCTCGCTCACGGCTCCACCTTCTCCAATCCCACCGTGCGGGCCCAGATGCGGGTCACGGTCTTGGCCAGGGCGTCCACGTCGGCCACGGCGTCGTCGCCGTGGGGCAGGAGGTGGTCGTACACCACGCGGACGTTCATCGTGTGCAGGGCCATGGCCGTCATCCACGGGTCGATCCCCTCGTCGCAGATGCCCTGGTCCTGCAAGCGGCGGATCCAGCGCTCGCTGCGGCGCACGTTCTTGATGACGGTCGAGCGCCGGGCCGCGGCCACGTCCTTGTCGCCCGGGGCCACCTGCTCGATGGAGCGGACGATGCCCGGGTTGCGCAGGCACACCATGAAGTACTGGCGCGACGCGTACTCGATGTCGCGGATGAGGTCGCCCTCGGTGTTGTCGGGATCGCGCCGGGTCGCCGTCGACATCTCGTCGAGCACCTGGGCCGCGACCTCGCGGAAGATCTCTTCCTTGGAATCGAAGTACGTGTAGAAGGTGCCGCTCGCCACGCCCGCCCGGGCGGTGATGTCGGTGATGCGGCTGTCCGGGAAGGGGATCTCCTCGAACACGTCCTTGGCCGCGGCCACCAGGGCGGCCCGGGTGCGCAGCCCGCGCGGGGTCAGAAGCCGCCCACCGGCGGCTTGACCGGCACGCAGCCCGCCCTCGGCGGACTCGGCGCTCAGGGGGTCGACCTCGATGGCCACGTCAGAAGGGTAGTGGGCGGGGGCGGGGCGGGAAGGGGTCCCCGCCCCCACGCCACGAACAGTGAGATCTTGAGGGAGACGACTAGGCCCGATCGCCTGCGGCCGCCGGCCGGGACAAGATGCCTGGGTGCATCCCGTGCCGGCAGCCACCTTGGCGAGCGGTGTGCCCCGTTGCGGTCGTCCTGGATGTCATCCGCGGTCTCCCCTCGCGGCCGGCGACGTCGGGGCCGGCGCCGCGTTCCGTGAACTTAGCGGAACATGAACCCGACGTCAACATCGGAGAACGGGGACTACCTGCCGATATTTGCGGCGCGCGTAGGGATGTCGTGACATCACAGCTACACACTTGTTACGGTTCCTGGTCAACACCTGATCGGCTGGGCCAAGGAGAGGGATGTTGGGCGTCCGCAGGAAGGTCGTCCGTCGGGCTACCACCGCTGCCGTCGTCGTCGCGCTCATCTCGCTGCCGACCTCCGCGGAGGCCTCGCCCGGGGCACCCGCACAGGAACAGGACCAGGCCAGCGACGACCGGTCCCCGACCGAGCGCGCCATGGTCGGCATCGAGGCACTCAATGCCAGCGGTGTCACCACCACTCTGGGTGAGCTCCACGCCGAGATCACCCGTCAGCTCGACCTGCTCGGCTCCGCTCAGGCCGCCGTGACCAGCACCAGCGCCGCGCTCGCCGATGCAGACGCGGCCCTCAGCCAAGTCCGCTTCCGCATCGAGGAGACCACCGGCGCCAGCGACGCCGTGGTGGTCGAGGCGTTCATGAACCCGCCGACGTCCGACGCGCTGGAGGTGCTCAGCGCCGAGACGATGGAGGACGCGACCGTCAAGCAGGCGCTGCTGAACATGCAGGCCGACGACGCCGCCGAGCAGCTCCAGGCCTACGAGGAAGCGCTGGCCGACCTCGAGGTGCTGGAGGACCAGCACGAGACGGCCCTGGCCGACGCCGAGAGCGCCAAGTCCGAGGCCGAGGCGACCTTCTCGGACCTGCAGGCCGCGATGGACAGCCAGACCCAGTTCGTCGTGCAGGTGCAGGCGGCGCTGGCCCAGGCCCAGACCCAGGTCCCCACCGACCCGGCGGAGGCCGCCGCCTACATGGCCCGCCTGGGTGAGGTCTCCGCCGCGATGGCGGAGGCCGCGGAGCTGCGGGAGATCGCGGAGGCCCAGGCCGCCATCGACGCCGAGAACGCACGCCGTCTGGCCGTGGGCGACATGTTCTGCCCGGTCGACGGAGGGGGGTTGCACTTCACCGACACCTGGGGTGCGGCCCGCGCCGGCCACAGGCACCAGGGCGTGGACATGCTGGCGGACCGGGGCACGCCCACGGTCGCCCCCGTCAGCGGCCGGGTCGAGCACCGGGGAACGAGCCTGGGCGGCCTGTCCTGGTACGTCTACGGCGACAACGGGAACATGTACTACGGCACCCATCTCCAGGGCTACGAGAACCAGGGCGCCGGCTGGGTCGCGGCGGGCACCGTCATCGGCTACGTCGGCGACACCGGCAACGCCCGGGGCACCCCGCACCTCCACTTCGAGGTGCACCCGGGCGGCGGCGCCGCGGTCAACCCGTACCCGTACGTGGCCGAGGCCTGCCGCTGACCCTGTCCTCGGCCGCCCGGGCCTGTTAGCACTGGGAGAATGTTCGAGGACCTCCTGGCGCACCCCGGCGTCGAAGAGGTCTGTGAGCTGCGCAGCCGCTTCGGGCTGATGGCCATCCACGGCGGCAACCTGGAGCGCGGCACGGATGTCATCGCCGCCGCGGCCGCCGAGCGGGCCGGGGCGTCGCTCTACGCGGTGCGCCAGCCGGCCGGGCTGCGCTGGCACGTGCCCTCCGTGGCGTTCGATCCGGGCGCCTCGCCCGCGCTGGCCCGCTTTCTCGCCCACGTGGACGTGGCGGTGGCGCTGCACGGCTACGGCCGGCCCGACATGTGGACGACGCTGCTGGTGGGCGGGCAGAACCGCACGCTGGCCGCGGCGCTGCGCACGGCGCTTGAGGGCGCGCTGGGCGACGGCTTCAGCGTGGTCGACGACGTCGAGCGCATCCCGCTGCCGTTGCGGGGCCAGCACCCCCGCAACCCCGTCAACCTGCCCCGGGGTGCGGGAGCGCAACTCGAGCTGCCGCCCCGCGTGCGCCCGGGCACCGGCGCGCCCACCTACCAACCCGGCTACGAGGCCGCGGTCACGGCCGCCCTGGCCGAGGTGGCCGCGGCGTACTCACACGGCTAGATGAGGTGGAGATCGTGGGCCCGGGCGATCGCCTCGGCCCGGTTGCGGGCCGAGAGCTTGTGCAGCGCCCGCTGCCAGTAGGTCTTCACCGTGTTGGCGGCCAACCCGAGTCGCTGCGCGATCTCGTTGTTGGTGTTGCCCAGCGCCACCAGCCGCAGGATCTCGTGCTCCCGCCGCGTCAGCGCCGGTCCGGCGCCGTAGCGGCTGGCCGAGCCCGCGCCGTTGGCGCCGGCCGAGCCGTCCGCGTCGGCCGCGGCCCGCTGGATGCTGGCCACGACGTGCACGAAGCACTCGTCCGACGACACGAACCCGTTGCCCTCGGCCCTGGCATTGCCCGCGCCGGGGCTGCGGTCCGCAGGCCGGCCGTCGACCACGACGATCTGACCCAGTGGATGGTTGGCCTTCAGCGCCTCGATCACCTCAGGACCGACCGGGCGCGTGCCGTCCGCCTGGACGAGCACGACGTCGGGTCGCACCCTCTCGACGAGCGACACCGCCTCCGGCCCGGGCGCCGCGCAGCCGACCACGTGGATGGGCGGCCCGATCAAGCCCGACGCGGCCCCGTTGCGGGTCGCGTGACCGGCGTCCACCACGACGACCGAGATGCGACGCCCCCCAGCGTTGCTCAATGGTCGCGTGGGCGCGGTCGAGCTGTAGCCAACCGTATCCCTCGTGTGCGACGCGCGATTGGACCGTGACTCGCAGCGTGCCATCTTCCCCTCCGACACCATGCCCCCGTCGGGACTATACGCCCAAACGATCGCCGTGTCTTTGCCGTATCAAGAAAGATTGACGTAGACGTCACCTATGTGGCGCGACAACCGCGCCCGGAGGCCGCTATCGCCGGTTGACGTTGACGACAACAGACGACATCGCCCTGCTAGGGAACACAGGGTGATGTCTAGCGTGGCGGGGGCGACGCTCTACGGGGTGGTGCGACCGCTCTCGGGGTCAGCAACGTTGCATGCGATCGGGCGCCAATCCGTCTAAGAACGAGGTCCCGTTAGGTCCAAAACGGCGCCCTGCAGGGCCGCGATAACCGATATCAGCGTGACCGGACTGCCCCCAGGCAGTCCTCCACCCGGCGGTGGTGCGGCGCCGGCGACGTGACTCCCCGCACCGAGCCGACCAGCTCACTCACCCGCCGCTCGGCGGCGGGGCCGAGGCCGTTGTACACCTCGACGAACAGCTCGCGGGCCCGGCGCTGGGGCCAGTCGCTCGGCAGCAGCTCCGCGGGCAGCCCCGGGTCGGTGAACGCGAGCGTCCGCCAGCGGGCGCACGCCTCCACCCGCACCACCAGGGCCTCCCGGTCCGGCATCGCCTGGTCGTGCACCTTGTCGACCACCGGCTCCAGCTGGTCGATGAGCCCCTGGTACTCGGCCCGCAGCGCCCGGAGGTCCCACGCGCTGAGCAGGTCCACGCCCGCCGGGCGGGGGACCTCGCTCACCCTGAACACCGCGGCGTCGGTCACGCCGAGCTCGGTCAGGGACCGGTCGATCGCCGCGAGCGGGGCCCGGGGGGTGATCCAGAAGCCGTCGAACAGCGGACCGAGCTGGAGCTCACGCAGCCGCTGGCGCAGTGCAGGCCGGCGCCGGCGGTCCGACTCGGGGATGGAGAACACCACGCAGGTCCACTGCCGGTCCCAGGGCGACGGGCCGCTGCCGAACTTCAGCATGCGCCGGCCCTGCGCCCGGGCGTCGGCGACACTGCCCGCCGCCAAGCGGTAGGCGGTGTTGCGACCCAGCTTGGTCCCCTCCAGCGAGCCGCGGCGCGCCAGCCGGCTCAGCGCGGCGCGAGCGGCCGCCTCGCCGACGCCCAGCGCCCCCAGCAGCGCCACCAGCGCGGCGGACGGGATGAACTCGATGTTCTCGAACCAGTAGCCCAGGAACATCCAGACCAGCAGCTGGGGCGCGGACTCGTCCTGCAACGGGCTTCCCGCGGCCCCGGCATCCACGGCGACTCCGACCACGACGTCCCTCGCTCTCGCTCCCCCGCCTCCTTGCCCCGGAATCGTAGTGACATCACAACCCCCAGTACCCAACAGAGCGGTATGTCGCCCGTCACAGCTTCTGTCATACGCGCGCACCGCGGCCGAATTGAGGGGTTGGTAAGCACTTCTCCCCATGCCGTCCGGGGCGGCCGGGGCGACGCTGTCGTCATCGCCCGACGAGCCTGCACTCCGAGGAGACCGCCCGTGACCCGCACCTCCGCCTCATCCCATGAGATCGGCGCCTACGAGCGGCACGTCCGCAAGGCCACCGCTGACGACCTGGCCGCCATGGGCTGGATCCTGGCCGTGGCGTTCCACGACGACCCGGTCATGACCTGGGCCATCCCCGACGACCCCCGGCGCCGCGCCACCCTGCCCGCCGCCATGGAGCTGCTGGCCGAGTACTTCCAGCCGCTCGGCGCCAACCGCGTCAACGAGTCGGGGACCGGCGCCGCCGTCTGGTCCCCGCCCGGGGTCACGCCCGGGCCCGACGCCGACGCCGGCCTGACCGCCGGCCTGGAGGCGTCCTGCCCCGACGACCTCGGACTGGGGACTGCCCGCCGCTGTGGGCCATGTGGCGAAAGCCGAACAGTTCTTGCATCGAGAGTCCGATGAAGCGAACGGAGCGTGTCAGGGAGATAGCCTCCACTCCGTGACGGTCGCGGCGACGACGCTTCCGCGTGGGTGTGTCCACGAGACGGGCTTCTACGGGTCCGACGAGGAGTTGCTGGCGATCACCGTGCCGTTCCTCGAGGGCGGGCTGGAGACCGGCGAGCCCACCATCGTGGCCCTCGACGGGCACCACCGTGACCTGGTCCGCAGCGCGCTCGGCGACGCCAAGGGCCTGACCTACCTGAGCTCCACGGGGTACTCCCGGCCGGCGGCCACCCTCCAGCAGCTGCGCCGCTGGGTGGTCGAGGGCGTGGACGCCGGTGCCGAGCGGGTGCGGGTGGTGGGCGACATGCCCCATCCGGGCGTGGGCGTCCCCTGGGACTGGTGGTGCCGCTACGAGGCCACGGTCAACCACGCGCTGGCCGACGTCCCGCTGTGGGGGCTGTGCCCGTACGACACCCGCATCGCGCCCGGCTACGTGCTGGCCGACGCGGCCGCCACCCATCCGTTCCTGGCCATGACGGACGGAACCCACGTGGTCAACGACCGCTACGAGCCGCCCGACCGCTTCCTGGCCCGGCGTCCGGCCGCGCCGCCCGACCCGTTCGAGGCCCGGCCCCCGGCGGTGGCGCTGATCGGCCCGAGCGCGGCCGAGGCCCGCCACGCGGTGGCCGACCTGGCCCAGCGCTCGTGCCTGGAGCCGGTCGCCATCGAGAACCTGGTGGTCGGAGTGAGCGAGTCGGTGGCCAACGCCAACGCCCACGGCCGGCCGCCGGTCGAGGTGCGGGCCTGGGCGGTCCCCGACCGCATGGTGGTGACGGTGACCGACCGCGGCACCGGCCCCGAAGACCCCTACGTCGGGCTGCTCCCCGGGCGCATGTCGCCGGAAGGCACGGGCGGCCTCGGCATGTGGATCACGTTCCAGCTGTGTGACGACGTGGTCCTGGCCCGCCGCGACGACGGGTTCACGGTCCGGCTGGTGGCGGGCCGGCCATGACCCAGAAGCTCGAGCTCGCCGGCCTGCCCGACCGCATCCGGGAGTACGGCCGGGGCGCCTTCCTGGTCACGGTGGGCGACACGGGCACGCCCCACGTCGTATCGGTGGCGGTCGCCTGGGACGGCGCCACGCTCACGGCCCAGGCCGGGCGCACGTCCCGGTCGAACATCGCCGCCCGCCCCGACGTCACCCTGCTGTGGCCGGGCGGGGCGGATGATGCCTACGGCCTCCTGGTCGACGGCACCGCCTCGGCGATGGACGGCACTGATGGCCCGCTGACCATCACGACGACGTCCGCCATCCTCCACCGGCTGGCGGAAGCCGAGGGTGACGGCCCCACCTGCCTCCCGGTGACGCCCGGCGCGTAGACCCCCTGGCGGTCGCCTATCTTGCGCAGCGATGGGGCGCGGGCGACACAATCCGGGACCACTGCTGGCCGTCCTGGCGGCCACGGCGGCCGCAGCCACGGCCGTGCTGGCGGCCAGACGGGCCGCCACCCGCCGCCGAGCCCAGCCCGCCGCACCCGGCACCCCCGGCACCACCACCACGAGCACCATGCGACCCCGCCACCTTGCCCCGACGACGCCGCCCCGCACACCGGTCGACGCGCCCCCGCTCTCGCGGTCGGGTCAGCCCGCCGCGGAGGCCCCGCCCGACCCCCGAGCCGAGCCGGAGGCGGTGGCGGCCGAACAGGCCGAGCCGGAGGCGGTGGCGCCTGCGATCGCGGAGGCCGCGCCGTACCAACCCCCGACGCCGACCGTTGCGACGGGGCCGCCGAGGCACCTCGCGCCGGGTTCGCGGCCCGGGCGAGCGCTCGTCGGGGTGCTCGTCGCCGTTGGGATCGTCGTCGTGCTGGGAGCGGGGGCCATGGTGGTCGCCGGGGCCGGGTCCGGCGAGACCGGCGCGCCCGCGCCCCGCATCGACTCGATCACGACCGAGGCGCCCACCACCACGACCACCACGATGCCGGCGTCACCGGAGGACGCGTTCGCCGGCGCGGCGAGCCGGCTGGAGGCGGCGGGCACGTTCGCGTACCGCGGGAGCGTGAGCGCCAGCGACGTCAGCGCGGTGCGTCCCAGCCTGTGGCTGGCCGTGGACATCACGGTCGCCGGCGAGGCGTCCCTGGCCGGCGGACTGGTCCACGAGGTGGCGGTGGCGGACAACGGGCGGGCGACCGAGACCGTCGTCGTCGGGACGGACGTCTGGGGCCGGTCCGCCCGGACCCGGGACGCGCTGGCCGAGGCGGGCTACGAGGGGATCCCCGAGCTGTCCAAGCCCGAGCCCGCCACCAAGGGTGCCGCCGGCCTGGCCGCATGGCTGGCCGCGGTCGAGGAGCCCCAGGCCGCCGGGGTCGACCCCCAGGGACGGCGCCAGTACCGGGGGACCCTCCCGGCCGCCGCGCTAGGGCCCACCGAACGGGGGCGCCGAGCCGTCGACGCCGAGGTCGTGCTCACCCTGGACCGCACCGGCCAACCCGCCCACGTCGACATCACCACCGTCCCCGGGGGCCCGCCCCTGCACCTCGCCTTCGACCTCACCGCCCTGGGCGCACCCGTCACGATCGAACCGCCCACACAACCCGAGCAA
>JBKPRS010000007.1:0-2053 GCA_046734695.1 Actinomycetota bacterium | reverse complement strand
CAGGGCGTGGACTGGCGTGAGCTGGTCAGCGGGGACGACCGCCTGGGCGAGACGGCCTGGCGGCTCCTCGACGCAGTCGACGCGGCCGGGGCGGCGGGAGATGACGCCGAGACCGAGCTCCGCATCGCCGCCGAGCATGTGCGGGACCGGTTCCGCGCGCAGGAAATGCGCGGATGATCCACGTGAGAGCCTGATCCGCAAGTAACGTGAACCACACTCGCAACAGGAGCAACAGGCACGATGTCGAGCATCGAACACGTCGTCGGCCGTGAGGTCCTCGACTCTCGAGGCAACCCCACGGTCGAGGTAGAGGTCTACCTCGCCTCGGGGGCCGAGGGCCGCGCGATCGTGCCATCCGGAGCTTCGACCGGGCAGTTCGAGGCCGTGGAGCTGCGCGACGGCAGCGCCCGCTTCGGCGGCAAGGGTGTCGCCACCGCGGTCGACCACGTGAACGGCGACATCCGCGACGCGCTGATCGGCTACGACGCCACCGAGCAGCGCGAGATCGACACCCAGATGCGCGACCTCGACGGCACCGACAACAAGGGCCGCCTGGGCGCCAACGCGATCCTCGGCGCCTCGCTGGCGGTGGCGCGGGCCGCCGCCGAGGACGTCGGCCTGCCCCTGTACCGCTACGTGGGCGGCACGAACGCCCACGTCCTCCCGGTGCCGATGCTCAACATCCTCAACGGCGGGGTCCACGCCGACAACAACGTGGACTTCCAGGAGTTCATGATCCTGCCCGTGGGGGCGGCCAGCTACCGCGAGGCGCTGCGCTGGGGGGCCGAGACCTACCACGTGCTCAAGTCCGTGCTCCACGAGCGCGGCCTGTCGACCGGGGTGGGCGACGAGGGCGGCTTCGCGCCCGACCTCGGCTCGTCCGACGAGGCGCTGGCCCTCCTGGTGGAGGCGATCGAGGGCGCGGGCTTCACGGCCGGCGACGACATCGCCCTCGGGATGGACGTGGCGTCGACCGAGTTCTACTCGGAGGGTCGCTACAAGCTGGCCGGCGAGGGCCGCGAGCTGTCGCCCGAGGAGATGGTGGGACTGCTGACCGAGCTGTGCGGGAAGTACCCCATCGTGTCCATCGAGGACGGCTGCGCCGAGGAGGACTGGGACGGCTGGGCCGCCCTCACCGCCAGCCTGGGGGACCGGCTGCAGCTGGTCGGCGACGACCTGTTCGTCACCAACGTCGAGCGCCTGGCCCGGGGGATCGACGCGGGTGTGGCCAACAGCATCCTGGTCAAGGTGAACCAGATCGGCACGCTCACAGAGACGCTCGACGCCGTGGCCCTGGCCGCCCGGTCCGGGTACACGAGCGTGATGTCGCACCGCTCGGGCGAGACCGAGGACACAACCATCGCCGACCTGGCCGTGGCCACGAACTGCGGCCAGATCAAGGCGGGCGCCACCGCCCGCAGTGACCGGGTGGCCAAGTACAACCAGCTGCTGCGCATCGAGGACGACCTGGGCGAGGCAGCGGAGTACCGGGGCCTGGCAGCCCTGGCCCGAGCGGGCGGCGGCACGCCATGAACCGGCGCCGGCGGCGGGACGGCGACCAAGACGGCCTCGGCTCCGGCGCGGGCGGGCCCAGCGAGCCCCGGGTGCACGGCGCCTGGGACACCCCGGCGGTGGTGGTCCGCGCCCCGGACGGCTCCATCGTGCCCCCCGACCAGCGGCGCCCCCCAGCCCCCGGCGGCTCACGGACGGCGAAAGCCCCTCGGACCCCGGGCTCCCGCCTACCGAACCCCACCCCGCCCCCGGCCCCAGCCCCCGGGAGTGACGAGATCCCGCCCGAAGGAGCGACCCGAGCAGACCGGGCAGCGCCTGCGCCTGGTGACGGCGAAGCAGAAGGCCAGGCAGCCGCGCAGGACGAGCGCGAAGCAGCCCGCAAGCGAGCCGCGCCGGGCGACGCCGACGGATCGGGCGCAGCAGCGGCGCGGGGCCGCGGCCGAGCAGCAACTGGGCCTGCGGCGCGGGGTGGTGGTCGAGCAGCAGGTGGGGTAGCGCGGGGTGGTGGTCGAGCAGCAGGTGGGGTAGCGCAGGGTGGTGG
>JBKPRS010000006.1:0-14100 GCA_046734695.1 Actinomycetota bacterium | reverse complement strand
TCGTCCTCCGGGAGCGCGTCGCCGAGCACGAACGACCGCAAGGTGGTGCCGATGGAGCGCGGGGTGCTCGTGTCCCGGGTGTCGCCCGGGACGCTGTCGCTCATCTCGGGTTCGTACCGGTCGGTGCGGATGACGTCGTCGCCGTTCTCCCTGAGCGCTTCCTGCAGGACGCTGGGCCCACCTATCTGGTGGAGAAGGAGGTCCGTGGCGGTGTTGTCGCTGAAGCTGACGGCCGCCTGGCACAGGTCCCGGATGTTCATCCCGGTGTCGACGTGCGCCTCGGTGATCGGCGAGTAGTCGGCCAGGTCGTCGCTGGTGTAAGGGATGACCTGGTCCAGGTCAGCGACGGAGTACCGCTGCAGGACGACGCCGCAGAGCAGGGCCTTGAACGTGGATGCGTGGCCGAAACGCTCGTCCGCGCGGTACTCGAGCTCCTGGTCGGTCCCCGTGTCCACCGCGTACACCCCGAGCCGGGCGTCGTATGTGCCTTCCAGCGCCTCGAACTCTGGATCAGCGGAGATGCCGGCCAGAGTGCTGGACGGGGCGCTCGTCCCGGATGCGGGTGCGGTGGAGTCGTCGTCGTCCGAGGAGCAGGCGCCGATCGGCATCAGGACGACGACTGCGAGCGCCGCCAGCGACGCACGCCGGGCGAATCCCTGGGACACGTCCATGGCCCCGCAGTCTCACCCATCGGCGCCGGCGGGCGGCATCAGGCGCGCCGCAGCCGAGACCGGCGGACGTAGCATTGGTCGCCGTGCCTCTCAGCAACGGCTTCAACCACGTGGCGACGCTCACGACCGACATGGATCTGACCGTGGGCTTCTACGAGCGGGCCTTCGACGCGGTGGTCAGCTTCGAAGTTCCCAAGAGCGAGGACCACCCCTGGATGAAGATCCTCGACCTCGGGGGCGGAGCCGCGCTCAACGTCTTCGAGGTTCCTGCGGACGAGATCATCGGCGAGCGGCGCCGGCAGGGCGGGCGCGGCGCCATCGACCACTACGCGCTCGCCGTCGACTCGTACACCACGCTCGAGGTGGTCAAAGAGCGCCTGGCCGCCGCCGGCGCCCAGGAGGTGGGCGAGATCCAGAGGCTGGGCGACGAGTGGTCGCTGTTCTTCCGGGACCCGGACGGGATGGAGCTCGAGGTCTGCTGCAGCGCCGACGGTTGATCGGCTGAGCGCTACGAGCCGAGGGCCTTGCCGTCCACCGTGATCTCGGTGCGGTCCGGGTAGAACGACAGGTGCCCGGCGATGGCGGCCGCCGCGGGGATCGGATCCTCGTAGGCCCACACGACGCCGTCGTGCCGCTCGCCGCCCAGCTCGGCGCTCCAGTAGGACGCCTCGCCCTTGAACGGGCAGGTGGTGTGGAACGAGGTCGCCTGGAACAGGTCCATGCGGACGTCGCGCTTGGGGATGTAGTAGCGGGCGGGCAACCCGGTCTCGTCGAGGCGGAGCGCGCTGTCGGTCTCCGCCACCAGCTCCCCGCCGAGGCGGACCTCCACGTGGGCGTCGCTGGGCGTGACCGTGACGGTGTGGCCAGAACTCATACCTGCTCCAACCGGGACTCGGACGCCACCATTCCCCGCGGCCGCCACTCGCCCGCCTCAACCGCCTTCTCGCTGCTCCTGGCCGGCGAAGTAGTCGACCGCGCCCTGCATGAAGGCGTCGATGTCGGAGGTCTTGAACTCGGCGACCGGCTTGAGGTCGGGGACGTAGCGCTCGAAGCCGTCGTTGACCAGCGACTCGCAGATGGCGGCGGCCACCGTCTCGGCCGGCTCGAAGGGGCCGCCGTAGGGCGAGGGGTCGTTGCCGGGCTGGTCCCAGATCTCGGTGGCGATCGCCCCCGGGACGATCAGGCGGACTTCGACGCCGGTGGACCACAGGTCGACGGCCATCACCTCGGACCAGCCGTGCAGCGCGTACTTGGACGCCGCGTACGCGGCCTCGCGCGGCGAGCCGACCCGGCCGGCCAGGCTGCCCACGTTGACGATCACGCCCCGATCGCGCTCGAGCATGCGCGGCAGGACCGCCAGGGTCAGTGCCACGGGCGAGAAGAAGTTCGTGCGCATGACGTCCTCGACGATGTCCGGCGACAGGCGCTGCACGGGTCGCCGCATGGGCCGGCCTGCGTTGTTGACGACGGCGTCGAGGTGGCCGAAGGCGTTCCAGGCGTCGTCCGCCAGTCGGGCCGCTGCCTCCGGGGCGGACAGGTCGACGGTCCACATCCGGTGGCCGGGACCGTCGCCGCGGCCGGCAGCGGCGGAGGCCGCCCGGCAGGCGTCGAGCACATCGGCGAGCCGGTCGGTCCGCCGGGCGGCGAGGCCCACGGTGGCGCCCCGTCCGGCCAGCATCGGCGCCACCGCCGCCCCGATCCCCGAGGATGCCCCGGTGACGAGGACCCTGGCCGCCTCCAGCGTCGGCAATGCGCTCATCCAGCCGTCCTCCCCGTCGCCCAGGGCGAGAGTATCGGGCACTGCTGCGCGTCGTCGGCGGTCAGACCCCCGGCGGGTCTCAGCGACCCAGGACCTCGTCGGCGGGGGCGGTCCAGGCGGCGCCTCCTGTCAGCGTTGCGCCTGTCACCACGAGCACGCCCTCTCCGTAGGCGACGCCGGTGGCTCCACTCACGGCGGGGGCGGCGAGGGTGTCGCTGGTCAGGCGGGTCCAGTCGAGGGCGCTGCTGCTGGTCGCGAGCCAGACCAGGGCGCCGGGCCCGAAGTTGGTCTGCGCCGGCTCGGCGACGACCACCGGGATGTCGCCGACCCAGGTGGCGCCCCTGACGATGTCGCCGAAGATCGCGCCCGGGAGGGGCCGCATCTCCAGGGACGGGTTCGTGGCGACGCCGGCGACGACCCCGGTGCCGCCGGCGACGCCGACGTGCCCTCCGGCGACGATGCGGCCATCCTGCGACATCGAACAGACGATGAGGCCGCTGGGGTCCGGGCTGTCCGCTGGCACCTGCTCCCAGCGGTCGCCGTCGCCGGAGCGCCACGCCACGGGCGTCGACGAGGCCGCCTCCGCGCCGCCGACGACCATCGCGGTGTCCCCGGAGGCACAGGCGCCGAGGCTGATCTGGTCACCGGTCGACGGCGCCGGCACCTCCGCTCGGACCACGCTCGTCCCGTCGGACGACACGAGGATCAGCGGGGCGATCCGGTTGTCATCGGCCCCGAACCCGGTGGCGATGAACCCGTCGCCGTACGCCACGACCGATTCGAGCTGGTGGATTCCGCCCGCGGACGGGCGCAGGTCCTCGCCGTCGACCTTCTCCCATTCCGAGCCGTCGGCCGACACGAAGATGCGCCCCGCCGCCGGCTCGGCGTCGTCCCTGGAGAGCCCGACGGCCACGAAGCCACCCTCGTAGGCCGCGACGTCGAGCAGGGACGTCCCGGCCAGGGGCGTCTGGTCCAGCACGTTCTCCCAGTCCCGCCCGTCGGGTGAGCGCCACACCAGTCCCTGGACACGAGTTCCGCCCCGAGCGTCCGGATCGGACCGCTGTTGTGACCCCACCGCCACGAACCCGCCGGCTCCGTGGGCCACACCCGTCACCCGGACCGTCCGGGTGGGGCTGGGGATCACGAAGGACGCGCGATCCTCCCAACCGTCGTCGCCTGAGCCGAGGATCTGGTCGGACGTGAACACCGTCGGCTCGCCGGCGGGCAGCACCGCGATCGAGCCGCCGGGCGCCAGTGCGTCGCGGCCGTACGAAACGTACGCGTCGTCCGCCACGTCGCCCGAGCCCCAGACGGTGCCGTCCAAGGAGGTCACCAGCACCTGCCCGTCGAGGTCGATGGCGATCGAGCTGGCCCAGCTCCCGGCCGTGCTCCCCTCGCTCGACGCGTCTTCGAGACGCGGTCCCTCGGCCCACGACGACGGCCCCTCGGAGGCCCACGTCGCCGGCGTGTACTCGCCGGCGGGCGCGCGATCGCCGCCGACGGCCAGATACTGCCCGTCGACAAAGGCGGCGTCGTCCATCCGGATCACGCCGGAGCCATCGATCCGGTCCACCCGCTCGAGCTCTCCCCCGGCGGCGGCCATCAGCACCTCCACCCGGCCGACCTCGGGGTTGGGCGAACCGACGAATGCCACGAACTCCTCGCCCACGACCAGGACCGGTGGGGACTCCAGCGGATGGCCCGAGGCGCGGTCCCAGCCGTCGCCGGTCGGCGACGTCCAGACCTCGAAGTGGCCGCCACGGCTGCCGGCCAGCATGAATCCGGCCGGGCCGCCGGCCAGCCCCCGGGGCAGGACGGTGAGGTCCCGCGGCAGGTCGTCGGGCGTCATGGGCTCGCTCCACCGCCCGCCGCCGTCGCGGCGCCACAGGGCCGGCGCGGCGTCCCCGTCCGGGCCCGCGACGGTGCCGGCGGCCAGGACCGTCCCGCCGGCCCCGACTGCTACGGCGGCCAGCGACGCCGGCCCGGAGAGCGGCCCGAGCTCGGTGCGCTGCCAGTCGATCCCGTCGGCGGATTCGAGCACGATCGGCGCCACGGACTCGGGGCCCGCCTCCCCCGCCACGGATCCGACCACGACCGCTCCCCCGCCGTGCGTCACACCGTCCAGCAGCGACGCCGATGCCCCGTCGGACCGGAACTCGTCGATCCCGACGCGCTCGAACCCGGCGTCCCGTTCCGCGGCGTCGTCCTCATCTGCCGGCTGTGCGCACGCCACCGCCGAGCCCGCGACGGCGAGGGCCACGAGCCACAGCCCGAGGCCGGGCCTCGCCGTCGATCGTGATGCTCCCCAGCTCGTCGACGCAGCATGGCACGCCAAGCCCGGGCGCAGCGTGCGGGGCTTTGCCTGGAGTTAGTGAAACCTTGGTGCGGGCTTGGGTCTCATGGGTGGCGGATGGCGACCCGAGGAGGCCACATGTCTCGATCCATGTGTGCGCGCCGCTGGAGCGTGCTCATCGCCGCGGGGCTGGTGCTGGTCCTGGCCATGCCCGCGGCGGCTGCGGCTCCCGGTCTGGGGATGGTCAAGGAGTACCGGCTGCCGACCAGCACCGATCCCCACCTGGCCACGACCGCTTCCGACGGGAACGTCTGGTTCACGGTGCAGGGAGCGTTCGACCCGGTCACGTTCAACACGCCGGGATCGGTCGCCCGGGTGACGCCCCGGGGGGCCATCAGCGAGTTCGCCGTCTGCGACGCGTGCGTCACCAATGACCTGGTCCAGGGGCCCGACGGGGTCCTCTACGTCAGCGACAACGACGGGCAGCTGCGCCGGATCACGACCGCGGGAGAGGTCCTGGGTGCGCTGTCGCCCTGCGGCGAGGTGTTCTGCGACCCGCTCGGCGGGGTCGCCGCCGACTCGACCAGCATCTGGTTCGCCGACTTCTTCAACAACCGGGTCGGTCGCTTCACCATCGCCACGGCCGCGTTCACGTACTTCCCGGCCAACGGCGTCAGCGATGTGGCCGTGGCCCCCGACGGGACCGTCTGGTTCACGGGGAACCCCGAGATCGGCCAGATCGATCCGGCGGTCGGCGTCGTCTCCGTGACCCCGCTGAGCGCGGAAGGGTCGGGAATCACGGTGGCCCCCGACGGCACGGTGTGGGTGACCGAGCCCTCCTCCGACCTCATCGCCCGGCTCACCCCGAACGGATCGGGGCCCCATGCCCTCAGCGAGTTCCCGACCCCCGCGGGCGGGACGCCGCTGGAGATCGCCGCGGCCCCCGACGGCAACGTCTGGTTCACCCAGAACCTGCGGGGCAACATCGCCCGCATCACCCCCGACGGGGTCGTCACCGAGGCCAGCAAGGCGATCGACTTCGCCAGCCCCAAGCGACCCGACCCGGTCGGGATCACGATCGGCGCCAACGGCGACCCCTGGTACGCCCTGTCGCTCACCGACGAGGTCGCCGACCTCAAGCTCCGTTGAGCGCGAACCCCTCAGGACCAGGGGGACACGGGCCGTGACTGCGGCTCGCCGTCGAGCGTGATGTCGACCTTCTCGTTGAAGAAGCACAGGAGGCCCGTGACGCCCGGGCACTCCGGGATCGGGTCCGGGTAGGACCAGACCACGTCGCGGTGCTCCTGGTCGCCCACCAGGACCGACCAGTAGCGCGCTGTGCCCTTGTAGGGGCAGCGGGTCGACGTGGTGGTGGGGACCAGGAGGTCCTCGCGGACGTCCCCGCGTGGGAGATACCAGCGGGTCGGGAGCCCCGTCTCGAACAGCGCGTGCGGGCGGTGGGACGAGGCGACCACCTGGCCGTCGATCGACACCTCCACGTGCCGCTCGCTGGGGACCACGTCGACCCGCTTGGACGGGTCCCGGGCGTGGACGTGGACCTCCGTGGCCTCCTCCAGCCACGTCAGACCGGAGTCCCAGGCGAACGTCCAGTGGCCCTCCAGGGGCGCCAGATCGTCCGGTACGCCCCGGAACAGCGTGGCGCCGCCCGGGACACTCACCTCGTCGGAGACGACGTCGTGAGGGACGAGGAAGCCCTCGCCCTCGGCGTCGTCCCGGAGCTGCAGCACATCCGTGCGGACGTCCGGCGGCGGGAAGCAGTACGTCGGCAGGCGGCCGGGCCCGTACCAGGCCAGCAGCAGGGCCCGCCGGCTGTCGGCCGCGACCGTGTCGCCGAGCTTCACCCGCACCCAGCGGGGCGACGGCATGACGGTCGTCGGCGGCCCCTCGAACCCCTTCCAGGACGCCAGGTCGGTGGTCACTGTGTCGAACCGTAGCTCTGCCAGGGGCCGGCGAACTCGGCGCCGCCCCCGACGCCGGGCAGGGACCAGTCGCACACGCCCCGGGGGAAGATCGCCTGCAGGCGGGCCCACTGGTCGGGCGTGAACGTCACCGCGTAGTCCTCCGGCTCGGGCGGTGCCGTCTGGCACACCACGTCGCTGGTCACGGGCCCGCCGGCCACGATGCGGGGGTCGGCCGCGATCGGGAACGGCCCGGCGTAGCAGGCGTCGATGTCCTCGATCCTGGGCGCGGTGGCGGAGGTCCAGCAGCTGTCGGACGCGGCCGCCGGCCGGTTGCGCACCGCCACTTCGGCCGGCGTTCCCCGGCGGTGGTCGGCCTCGATGGCCGTCAGCCACGCCTCCATGGCGTCGAGGGCGTCGGCTGTGCGGTCGACGCCGGGCGCCATGATCCAGCGGGCGTGGATCCGGGGATCGGCGCCGTCACGCACCAGCCGTTCGTGCATGGCGACCGACCAGTACGACGTGTGGATGTCGGCGAAGTTGTCGGTGTAGGTGCGCAGGTCGATCGTGGGCGTGAACGCCAGTCCCCCGGTGCCGGCGGCCGCGATGCCCGTCTCCACGACCCGACCGATGGCCCGGGCGTTGGCCAGGGAGCGCTCGGCCTGGGGCTTGCCGTTGCGGTCGTAGCCGCCGATGCCGGCGTTGAGGTCGAGGAAGGCGTCGACGCCGAGCGTCCCGTTCTGGAGCGCCGCCAGCCCGTACTGGACGCCGTCGTTGGCGTACAGCGCCGGGGCGAACCCGTCGTCCTCCACGCCCAACTGCGTGCGGACGTGCTCGGTCAGGTTGCAGCGCACGCCGGTCGGGTTCGTCACCGGGTCCCAGATGACCTCCGCGGGCAGGACGTCCGGGCACGGCGCCTGGGCGTCGATGCGGTCGGCGAACGACGCCGCCCACGACTGGCAGCTCGCGAACGTGCGGTGGCCGCCGATGGCCTGACGCTGCGCCTCGCTGAGCAGGGAGCCCGCCGGCGTGGCCAGGTAGTTCAGCAGCAGCGCGCAGTCGGGCGGCGCCGAGTTCGTGAACGCGTCCGGGAAGCTGGCCGACGGCAGCAGGCCGTCGAGGATCCCCGGGTAGGCGTGGGTGATCGTGTGCTGCATGATCGCCCCGCCCGAGCCGCCCAGCCCGATCGTGTGGGTGATGGGCCCGTAGACCTCGCCGACCCGCTCCTTGGTCATCAGCGCGGTCTCGGCTGCGACCACCGGGCTGCAGTTGGTCTCGTTGACCAGCAGGCTGTTGGACGCCACCGCGTAGCCCCGGCTCAGCGCCGTGCTGTTGAGCACCCCGGCGGTCTCGTCGCCCATGTGGTAGCCGACGTTGCACCCGCCGCCGAAGGTCATCACCAGCTTGGTGTTCCAGCCCTGCTCGGCCCGCCCCGGAGCCGGATCGGCGCCGTCGTACAGCGCCGCGATCTCGTAGAGGCCCCGGTTGATCACGCCGCGCTCCAGCCGGACGATGTACGGCATCGCCACGCCCCCCACGGTGACGGTGGCGAGATCGGCCGGCCGGGCCGCCGGGTCCGCGAGCGCCGCGAACTGACCGCTCGTGGTCCGGTAGCGGTACACGACCTGGGTGGGCGCCGAGCAGTCGGCGTCCAGGGCCTCACCCAGCCCGGCCGCGACGGTCTCGCAGACGAAGGGCTGCTGGTGCGGGCCGGAGAACACCGGGCCCGAGCTCGGGTGGTTGGTGACGACCGCGCTGTCGCTGACCGGGACGATCGGCGCCGTGGACCCGTGCGTGCCGGCCACCAGCAGGTTGTCGCCCTCGACCAGGCCGGGCACCACGCCGACCAACCGGCGCGGCTCGACCTCCGTGAGCACCGAGGTCACGTCCACGCCGTCGCGGGTCAGGACCAGATTGCGCACGCCGCCCCGGGGCACCAGCACCTCGACCAGGGCGTCGCCCCCGGACACCTGGCCGTCATGGCCCGACAGCACCGTCAGGTCAGGCGTGCGGCGCTCGGGCGGGGCCTGGAGCCCGGCTGTCGCCGCTCCGCCGGTGCCCGCGGGCATCAGGGCAGCGGCCAGTGCCGCGACCAGCGCCGCGCGGCGCACCTGCGTCAGGACCATGCTCTCGCTCCCCCTCGTCGCGCCGCGGCCACCCCTACCCTGCGCGGTGTGACCGCCACGCTCGCATCACCCCCGCCCGGGCGTCAATCGTCTTCCGGCCGGATCAGAGCGGCGCGCCCCCGAAGCCGATCTCGTTCCCGTCGGGATCGTGGAAGGTCACCTTGCGGACGCCGTTGTCGTAGGTCTCCCGCGTCGTGGGCTCGATCCCGCGGGCGACGATGGCGTCCACCACGGTGTCGAGATCGTCCAGGAAGACGGTGACAGCTCCGTGGCCGGCGTTCTCAGGCTGCTCCTCGACCGCGATCGACCGGTTCTCGGCGAGCTCCCACACCTCCTCGCGCTCGTGGGCCGCGAACGAGGGCTCGCCGAGGAGCCGCACGTACCAGGGCTTCGCGGCCTGGAAGTCCCGGACGTGAAGCTCGGCGAAGAGGGCCAGCGCCATCCGGTCAGGGTACGACCGGCTCACCTGACCCGAGGGTCAAGTTCTGAGATAGCGTCACGGTTGTGATCGTCGACACACCGTCAGGGCCGGTGCAGGGACTGGAGAAGCGGGACGTGCTGCAGTTCCGGGGCATCCCGTTCGCCCGGGCCGAGCGCTTCCGGGCCCCGCAGCGGGTCGAGCCGTGGACCGCGGTCCGCGACGCCACCGAGTTCGGGCTCACCGCTCCCCAGAACGCCGGGCTCACCGAGCAGCTGGTGGGCGCCCAGGACCGGCCCTCGGGCGAGGACTGCCTGGTCCTCAACGTGTTCACGCCCGCCGCCGACGACGGCGCCCGGCCGGTGATGGTCTGGATCCATGGCGGTGGCTTCACCTCCGGGGCGGGCAGCATCCCCTGGTACGACGGCACCAACCTGGCCCGGCGGGGCGACATCGTGGTCGTCACCATCAACTACCGGCTCGGGGCGCTCGGCTTCCTGCAGCTCGGGCACCTCGACCCCGCCTTCGCCGGCTCCGGGACCAACGGGATCCGCGACCAGGTGATGGCGCTCGAATGGGTACGGGACAACATCGACGCGTTCGGCGGCGATCCCGGCAACGTGACGATCTTCGGCGAGTCGGCCGGGGGCATGAGCGTGGGCACGCTGCTCGGCACACGCGCGGCCGCCGGGCTGTTCCACGGCGCCATCGCCCAGAGCGGGGCCACGGCTCACACCCACACGCCGGAGGCGGCCGAGTGGGTGACGGGGGCGGTCCTGCGCGCCCTCGACCTCTCCCCCACCTCGGTGGACGGCCTCCTGGCCGCCCCGGTAGACAAGCTGCTGGCCGCCCAGGCGACCGTGGAGGCCGGGCGGAGCCTCGCCTTCGCCGAGGGCGAGGGCCCCCAGGTCGGGGCGCTGACCTTCCAGCCCGTGGTCGACGGCACCGTGCTGCCGGGACCGGTGCTCGACGCCGTGGCCGGCGGGTCCGCGGCCGGGGTGCCGCTCGTGATCGGGTCCACGGCCGAGGAGTGGAACCTCTTCCACATCCGCGCCCGCGCCACCGGCGCCATGAGCGAGCAGCAGCTGGAGCGTCGGGTGGCCACGCTGGCCGGCGACCGCGCCGGCGATGTGATCGACGCCTACCGGTCCGGAGCGGCCCAGACCGGCCCCGACGCCGTGCTCTGCTCGATCATGACCGACCACGTGTTTCGCATCCCCGCCCTCCGGCTGGCCCAGGCCCAGCTCCCCCACGCGCCGCGGGTGTCGATGTACCGCTTCGACTATGCCTCCCCCGCGCTGGGCGCCTGCCACGCCATCGACGTGCCGTTCGTGTTCGACAACCTGGACCGACGAGGCGTGGACATGCTGCTGGGCGGGCTGGACGAGGGCAGCCACATGCTGGCCGCCCGCACCGCCGAGGCGTGGGTCACGGCCGCCCGCACCGGCGTGCCCGCCCATGACGACCTCGACTGGCCGGCCTACGACACCGGCGAGCGCCTGACGTGCCTGCTCGACCGCGAGGTGGCGGTCGAGGCCGATCCCGGCGCCGACCGGCGGGCGCTGTGGGACGAGCTGTCCCCGGCCCCGGGCGTGGCGCCGGTCGTAGACTGATCCAGCCGCAAGCGACCGGGAGACGTGACCATGTCCGACCGCCAGCCGCACAAGTACCCGAAGTTCGATTCCCCCGACGAGGCCCGCACGCACATGAAGCAACGGATGGCCGCGGCCTTCCGGCTGTTCGACCGCTTCGGGTTCAACGAGGGCGTCGCCGGGCACCTGACCGGGCGCGACCCCGAGCATCCCGAGCTGTTCTGGGTCAACCCGTTCGGCATGTCGTTCGGCCTGATCCGGGCGTCCGACCTCATCCTGGTGGACCACGACGGCAAGGTCGTCGAGGGCGACTGGCCGGTCAACACCGCTGCCTTCGCCATCCACAGCCAGATCCACGCGGCCCGACCGGACGTGAACTCGGCGGCCCATACCCACTCCCCCTACGGCCGGGCGTTCTCGACGCTGGGCAAGACGCTCGACCCGCTGACCCAGGACTCCTGCGCCTTCTACGAGGACCACGCCCTCTTCGACGACTTCACCGGCGTGGTGCTCGACATCGAGGAGGGCAAGCGCATCGCCCACGCCCTGGCGGACAACAAGGCGGCGATCCTGCGCAACCACGGCCTGCTGACCGTGGGCACGACCGTGGACGAGGCGGCCTGGTGGTACATCACCATGGAGCGCACGTGCCACGTGCAGCTGATGGCCGAGGCTGCCGGCGACCCCATCCTCATCGACGAGGAGTGCGCACGGCAGACGCACGACCAGGTGGGTGGGAAGCTTGCGGGGTGGATCAGCTTCCAGCCGCTCTACGACAAGATCGTCCGCGACCAGCCGGACCTGCTCGACTGAGCGGTCCCGTCGGAGGGCGCCCGTGCCCGACGTGACCCCCATCGGCCTCAAGCTCCACCAGCACCGCGAGCAGACGCTGCGGCGCCTGCTCGACGCGCAGAACGCCAACGACATGGCCGCGTCGCTGGCGTGCTTCGACTACCCCCGCTACGAGCTCATCGGCAACCAGAGGGTGTACGACGGGATCGACGAGGTGCGCCACTACTGGGAGGTCACCCGCCGCTACTTCCCCGACCTGCGCTTCGAGGTCATCGAGGTGCACCACGGCGACGACGCGGTCGTCTGCGAGGTGTGGATGTCGGGCACCCACCTCGGCTCGGGCCCCGACTTCGAGGCCACCGGCCGCCGCTTCCGCTGCCGCAGCGCCATCATCTTCGGCTTCGACGGCGAGCGGCTGATGGGCGCCCGCGTGTACTACGACACCGGCACCATCGCCCGTCAGCTGGCCTGACCGGCCTGGCCGTTCCGCCGCTGGGCCTGTGACGGTCCCCTCCACCGGGGACATCGTGCCCGGTGGAGGGGGTGGGTGCATCCACCGATCGGTGGATGCGGAGGGCTACTGGAACACGGGCCGCAGTGGCATGCCCGACGTGCCGTCGTCGCTGCGGGGCAAACCCAGGACCTGGTGGATGTTGGTGCGGCCCGCTTCGAAGTTGACCGCGGAGCCCGCCATGTACAGCCGCCACACGCGGGCGCGGGCCTCGCCCGCCTCCTCGACCGCCGCGTCCCAGTCCGCCTCCAGGTTGGCGACCCAGCGGCGCAGGGTGAGGGCGTAGTGCTCGCGCAGGGACTCGACGTGGCGCACCTCGAAGCCGGCCTCCTGCATCATCGAGACCACGCGGCCCACCTCGTGCAGCTCGCCGTCGGGGAACACGTAACGGTTGATGAAGCTGCGCCGGGGCAGTCGGGCCTTGTTCCCCGGGGGCCGGCTGATGCCGTGGTTGACCACCCGGCCGCCCGGCTTCACCAGGCTCCGCAGCCGGCCGAAGTACTCGGCCAGGTGGGACTCCCCCACGTGTTCGAACATGCCGATCGAGCTGATGGCGTCGTAAGGGCCGTCGTCGATCTCGCGGTAGTCCTGCAGGCGGATCTCCACCAGGTCGGACAGGCCGGCCTCGCCGACCCGCTTCTCGGCCAGCTCGGCCTGGCGCGACGAGATCGTCACGCCCACGGCGCGCACCCCGTGCTCCTGGGCCGCGTGCATCACCATGCCGCCCCAGCCGCAGCCCACGTCCAGCAGCCGCATTCCGGGCTGCAGGTCGAGCTTGCGGCAGATCAGCTCGTACTTGTTGGCCTGGGCCTGCTCCAACGTGTCGCTGGGGTCGTGGAACACGGCGCAGGAGTACGTGAGGCTCGGTCCCAGCACCATCCGGTAGAAGGCGTTGGAGACGTCGTAGTGGTGGCTGATGGCGGCGGCGTCGCGCTGCTGGCTGTGGCGCCGGCCGTGGAGGTGGGCCTCCTCCGGTGGCGGCGCCAGGCGCCGGATCTTGCGCCAGCCGCCCGCCTCCTGCACCACTTTCAGGAGCGCCCTGGGCGCCAAGCGTACGTTGGGCAGGCGGTCTCTCAGCGCCAGGAGCGCCCAGATGGGGCCGCGTATGTCGAGGTCGCCGGCCACGTAGGCCCGGGCCAGGCCCAGCTCGCCCGGGGCGGTGATGACCCGGGACAGCGCTTCGGGCGTGCGCACCACCAGCGTGGCCGGAGCGTCCTCCGGCCCCGCGCGACTGCCGTCGTAGGCCTCGACCGCCAGGGGGAGATCGCCCCCCAGGACCTCGTCCACCAAGGGTGCCAAAGCCATAAGTAACCCCCATGTCACTCGGGTGTTGCTTAAAGGCTACGGCGAATGTCAGCGATCCGGCGGGTGGTAGAAGGGCGTGGGCACGACCGTGGCCGGCGCCGCGGTGCCCCGGATGTCCACGGCGAGCCGGGCGCCCTCCTCGGTGTCGGGGGGCAGGAAGGCCAGCGCGATGCCCTGGCCGAGGCTGGGCGCGAAGTTGCCGCTCGTGACGATGCCGACCGGCTCGTCCCCGTCGAGCACGGCGCAGTCGGCCCGTGGCGGGCGCCGCCCCTCGACCACCAGGCCCCGCAGCCGGCGGGTCACGCCCCGCTCGCGCTCGGCGGCCAGGGCGTCGCGGCCCTGGAACCCGGGCTTGCCCCAGGCCACCACCCAGCCCAGCCCCGCCTGCAGCGGGGTGATGCCGGGGCCCAGCTCGTGGCCGTGCAGCGGCAGGCCCGCCTCCAGGCGCAGCGTGTCGCGGGCGCCGAGCCCGGCCGGCGTCACGCCCGCGCCCACCACCGCGTCCCACACCTCGCCCGCGGCCTCGGCCGGGACGGCCAGCTCCACGCCGTCCTCGCCGGTGTAACCCGTGCCGGCCACCACCAGCGGAACGCGATCCCACGTCACCTCGGCCACGTCGAAGCGGGCCACCGCGGCCGCCGCCGGGCTGACCTTGGCCAGCCGGGCCCTGGCCTCGGGGCCCTGCACGGCGAGGACGGCCCGGGTGGCGGTGAC
>JBKPRS010000005.1:0-2771 GCA_046734695.1 Actinomycetota bacterium | reverse complement strand
CGCAGATGTCCGTCGTGGCGCCGAAGAACGTGTCCCGCTCCAGCTGGACCCGCAGGTCCGACAGCGACGCCGCCTGGGGGTTGCGGCGGGCCAGCACGTCCTCGCCCAGCAGCTCGCCGTCGGGACCGAGCGGCGTGTTGGCCTGGGCGACGACGTAGTCCTCCTCCTCGTCCGCCGTCAGCCACACGATCTCGTCGGTGACCTTGCCCCCGACCACCTTGCGGTAGGGCGTCTCGATGAAGCCGAACTCGTCGAGCCTCGCGTAGCTGGCCAGGGCGCCCTGGAGGCCGATGTTCGGGCCCTCGGGCGTCTCGATGGGGCACATGCGGCCGTAGTGGGAGAAGTGGACGTCACGCACCTCGAAGCCCGCCCGCTCCCGCGTGAGCCCGCCCGGCCCCAGGGCGGAGAGCCCGCGGCGGTGGGCCAGGCTCGACAGGGGGTTGACCTGGTTCATGAACTGGGAGAGCTGGCTGGTGCCGAAGAACTCCTTGATGGCGGCGACCACCGGCCGGATGGTGATCAGCGACTGGGGCGTGATGGCCTCGACGTCCTGGGTGCTCATGCGCTCGCGCACCACCCGCTCCATGCGGGACAGGCCCACCCGCACCTGGTTCTGGATCAGCTCACCGACCGAGCGGATGCGGCGGTTGGCGAAGTGGTCCTGGTCGTCCAGCCGGTAGCCGGGCACGCCTGCGGCCAGGGACAGCAGGTAGGTGCAGGACGCCAGCACCTCCACCGGGGTCAGGGTCGACTGGCCCGGAACGGGCCGCTGCAGGCCCGTGAGCCCGAAGCGCTCGACGATGCGCTCGACCTCGGGCCCCAGCTTGCGGTCGAGCTTGTGCCGGCCGACGCGGCCCAGGTCGTAGCGGCGGGGGCTGAAGAACGCCGCCTCCAGGTAGTTGCGGGCGGCCTCGGCGGTGGCGTGCTCGCCGGGACGGGCCCGGCGGAAGATCTCGACCAGCGCCTCATCGCGGGTGGGGGCGAGGTCGCGGTCGTTCTCCCACTGGCCGGCGAGGAAGGCGAAGTGGCCGGCGAAGGCGTCGAGGAAGCCGGGGTGGCTCTCCTCGTCGAAGCCGACCGCCCGCAGCAGCACGAACAGGCTGAGGCGGCGCTTCCGGGAGATGCGGGCGCCGGCGGTGACGTCCTTGCCCGGCTTGTGCTCGACGTCGAACTCGAGCCACTCGCCCCGGTAGGGGTGGATGGTGCCCTTGACCAGCTGGTGCTTGGCCAGGTTGCGGAGGCGGTAGCGCTCACCGGCCTGGAAGAGGACCCCCGGGCTCCGCACGAGCTGGGAGACGACGACCCGCTCGGTGCCGTTGACGACGAACGTGCCGTTGCCGGTCATCATCGGGAAGTCGCCCAGGTAGACGGTCTGCTCCTTGATCTCGCCGGTGGCGCCGTTGACGAACCGGGCCCGCACGAAGATCGGGGCGGCGTAGGTCATGTCCTTGGCCCGGCATTCGTCCACCGAGAACTTGGGCGGAGGCCGCAGATCCTCGTCGTCGGGGTCGAACTCGAGCTCGAGGCGGAGCGTGCCCGTGAAGTCTTCGATGGGGCTGATGCCGGCGAGGGTGTCGGGGAGGCCGGAGCGGAGGAACCAGTCGAACGACGACCGCTGGATGTCGAGCAGGTCGGGCGGTTCGAGGACTTCGTCGAGGCTGGCGAAGGAGTAGCGGTGCCGGGCAGCGGGGCGAGCAGGCATGGGAGCTCCTCGTCGAAGGCGAAAACGCGCAAATCGGCCCGCAAAACGGGCCGATCCACCATACGACGATGCTCACATTTGGTCAATACCTACGTGACCAAACCTTAAGCTTTTCGAGGCTGCATCTCTATTATACCACACCTTGAAGACTCAGTGCTCCCAGGGCGGCGTCGGTATGTGCGACCAGGCCAGACTAGCACGGCCCGGAGTCGCCGCCAAGCCCCTTTATCGGATCCGCCGTGCTGCGCCATTGCGGCCGTTCCGACCAGCGGATTTACACCTTCCTGCCTGGCCGATAGAACTTCAGCTGCGCTCGACGAGGGCCAGGACCCGGGTGGGGCTGCCGGAGCCGCTCACGATGGGGAGCGGGCCGGCGATGACGACCGCGCCCGTCGTCGGGAGGCGGCTCAGGTTGGCCAGCTGGGTGAGGCCGTACTTGCCGTGGCCCAGGAAGAACGAGTGGCACGGGAACGGCGGGTCGAACGAGTGGGCCCGGCCCGCGTCGGTGCCGACCGTCTCCACGCCGATGCCGAGGATGGCGCTCTCCTCCGCCAGCCAGCGGGCGCACTCGGCCGACAGGCCAGGGGTGTGGGGGCCGGTGTCGTCGGCGTTCAGGAACCGCTGCTGGTCGTCGGCCCGCTCGTCCCAGCCGGTGCGGTACAGCAGCCAGCCGCCCTCGGGCAGCGGGCCGTTGTCCGCCTCCCAGGCGCGGACGTCGTCGATCTCCAGCAGGTAGTCGGGGTCGGCGGCGCACTCGGCGGTCTTGTCGATGACGACCGCGCCCGCCACGAGCTGGGCCGGCGGCACCTGGGACACGTCGAGGCCGTCCTTGCCGGTCACCCAGTGGACGGGGGCGTCGAAGTGGGTGCCCACGTGCTCACCGGAGGCGAAGGCGTTCCAGTACCAGGCGGGGCCCCGGTCGTCGTAACGGCTGATCTCGGTGAGGGAGAAGCCCGGCGTGTTGGCGAACGGCTCCGGGAGCTGGATGATCGGCGTGGCGTCGGACAGCGGCGCGGTCAGGTCGATCACCTCGACGCGGCCGGATCCCATGGCGGTCAGCAGATCCTGC
>JBKPRS010000004.1:0-3042 GCA_046734695.1 Actinomycetota bacterium | reverse complement strand
CCACGGGGAACCGGACGAGGAGAACAAGGGCTTCGCCGAGATGAACTGGCGTGAGGGCCTGGTGTTGGCTCCCCTGCTGGCGCTGATCGTGTTCCTCGGCGTCTACCCCAAGCCGATGCTGGAGCGCATGCAACCCTCGGTCGACCGGCTCATCGAGCACGTCGACGAGAACAGCGACTTCACCTCACCCAACGTCGAGTCCCAAGAGGCGGGAGGGTGATCGCCGTGCTCGGTTCCCTCAGTTCGCTCGGTTCGCTGACCGTCGAGTCCCAGCCGGCTTCGTCTGCTCCGCTGTCCCTGCTACCGCCGGTCGAGGCGACGCCGATGAACACGCCCGCCGTCGAGTGTGAGGAGGCGGAAGCGTGATCGCCGTGCTCGGTTCGCTGTCCCAGCCCCTACCGGTCGACCCCACCCCGATCGAGGCGCCCGCCGTCGACTGGTGGGCCGTACTGCCCCTCCTGGTCCTGGTGGGCGGGGCAGTGGTGCTGATGCTGGCCTCGTGCTTCATCCGCGCCCGCCGGATCACCATCGGCTACACGATCTTCACCTGCGCCGTGGCCATCGGTGCCGCGGCCGCCACCATCCCGCTGTGGATCAGGGTGCAGGACTCCGACCGGGGTCCCTTCTCGACCATGGCCGGCGCCGTCGGGGTCGACGGGTTCTCGGTGTTCCTGACGGTGGTGATCGCCGCCGCGGTCGTGCTCGCGTCCCTGCTCGCCGACGGCTACCTGCGACGGGAGGGCCTCGAGGGCGTCGAGCCCTACGTCCTCCTGCTGCTGTCGGCCTCGGGCGGCGTGATCATGGCCCAGGCCAACGACCTGATCGTGCTGTTCCTGGGCCTGGAGATCCTGTCGATCGCCGTGTACGTCCTGGCGGCCATGCACCGGCGGCGGCTCGTGTCGCAGGAAGCCGGCATGAAGTACTTCGTGCTCGGGGCGTTCTCGTCGGCGTTCTTCCTGTACGGCATCGCCATGATCTACGGCGGCGTGGGCACCACCAACATGGTCAAGGTGCTGCAGACGTTCAGCGAGAACGCGCTGCGGAACGACGGCCTGGTCGTCGCCGGCCTCGGCCTGATGCTGGTGGGTCTGGGGTTCAAGGTGGCCGCCGTGCCGTTCCACTTCTGGACCCCGGACGTGTACCAGGGCTCGCCCTCACCGATGGTGGCGTGGATGGCGTCGGGCGTGAAGGTGGCGGGCTTCGCCGGGCTCATCCGGGTGTTCGTGCTGGCGTTCGAGTCGTATCGGGTCGACTGGCAGCCGATGATCTACGCCCTGGCGGTGCTGACGCTGGTGGTCGGGGCCGTGCTCGCGGTCGTGCAGACCAACGTCAAGCGCATGATGGCCTACAGCTCGATCAACCACGCGGGCTGGGTGCTGGTCGGGGTGCAGGCGGCGTCGTCGCAAGGTGTGCAGGCGGCCCTGTTCTACCTGGCCACGTACACGTTCCTCATCGCCGGCACGTTCGGGGTGATCACCCTGGTCGGCCGGAAGGGCGACAGCCGGCACGACCTCGACGACTACCGCGGCCTGGCCCGCTCTCGCCCGGGCCTGGCGCTGGTCCTCACGGTGTTCCTGTTCGCCCAGGCCGGCGTCCCCCTGACCTCGGGGTTCTTCGCCAAGTTCTACGTGATCACCGCCGCCGTCGAGGCCGGCTCGACGTGGCTGGCGGTCATCGCCATGATCACGGCGGTCATCTCGGCGTTCCTCTACCTGCGCATCACGGTGAGCATGTACATGAGCGATCCCGAGGAGAGCGACGCGGACGCCACGGACTCGGCCGGTTCCCGCCGGGCCCGGGGCCCCCAGGTGTCGATCCCCGTGGGCGCAGGCATCTGCCTGGCGGTCTGCCTGGTCGTCACGCTGGTGGTTGGCGTGTGGCCGGGCTCGATCTCGGGCCTGGCCAAGGACGCGGTTCCGGCATTGGTGGCCTCCAGTCCCTGACGCAGCCGTCGTCGTGTGATGAAATCCAGAAATCCCCCACGGCGCTGCTGTGCTCCCCCACAATGGCGGCGGCGCCACAAGACGATGACCGCCGACCGCCGACCACCACCGTGCCCAACACCAGACGACAGAGCGATGCCAGCCTGGTGCGCCGCTCGCAGCAGGGCGACCGCCATGCCTTCGGCGCGCTCGTAGGCCGTTACGACGCCAGACTGCGGGGCCTCGCGTACGCCCTGCTCCTGGACCCGGCGTCCATGGACCAGGCGCTCTCCTCGGCCTACCTCCGAGCTTGGCGAGACGTAGTCCGCGTGACCACGAAGGACGACGCAGGCGCCTGGCTCTACCGGGTCACGTACAACGCCTGCATAGACGCCCTCCGCCGCGACGGCACCCCGGCCGCAGCCTCGATCCCCGCGCTCCCGCCGACCGCCGACGTCACGTCCACCTCCGCCGACCACCTCGCTGGCTCCGCCGCCGACCCCTCCGCCGGCTCGGCTTCGACCGGCAGCTCCACCTCGGCCGCCCCAGGCGCCCGCCCCAGCCTCCGCGCCGGCCTGGCGTCCCTGTCACCGTCCGAGCGGGTCGCGATAGTCCTGGTAGACCGGGAAGGCTTCGCCCCCGAAGCCGCAGCCCGCATCCTCGGCCTCCCGTCCTCGGACCTCCGAGCCCGCCTCGACTCAGCCCGCATCAAGCTCACACCCCACCTCCCCAAACCCAAGCCACCCCCCAGCCCGGCCCCCGAGCCCGAGCCCGAGGCCTCCGCGCCGGAGCCCGACGCCGCGGCCCCGGACGTCGCCGGGTCAGACGAGTCCGAACCCAGCCAGTCACCTCCGACCTCGGCCAGCGCCGCTGTGACCGAGCCCGCCGAGGCTGGTACCGCTGAACCTGGTACCGAGGCTGGGACCGCTGAGCCTGGTACCGAGGCTGGGACCGCCGAGCCTGGTACCGAGGCTGGGACCGCCGAGCCTGGTACCGAGGCTGGTGCTGCCGAGCCTGGTACCGAGGCTGGTACCGCCGAGGCTGAGCCTGGTACCGAGGCTGGTACCGCCGAGGCTGAGCCTGGTACCGAGGCTGGTACCGCCGAGGCTGAGCCTGGTAC
>JBKPRS010000003.1:0-9988 GCA_046734695.1 Actinomycetota bacterium | reverse complement strand
CTCGCCGGCGCCGAATCCTTCACCATCGCCCCCTCCAAATACCTCGGCCACTACGTCGCCGGAAACCTCGCCGCCCGCCACAACATCCACGTCCACCTCGACAACTCCCCCGGCAACGGCATCACCGCCACCATCGACATCCCGCCCACGATCCTCACCGCGGACCACGAGCTGCCGTCCCAGGACGCCCCGCCTACGTACGGCACCCGGGAGCTGCTCCCGGTCACGGGCGGCGGGTTCTCGCCGCTGCCCCGGACTCCCGAGCCGGAGCCGCCGCTGTGGCCGGCGTCCATGGCCGACTGGGACGCGGCGCCGGCGGCACCGACGATGCCGGCACCCACCGCAGTTCCGTCTCCGCCCCAGGTCAGCCGGACGCCGAGCGGGCTGGTCAAACGGGCCCGGGGCAACGGCCAGAGCACGACCGTGGGTGCCGGGGAGCCGTCCGCCGACCTGCTGGCTGCGCTCTCCCGCCACTCCGCCAACCTGCAGCGGGGCGACGGCGACGGCACCGGCCCCTGGGCCCGGACCGGGCTCTGGGGCCCGATCGAGCCGGTCGGACCAGGCGGCGGACGTGACCCCGCCAACGGCTACCCGCCCCGCGACCGGACCGGCGGCCCCGCCGACCCCGGGCCGCCCTACCACCGCGGCGACGAGCCGATGCAGGATGCGCCCCCCACCTGGACGACGCCTCCGCCCCCGGCCCACCCCGCGCCTCCGTCGCGCTCCGAGCCTGCCGTCCCACCTGCGGCGCACGTGCCCCCGTCCGATCCCGGCCAGGGCGGGACCACCACCGGCGGCCTGACCCGGCGGGTCCGCGGCGCCCAGATGCCCACCACCGAGCCTCTCCTGCTCCACCGTGGGCAGGGCAGCAGCGGCAGCGGTAGCAGTAGCGGCGGGCGGGGCGACCGCACCCCGGGCCCGACCGGCGCGGCGTCGTCGGGCCTCGGGGGTCACCGCGACCCACTGGAGCCCGAGTCGACCACATCGGCCAACGAGGTCTTCTCGTTCCTCTCCAACTTCACCGCCGGGGTGCAGCGGGGCCTGCGGGAGGCGCCGCGGCCCAACGGCCACCACAAGAACTGAGGCGTCAGCCCAGCTTGGTCAGGGTGCGCTTCAGGTTGCGCAACGCCTGCTGGGTGCGCTGCTCGTTCTCGATGAGGGCGAAGCGCACATAACCCTCGCCTCCGGGACCGAAGCCGACCCCCGGCGAGAGGGCGACCTGGGCCTCCCGCACCAGCATGGATGCGAACTCGACCGAGCCCATCTCCCGGTAGGGCTCGGGGATCGGCGCCCAGGCGAACATCGTCCCCCGCGGCCGGGGCACCTCCCAGCCCATGCGATGGAGGCCGTCGATGAGCACGTCACGCCGGCCCTGGTAGACCGCCTGCACCTCGCGGGGGAAGTCGACCGCCTCGTTCATCGTCACCGTGGCGGCGATCTGGATGGGCTGGAACGTGCCGTAGTCCAAGTAGGACTTGAGCTTGGCCAGCGCCTGCACCACGTCGCCGTTGCCGGCCGCGAACGCCACCCGCCAGCCCGCCATCGAGAACGACTTGGTCATGGAGTACAGCTCGACCGCGCACTCCTTGGCCCCCTCGGCCTGCAGGATCGACGGCGGGTCGAAGCCGTCGTAGCCCAGCTCGGCGTAGGCGTTGTCGTGGACCACGATGACCTCGTGCTCGCGGGCGAAGTCGACGACCTGCTGGAAGAAGTCGAGGTCCACGGTCGCGGTGGTCGGGTTGTGCGGGAAGCTCAGCACGATGACCCGCGGCTTGGGCCACGAGTACTCGTAGGCCTCCCGGACCCGCTCGATGAAGTTCCCGTCGGTCGACATGGGGATCTCGCGGGCGGAGGCGCCCGCGAACAGCGGGGCGAAGATGTGGATCGGGTAGGACGGCGACGGCACCAGGGCGGCATCGCCCGGGCCCAGCAGCACCCACATCAGGTGCGAGAACCCCTCCTTGGCCCCGATGGTCGTGATCACCTCTCGCTCGGGGTCGAGGTAGACCCCGAAGCGCCGCTGGTAGAGGTCGGCGAGGGCCTGGCGCAGCTTGGGGATGCCCCTGCTGGCCGAATAGCGGTGGTTGCGGGTGTTGTGCGCGGCCTCGCACAGCTTGTCGACCGCCAGGGTGGGCGACGGGATGTCGGGGTTGCCGAACCCCAGGTCGATGACGTCCATGCCGGCTCGCCGGGCTTCGACCTTCAGACCGTCGATGATCGTGAAGACGTACGGGGGCAACCCGGTGATGCGGCGAAACTCCATAGGCCCACGGTAGTCGGGGCCGATGGTGGCCCCTGGGGTCGGTTTCGGGGATCATCGTGGCCGTGACCACCGAGATCGACGTCGTGATCGAGATCCCCCGCGGCAGCCGCAACAAGTACGAGTTCGATCACGAGGCCCACGTCTTCCGGCTGGACCGCCGGCTGTTCACGGCCATGACCTATCCGGCCGACTACGGCTTCATCCCCGACACGCTGTCGGAGGACGGCGACCCGCTGGACGTCCTGGTCCTGCTGGAGGACGCCACCTTCCCCGGCTGCCACGTGACCTGCCGCCCCGTCGGCGTGTTCTGGATGGAGGACGACGCCGGGCCCGACGCCAAGATCCTGTGCGTGCCCGCCGGCGATCCCCGCTGGGACCAGGTGTCGGACCTCGCCGATCTGCCCGGCCACCTGGTCGACGAGATGTCGCACTTCTTCGAGGTCTACAAGGCGCTCGAACCGGATAAGCACTCGAACGTGCGGGGTTGGGAGGGAGTCGGCGCCGCGATCGCCGAGATCGAGGCCTGCCGCGAGCGCCATCTCGCGGAGGGCTGACGGGCCCCTCCCGGCCCCACGCACTCACGCCTCAGGCCGCTGATCACAGCGGGTCGGAGTGGCCCTCGTCCTCCCAGCCGAGCAGCGCCGCGCCGATCGCGCCCGCGCGCTCGCCCAGCTCGGCGGCCACGATCCGGACGTCTGCACGTTCCGCGGCCGCCATCACCTCGTCGACGTAAGCGCGGCGGACCGGCTCCAGGAGCAGGTCCCCCACCTCGACCAGGCCGCCGCCGATCACCACCAGCGAGCAGTCCAGCAGGGTCACCAGGTTGGCGATCCCGAGGGCCACCCACCAGGCGAAGGTCTCGATGACGGCGATCGCGCCCGGGTCGCCTTCAGCCGCGGCGTGGGTCACGTCCTCGCCCCGGACGTGCTCGGCCACCCCGCCGGCCAGCGCGATGCCCCGGGGGAAGCGGCCGGCCTCGGCCGCCTCGCGGCCCAGCCAGCCGAGGCCGCTGCCGGAGGCGAAGCGCTCCCAGCAGCCGCGGCGACCGCAGGGACACAGCGGGCCCCGGGGATCGACGATCATGTGCCCGGCCTCGCCGCCGAACCCGTGGGCGCCGCGCACCAGGATGCCCTCGGCCACCAACCCGGCGCCGATCCCGGTCCCGAGCGTGACGCACACCGCGTCGTCGGCCCCGCGGGCGGCGCCGGCCACGTGCTCGCCCCAGGCCGCGCAGGTGGCGTCGTTGTCCACCCGGACGTGGCGGCCCAGGCGGCGCTCCAGCTCCTCGCCCACGTTGACGTCCAGGAGGCCCGGCAGGTTCGGCCCCATGTGCAGAAGGCCGTCCCGGTCGACCAGCCCGGCGATGCCCACACCGACCCCGGCCAGGCCCTCGGGCCCGACACCGGCCCGCTCCCCCAGCTCGCGCACGACGCCGGCGATGGCGTCCATCACGTCGTCGCCGCCGTCCGGTGTCGCCACGCGCGCCTCGTCCACCACCTTCTGGGGGTCCGCCGGGTCGATGGCGATCCCCAGGACCTTGGTGCCGCCGATGTCGACGCCCGCCAGCAGGCGATCGTGAGCGCTCAATAGCGCAGGAGGGCCCCGATGCGGCCCATCACGTCGAGGTCGGCGTTGCCGACGCAGATCTCGAGCTGGCACTGCTGGGCGAGCGCCTCCTCGACCACGTCCTCGACCAGGTCGTCGACCTCGAGCATCTCGCCGCCGCAGCGCTTGCAGCGCCGGCCCATGGCCGCGAGCGTGTCGCACCCCCGGCAGCGCCAGCCGGGGGCGACGAAGCCCTTGGACACGACCAGCGTGTCCACCCGGTGGTTGGCCAGTGCCTCGACCACGGAGGCCAGCCCGGCGACGCCCCGGCGGTCGGCCGCGGTGGCGGCCCGCAGGCGCTCCACGACCCCGGCCTCCCGCGTCCGCTCGACCTGCGCCTCGACCTGCTGCGCCGCGGCCAGAACCTCGGCGTGGTTGGCCGTGACCGGGACCGACAGCCGGCCGCACAGCCGCTTGCGCAGGTACGGGTGGAGGTTGGCCTCCAGGTGGCCGGCCAGGTGCTCGGGCGCGGCGATGGCGAGGTGCTCGAAGCGATGCTGATCCCAGACGTCGAAGGCCACCTGGGCCGCGTTGCGGAGGTGCTGGTGCGTGCGCTCCTCCAGGGAGTGGGGATGGTCGCCGCCCCGGTCCCGCTCGCCGCGCGCCCCGATGGCGCGGGGAGGGGCCTCGAACCGTTCGGACCGCTCGACCAGCTCACCCAGCTCGAACACGAACATCCGGGCCCGCTGGCGGTCGGCCAGCAGGACCCCGATGGGCTCGTGCTCGCGCAGCACCGACTCGAGCTGGCCCACGGCCGGGACATGGTTGATCACGACCCGGGCCCGTACCGGCACCGGCAGCTCGATCACCTGCCAGAGGCGGTCGGCGGTGCACGAGAAGATGGCGAGGCCCCGCGTCCGGGACCGGTCGAGCCCGCTGCGGACGAGCTGGGAGATCTTGTTGAGGTCGGACTGGACGGACGCTTCCCCGTCGGCCTGCGCGCGGGCGCTGTGCAGGAGGATGTCCACTTCTCGTTCCAGGTCTTGGTGGCGGGCCACCCGGCGGCCGTCGACGTCGAGGTAACAGGACGTGATCGGGGCTCGATCCCCCTTTATCGCTGCCAGCTCCCTGATCGCGGCTTCGGTGATGACCGCCACGGCGCCTCCTGGTTGCGATCCAGCTGATCGACTTGGACGGTGCCCACCCGGTGTCCGGGCCGGATCGGCCTGACGTTGGGGATGGTAGGCGACCCGGCTGGTCCTTGCGCAGGGACGAACGTCAGGTAACGCGAATGCGTTCGACCTTCGCCTGCCGTTCATCTTCGGGCGCCGGCTCCCGCGTTGCGGAGGGCGGCCAGCCCCCACCCGCGACCCGCCGAGCCATCTCGCCCAGCCCGGCCACCACGCCGGCCAGGGAGCCCACGGCGTCGGGGTCGTTCACCACCTCTTCGGCGACGTCCAACGCCGCCCGGGCTGCGGCGATCAGCTCCCGCGCCGCCGCCTGCAGGTGCTCGACGCCCTGCCGGGCCCGCTCGTGGACGTCGGTCCCACCGAGCTCGGCCCCCGGTTCCCCACCGCCCGGCCCGTCCTCGTCCGGGGTGTGGACCCCGCCGTTCGTCGGCGCCCAGCCCGCGATTCGATCATCGTCCATCGTCTTGTCCTCCCCGTCGGTCAAGCCCGGGCGGTCGCGGCGCCGACGGGCTCGTCGGCGGGGACCCGGTCCCCGAAGCTCACGGTCAGCTTTCCGTTCCGCAGCTCGGCGCCGTCGACCGCCCGCCGCCGGAGGGCGTCGGGCAGCACGAGCGAGCGCCGGTAAGGGCCTACCCGCACGAGCAGCTCGTAGCCGTTGCGGCCCACCTCCAGATCGTCCCGCTCGCTGAACGGCAGCTCGAGCTCCAGCAGCAGGCGCTCGCCCCGGCGCCGGACCGCGAGCGGTTCGCGGGTGCCGAAGCGCGCCGTCGGGTCCTCGTCGTCGTAGAGGGCATCCGCGAAGCCGCGGAGGGCAGCGAGGCCGACCTGCTCGGTGGGCTGCAGCGGGACCCGCAGCACCGGCACCGGCGCGAAGCCGTGCTCGATGGCCGCCAGGTGCTCGGCGTGGGCCGCCTTCCAGCGGGCGAACCAGGGATCCTGGATGCCGTCGGGCAGCAGCCTGTTGGCCACGACCGCGTCGACGTGGTAGCCGAACAGCGACAGGTACGTATGGGTACGGCGCGCCTCGGCGATGACCACACGCTCGGGGTTCACGACCAGGCGGACGCTGGTGCGGCGCCCGTCGGTCAGGATCGCACGCACCCCGGCGAGGCGGTCGTAGAACCGCTGGGTGGCGGCGAACACCTCGTCACCGGCCACCGGCACGCTCGACACCCGGGACACGAGCGGTGATACGACCCGGGTGACGCGCCGGCCCACCGGGAAGATCCGGTCCATGTAGCGGCTCAGCACATCGGGCAGCGACAGCAGCCGGATCGTCTCGGCGGTCGGCGCGCAGTCGACGACGACCACGTCCCACTCGCCGCTGGTGGCGTGCTGCTTGATGTCGGACAGGGCGAAGACCTCGTCCAGGCCCGGGAGGACCGACAGCTCCTCGGCCTCCAGGCCCTCCACGCCGGCCCAGCGGAACACTTCGAGCAGGTAGTGCTGGATCTCGGTCCAGGCGTCCTCCATGCGCTCCTGGGCGTCGAGCTGCTGGCCGTAGAGCCCGCCGACCTCGCCCACCGGGGCCACCAGCGGCCCCAGCGGGACGTCGAAGGCGTCGCCGAGCGAGTGGGCCGGGTCGGTCGACAGCGCGAGGGTGCGCAGCCCGGCCTCGGCGCAGCGCAGCGCGGTGGCGGCCGACGCTGTGGTCTTGCCCACCCCGCCCTTGCCCGTGAACAGCAGGACGCGCGTCGGTGACGCCCCGCCCGCCGGTGCCCCAGCCCGCTCCATCAGCTCTCTAGGTGCGAGCGCAGGTGGCGCAGGGCCGTGGTCAGCAGCCGGTTCTCGGCGCGGCGCTTGACGAATCCGGGCAGCGGCACGAGCAGGTCGACCTCCAGGTGGTAGGTGACGGCGGTCTGGGACGGATCGCCGTCGACCGGCGCCAGCTCGTAGGACCCGTCGAGCTTGCGAGTGATGTCGCCCCGCAGCAGCTTCCACGCCAGGACCTCGGGGGCCTGGCTGTAGTCGTAGCGCAGCGTGTAGCTGGTGCTGCGGCCCATGGCCGCGGCCCGGAAGGCGACGTCCCGGGCGCGGCCGTCGTCGTCCCGGGCGACGACCTCGGCCGACTTCAGGTCTTGCGCCCACGCCGGGTAGCCCTCGAAGTCGGTGAGCACCTCCCAAGTGCGCTGCGGGGACGCGCCGACGACCATGTGTTGCGTCGTCTGGTCAGCCATCGCGGGAACGTTACTGCCCCGGCGCTCACCCCTCGTCCGGCCGGTCCGCCGGCTCCTCCTTGGCGGGGAAGCGCCCATGGCGCGCCCCGTAGAGCGCCATCAGCCCCAGGCCCAGCATGGGCACCAGCACCGCGAAGGCGGCGGGCGTGAACGGCCGCACGGCCGCCGCGGCGATGGCGACGACGACCTGGGCGAGCAGGCACAGGCGCAGCACCCGCACGGCCCGCGCCGGCGCGACGTCGGTCCCGGGGTAGAACACGCCGCCCATGGTCAGCTCCTCGTAGCGGCTGCGGCCGATGGCCACGGCGTAGGCCCACATGAACGCCGCGCAACCCACGACGAAGAGCACCAGGTCGAGCGGGAGGGACAGCACCACCGTCGGCTCCGGGAGCGCGGCCTCGAGCAACGACACGACCGCGAAGGCGACGGTCGCGTACACGTCGAACCGCAGGATCCGCTCACCTGCGCTGTCGCCCGCGCCTGTCTCCCCGTCGGCGGCGCCGGCCTCGGCCGGTTCGACGCCCGACGCCTCCGGCCGCACGATGCGCCCGTCCCCGTCCCCGTTGCCGTTCACCACGGTGCCAGCGCCTCCGCCAGGCGGGCGGCGAGCACGTCGTAGGAGAAGTCGTCCTCCGCCCGCCGCCGGGCGGCCTCGCCCATCGCGGCCCGGCGCTCGGGGTCGTCCAGGAGTGTCGCGAGCGCCTGGGCCACCGCGTCGCGATCGCCCGGCCGGTCCACGACCAGCCCGGTCACGCCGTCGGCCACTGCCTCGGCCGCTCCCCCGCTGGCCCCGGCCACCTGCGGGACCCCGCACGCCGCCGCTTCCAGGAAGACGATGCCGAACCCCTCCTGCTCCAGCCCGGCCCAACGGTTGCGGCACAGCATGGCGTACACGTCCGCACAGCCGTAGAGGTCGGGCAGGTCCTCCTCGGGAACCCGCCCCAGCAGCCGCACCGGGGCGCCGGTGCGGGCCACGAGGCGATCCAGCCGCTTGCGGTCACGCCCGGACCCGCCGATGGCGACCACCATGTCGGGACGCAGCGGGGCGAGCTTGGCCGCGGCCTCGATGAGGACGTCCATGCCCTTGCGGGGGACGAGCCGGCTCAGGCTGACCACGACCCGCCCGTCGGCCGGCAGGTCGAACAGGGCTCGGGCCTTGGCCCGCCGCTCGGGGTCGAGCGGCCGGAAGCGCTCCGGGTCGATCCCCGGGGGCACCACGATGACCGGCAGCGACCGCCCGGCGGCCCGCTCGCCCTCGGCCGCCGGATACCCGCCCGCGGCCACGATCACAGCGGCGCCCCGCAGCACCCGCCCGAGCAGGGCACGGCTGCCCGGCAGCCGCCCGGGCACCGTGACCTCCGCCCCGTGCAGCACCAGGCCGTAGGGCGTCGCCAGCCGGGGCCCGAGCAGGCCTACCGGCAGCGCCGGGTCGAGCACCACCAGGGCCGCCCCGGTCTCGGCCGCGAGCGCGTCGATGCGCCGTGCCAACCCGGGCGTGGGCAGCAGCACCTTCTGGGACGTGCGCACGACCCGGAAGGGCTGCTCGGCATCCCATGCCTCGACGCCCTCGTAAGGCGTCGTGAGCACGGTGAAGCTCGCGGGATCGAGGCGGCGCCACAGCTCCCACAGGTAGGACTGGATGCCACCCATCTTGGGCGGGAAGTCGTTCGTGACCAGCAGGTGTGGCATGGGTCGGGATCCTCGCGGGCGCGCGTCAGCGCCGTTCGACGGGTGCAGCCAGCTCGGCCTGCACCAGGGGGTCGGGATCGGATGTCAGGTCGTGCTCGCCGCCGCCGGAGAGTAGGTCGTCACGCCCGAGGCGCCGCGCCGCCCACACCGCATGGGCTCGTACCAGTCCGTCGGACGCCGCCAGCGCCCGGCGCAGCGCACCTTCCACCCGCGGGTCACGGCCGTCCGCCACGTTGCCCAGCACGACCAGGGCGTTGCGCCGCAGGTAGCGCGCCTCACGTCGCGGTATGTACCACCGCCCATGACGGGCCAGCAGCTCGTCGTCGGTGGCCTCCAACAGGTCGATGAGGTCGACCGTCGCCTGGGCCGACGGATCAGCCCGCGTGGCGGCGACCGTGCGGTCGACCCGCCGGTTGGGGGGACAGACCTCCTGGCAGTCGTCGCAGCCGTAGAGGCGGTCGCCCAGGGCCACCCGGTGCTCCCGGGGGAAGGCGCCCTCGACCTGGACGAGCCAGGCCAGGCAGCGGCGGGCGTCGACCACCCCGGGTGCCACGATCGCCCCGGTGGGGCAGCCCTCGAGACAGCGGGTGCACGTTCCACACCCGTCCGCCACCCGGGCCTCGGCCGGGGCCAGCGGTGCGTCGGTGATGACCGTGCCGAGCACGAACCAGCTGCCCTCGCCCGGGAGCAAGAGGTTGGCGTTCTTGCCGTACCAGCCCAGCCCGGCGCGGTAAGCCGCCTCCCGGTCGACGAGCGCGTTGTCGTCGGCCACCACCCGGGCTCGCCAGCCATCAACCCGGAGCTGGGCGGCGACGACACCCAAGGCCGTCCGAAGCGGGCCGTAGTGGTCCTCCCAGGCGTAGCGGGCGACACGCCCCGCAGGTGAGACAGACGAGGCCGGACACGGCCCGCCACCGAGGTCGGTTGTGACGCCCACGGACCGCCGGTAGCTGCGCGCCCCGACCACCAAGGCCTGCGCCCCCTGCAGGCCGGCCCCGGGGTCGGACGAGCGCTCGGGGCGCCGGTAGGTGAACGCCATGCCTCCGTGCAGGCCCGCGTCCCGCCGCCGCTCGAGGTGCCGGCGTGTGGTCGCGAACGGCGCGGCCGAGGCCACCCCCACGGCG
>JBKPRS010000002.1:0-11074 GCA_046734695.1 Actinomycetota bacterium | reverse complement strand
GCGCCGGGGCGGAAGGGGCGAGGGCGCTCACACCGGCCTCGGGCCTGTGCCCGCCGGCCGCCGGGAGCGGCTGCGATCCCAGCCGAGGACCAGCACGCCGGCCGCCGCGACCCCACCCAGGGCCAGGGGCCATAGCGCCGGCCCGGGGCGATCGGGGATCAGGGGCACGGCCTGGGCCTCGCCCACGCCCGCGTCCACGAGCGAAGGGGTGACCCCCGGGGTGGCGGACACAGCCAGGTCGTAGTCCAGCTCGGAGGCCGGGGCCGACAGCGCTAGGTGCGACAGCCACATCTGGTCCGGCACCCAGCCCATGCCCACGTCCGAGCGCAGGTCGTCGAGCAGGCTCGTGCTGGCGGTCTCGCTGACGTCGAGCGTGAGCCCGCTGCCGCCGGCCAGCAGCCCGGGCTCCTGCTCGGTGAGCAGGAACACGTCGGCCTCGACGGGCACGTCGTCGTCGAGGCCCAGGCCGAGGATGTGCACCGGGACCCACGGATCGTCGGTCGGGATGGTGGCCATGATCGGGGTGCTGTCCCCCGCGCCCTGGCCCAGGTCGGCGGCCCGCTGGGCGTTGAAGCGGGCGGCCATGAACACCGGGCTGCGCTCGGCGTAGTAGTCGAGCACCTCGGGGGCGTCCGGCGTGAGCAGGTAGCCGTGGTCGGCCGCCCACTGCCCCACCTCGTCGCCCCCGCCCCGCAGCACGGTGATGTCGAGGGCATCGATCTGGGTCTCGAGGATGACGTCGGCACTCGCGGCGCCCGGCGCCGCGTCCTGCGCGCTGAGCGTCTCCGGCGCGGGCGGCGCCACCTCCCGGACCAGCCGCTGGAGCGTCCAGTCCCCGGCCCGGGTCACCTCGGTCGGGACGTCGGGCAGGGGGACGATCGACCCGACCTCCTCCCCCTCGCCGGTGAACTGGAACGCGGTCACGTAGTGCTCGATGCCGTCGTTGTACGCGGCGAGCGTGGTGGTGCGGACCAGCTGGATGGTGCCGTTCTCGCCGACGAGCCCGCCGCAGGCGCCCGCGGAGCCTGCACTCGCCAGCAAGGCCGGCAGCCCGAGCGCTGCCATAGCGATGATCTGCCGTCTCATGTCCCCTTCGACGGCGCGGCGCGCCCGTCCGGTTCCCGGCTAGTGGCCCGAGTGCCACCAGGCAGATCCTGCGGGTCGTACCGGGGGAGGAGCACGGCATGATGGGGCGCATGATCACCGTGGAGGACGTCCGGCGGGTGGCGCTGTCGCTCCCGGCCACCAGCGAGAAGCCCTCGTACGGCCGGCCCGGGTTCCGGGTGCAGCGGGCGCCCAAGCGCCTGGCCGCCGAGTTCGATGCGACGTTTGGGGGTGGCAGGCAGACATGACCCGCATGGTGCGAAACGACCCCGACGCGTCGCGCTACGAGCTGGTGGAGGACGGCACGGTCATCGGTGTGGCCGACTACCGCCTCGACGGCGACGTGGCCACGTTCCCCCACACCGAGATCGTCGCCCACCGCCGGGGCGAGGGCCTGGGCGCCGAGCTGGTGCGGGCCGCCCTCGACGACACCCGCGCCCAGGGCCGGCGCGTGGTGGCCCGGTGCTGGTACGTCGCCGAGTTCCTGGGTGACAACCCCGAGTACGCCGACCTGCTGGCCTGAGCGGCCTCAGCCGGCGGGCTCCAACAGCACGACCGGGATGGGCCGGTCGGTGCGCTGCTGGTACTCCTCGTAGGCGGGCCAGACCTCCACGGCGCGAGCCCACCATGCGGCCTTCTCGTCGCCGTCGGCCTCGCGGGCCCGCATCGGGCGCCGCTCGGGGCCGTCCTGGAGCGTGATGTCGGGATCGGCGAGCAGGTTGTGGTACCAGCCCGGGTTCTCGGACGAGCCGCCCTTGCTGGCGACCGCGGCGTAGCTGCCGTCGTGCTCGACCCGCATGACCGCCGCCTTGCGCACGTTCCCGCTGCGCCGGCCCCGCATCGTCATGACCACGACCGGCACGTCCTGGATGGTGAGGCCGTCGGTGCCTCCGGAGGACTCGTACTTGTCGATCTGGCGGGCCACCCAGTCCCAGCGGCTCGGCACGTACTCGCCCTCGGTCTCACCCTCGCTCGGCATGGCCGCGAGTCTACGGGTCCGCCTGGTGGACCCACCGTTGACAACTATTATCGATTCCTCTAACTATTGTCGAAGTGGATGTGTTCGAGGCGCTGGCCGACCCCACCCGGCGCCGGGTGGTGGCGCTGCTCGGGGAGCGGCCCCACCGGGCCGGTGAGCTGGCGTCGGCCGCGGGGACGTCCTCCCCGGTGATGTCCCGCCACCTGCGCATCCTGCTGGAGGCTGACGTCGTCCGCGACGAGCGGGTCCCCGAGGACGCCCGCGTCCGGGTGTTCCGGCTGCGGCCCGAGTCGCTGGCCGGAGTGCAGGGCTGGCTGGACCAGGTGCAGGCCCACTGGAACGAGCAGCTCGCCGCGTTCAAGCGGCACGTGGAGGAGAAGAGGACGCCATGACGCCAGACCGTTCGACGACCTCCGAGGTCGAGGTGGCCGTCGATCCCACCACCGCCTTCGAGGCCTTCACCGACGAGATGGACCTCTGGTGGATGCGCACGCCCATCACCTACTACGACTCCGCCCGGGCCATCGGCCGGCGCTGCGAGCACGGCGTCGGCGGCCGGCTGCTGGAGCTGTACGACGAGGCGACCGGCGACGCGCTGGAGCTGGGTCGCATCACCGTCTGGGAGCCCGGCGCCCGGCTGTCCTGGCGCAGCTCGGTCGACGACGTCGACGTGGACGTGCTCTTCGAACCGGTCGGCGCGGGCACCCGGGTCAAGGTCGAGTGCCGGCTGCTGCCTGACGGCGATCCGACCAACACGGGCACCTACTCGTTCGCCCGGATGCTGGAGCCGTGGTTCGCCACCTGGTGCGCCCGCCGCGACACGGCGTCACGCGAGCCCGAGGAGCTGAACCGGTTCAACCTGGTCGTCCACTATTCCAAGCCGGTCACGGCCGCCCGCTGGCTGGCGCGGGCCTTTGGCTTCGAGCTCACCGGGAGCCTTCCCGACGAGGGCGAGGACGCGGGCTGGATCGAGTTCCACGTGAGCCGCACCGCGCTGATCCTGCTCCCCCTGACCGACGCCCCGGCCGAGGGCGGCCCCGCGACCCACGTGCCCTTCGTCTACGTCGACGACCTCGACGCCCACTTCGCCGCGGCCGAGGCCGCGGGGGCCACGATCGTGCAGGGCATCCACCAGCACGGCTACCGCGCCTACACGGCCGAGGACCTGGAAGGCCACCACTGGACCTTCGCCCAGGCCCGGCCGACGATGACGTAGCTAGACGCGCAGCTCGTACACCGGGTTGAGGATCGCCAGGCGGTGGCGGTGGAGCCCGACAGTGCCCTCGACCACCATCTTGCTGCCCACCTCGACGCCGGCCAGCCGGCGCCGGCCCAGGAACACGACCGACAGGGCGGCGGTGCCGTCGTCCAGCACCAGCTCCAGGACCGGGGCGGCGTGCTGGGGCACCACCCGCACCGAGCGGACCCGGCCGCTGACCTTGACCCGGTCGCGGTAGCGCACCTCGGCGATGGGCAGGCAGCCCGGGGCCGCCTGGATGCCCTTGTCCCCGTTGCTGCGGGCCACGGGGATGGTGGTGTAGTCGGCCTCGCCTCCGCCCGACTCCCGGGGCCCGGCCACCGGCGACGGGCCCCCCGCCCCCACGATGGCCGAGAGGGGCACGCGGGCATCGTCGATGGCGTCGAAGTGGAACGGGACGGAGGTGACGTTGGCATGGGGCAGGCGCGACACCTCCTCCTGGATCGACTCGGCGGTCCGGTCGTGGAGGATCCGGTGCCAGATCCCGTGGAACTTGCGGTCCGGGAGCAGCACGCTGACCTCGGTCTCGCCGTCGCTGAGCTCCCGGGCCACGGTGGTGACCGCGGCGCGGGTGAGGCGCCGGTCCGGGCACTCCACCAGCTCGAGCGGCACCCACTGCAGTCCCAGCCGGCTCCACTCGTCGGCCAGGTGGCGGGCGGCGTCGTCGTCCACGACGAAGTGGACGGCCCGCATCTCGTCGGGGGTGAGCGTGCGGGCGTACTGGATCGCCCGGGCCGAGGCCAGGTCGAGCCGGTCCACGAACACCAGCACGACGTGACGGCGCAGGATCGGCGCGGCGGCCGCGGCGGGGACGTCGACCTCCAGGTGGCCGGCCTCCTTCACGTACTGGCGGTTGAGGCGCAGGAACGCGATCACCAGCACCGGGAGCACGATGAGGATGGCCCACGCCCCCTCGGAGAACTTGGTGACGGCGATGATGATCGCCACCATGCCGGAGAGGATGGCCCCGAAGCCGTTGATCAGCACGCCCTTGCGCCAGCCCGGCTCGCGCTTGCGGATGTGGTGCTTGGTCATGCCCGACTGGGACAGCGTGAACCCGGTGAACACGCCGATGGCGTAGAGCGGGATCAGCCGGGTGACCTCGGCCCCGGTGATGATGACGAGGAAGGCGGCGGTCCCGGCCAGGGCGATGATGCCGTTGGAGTAGACGAGCCGGTGGCCGCGCTTGGTGAGCTGGCGGGGCAGGAAGCTGTCGCCGGCCTGGAAGCTGGCCAGCCGGGGGAAGTCGGCGAAGCCCGTGTTGGCCGCCATGACCAGGATCAGCATCGTCCCGGCCTGCAGCGAGTAGAACAGCACGTCGCCGAGCGTCCCGTGCCCGAACACGGCCTCGCCGATCTGGGCGATGACCGTGGGCGAGCCGTTCTCGAACGGCGTGACGTGGATGGCCGCCGCCAGGGCGGAGATCCCGAGGAACATCACGCCCAGGCCGGATCCCATGAGCACCAGGGTCTGGCGGGCGTTGCGCCACGCCGGCTGGCGGAACGCGGGCACGCCGTTGGAGATGGCCTCCACGCCGGTGACGGCCGCGCCACCGGAGGCGAAGGCGTGCAGCACGTCGAACAGCTTCACGCCGAGCAGCAGCCCGACGCCCGACGCGGCGCCCCAGTTGAGCTGGCCGGGCACCGGGTGGGTGAACTTCGGGAGGTCCCCCGCCGCATAGCGCCAGGCGCCCAGCGACAGCAGGATCGCCATGTTGACCATGAAGAAGTAGGTCGGCACCGCGAAGATGCGGCCCGACTCCTTCACGCCCCGGAGGTTGCCGAGGGCGATGATGCCGATGAAGAAGAGCGCGATCGGCACCCGGAACGGCACCAGGGCGTCGAACGCGGACGTGAGCGCCGCGGTGCCGGCCGAGGCCGACACCGCCACGGTCAGGACGTAGTCGGTCAGCAGGGAGGCGCCTGCCACCTGGGCCACGGTGGACCCGAAGTTGTCCTTCGTGACCAGGTAGGCGCCGCCGGCCGAGGGGTACTCCTTGATCGTCTCCCGGTAGGACAGGATCAGGAAGCCCAGCACCACGCACATGGCGACGGTGATGGGCACGACCAGTGAGAAGGCGATGGCCCCGGCCACCGGGATGAGCACGTGGAGGATCTCCTCCGTGCCGTAGGCCGAGGACGACAGGTTGTCGGACGCGAACACCGCCAGCGCCGTGGGCTTGCCCAGGCGCTGGTCCTCCAGCTCCTCGCTGTGCAGCGGCTGGCCCAGCAGGCGACGCTTCAGCCGGTACGAGACCGGGTCGGGCGGCAGCGGGATCGCCGGCTCCGAGGGCACCGGGCCCGGTGCCGCGGGCCAGCCCGGCACGACCCGTTCGCGTTCGGATGGCAGCGTCTCGATGGCCACGTTTCGACCCTACGGTCGACCCGGCCGGGGTGCGCGCTAAGGACGCGTCAATATTTTCAGCGCCACTACCAGGGCTAACGGCCCTTTGAATAGTGCCGCGGAGCCCGGAACGAAGCGCCCTGGAAGGGCCGGCCGCGGCGTGAGGTCCAGCGCCACTGGACCGAGATCCGACCCTCCACCCGGCGGGCGAGCTTGGGCACCGAGTGCTCCCAGCCGGCCTGGGTGGCCCCGCCCATCACGTGGAGGTCGCCGCCCGCGGGCGCGATGTCGTGGGTGGCGCCCCGGTCGGGCGCCTCGTGGTCGTAGCGGTTGGCCCGGGGCCGCAGCAGCCACGGGCGCCGGGCGCCCAGGGTCAGCAGCGCGATGAGCGTGTCGTCCAGCCACCGCAGGTCGGTGTCACGGTGGAACGCCTGGCTGTCGCGCTCGTCCCGGTACCAGCCGAGGGCGAACCCGTCGAGCGGCACCCGGTAGCGCCGGCGCAGCGCCTTCTGGGCCTCGATCAGCACCGGGTGGGGTGGCGTGGCCCCGGGGACGTACGACGAGCTCAGCCGGGGCTCGTCGATCCAGCGGTCGTAGCGGAAGACGCGGCCCTGGGTCCAGCGGTCCTGGGCGGCGAGCTCGTCGTAGACGGCCTGGTGGCCCGCCAGCCAGCCCCGGGCCACGTCGACCCACGAGCCGTCGTCCAGCCACATCCGCTCGAACGTCACGTCGTCGCGGACCTGGGGCATCTCACTCACGGTCCAGACGGTACCGGTGGCAAGATCGCCGGCGTGCCTCCCCCCGACGACGTCTACACCCACGGCCACGCCGAGGCGGTGCTGCGGTCCCACCGCTGGCGCACCGCCGAGAACTCGGCCGCCTACCTGCTCCCCCACCTGCGCCCGGGGCTGGACCTGCTGGACGTGGGCTGCGGCCCCGGCACGCTGACCGTCGACCTGGCCTCCCGGGTGGCGCCGGGCCGGGTGGTGGGCGTGGACGTGGACGAGGGCGTCGTGGCGTCGGCCGCCGAGCACGGCCGGGCCGAGGGCGCGGCCGTCGACTGGCGGGTGGGCGACTTCCGCCGGATGGACCTGGGCCAGGACGGCTTCGACGTCGTCCACGCCCATCAGGTCCTCCACCACCTGGCGGATCCCGTCGGCGGCCTGGCGGCGATGGCCGCGCTGGTCCGCCCCGGCGGCCTGGTGGCTGTGCGCGAGAGCGACTACCCCGCCATGTTCTGGGCGCCGGCCGACGAACGGCTCGACCGGTGGATGGCGATGTACCTGGCCGTGGCCCGCCGCAACGGGGCCGAGCCTTCCGCCGGTCGCCGGCTGCTGGGCTGGGCCCGGGAGGCGGGGCTGACGGATGTGACCTTCACCACGTCCACGTGGACATTCGCCACGCCCGACGACCGGGTCTGGTGGGCGGAGATGTGGGCTCAGCGCAGCACCGAGACCAGCCTGGCGTCCCAGGCCACGGACTACGGCGTCGCCACCCGGGACGAGCTGGCCGTCATCGCCGAAGGCTGGCGGGCGTGGGCCGCAGACCCGGGCGCCACCTTCACCGTGGTCCATGGCGAGATCCTGGCGCGGGTTTAATTGACCCATGAGCGCAGCCCTCGGACTCGACCATCTGGTGATCGTCGTCGGCGACGTGGAGCGCACGCTCGACTGGTACGGGCGCCACGCGGGCCTGGCCGGCGAGCGGGTCGACGAGTGGCGCCGGGGCGAGGTGATCTTCCCCTCCCTGCGCATCGACGAGGCCACGCTGATCGACGTGGTGCCGGGGCTGGGCGACCCGGCCGAGCGGGGCCACCTCGACCACATCTGCTTCGTGGTCGAGCGCACCCACCTGGACCGGCTGGCGGCCGACCTGGAGGTCGTCGACGAGGGCCGCCGCTGGGGCGCCCGCGGCGAGGCCGACTCGATCTACGTGCGCGACCCCGACGGGCTGCTGGTGGAGTTCCGCAGCTACGCATGAGGGTCGGGCTGGTCCTCGGCGGAGGCGGCGTGGTCGGCATGGCGTACCACGCGGCCGCGCTGGCCGCCCTGGAACACGACCTGGGCTGGGACCCGCGCACCGCGGACGTGGTGGTGGGCACCTCGGCCGGCTCGGTGGTCGGCGCCCTGCTCCGCCGGGGCGTGCCCGCGTCGGACCTGGCCACCATCGCGGTCGGGGCCGAGCCCCGGTTCAGCCCGCCGGGTGTCGTGCGGGCACTGAGGGAGCGGCCCGAGTTCCCGCCGGTGCGGCTGATCTCCCTGATCCGCCCGCCCCGGATCCCCAGCCCTGCCCTGGTCTCCGCCTGGCTGCGCCGGCCGTGGCGGCTCGACCCCGTGACCGCGCTGGCTGCTGTGATCCCGGACGGCCGGCTGGACCTGGCCAGCCAGGCCGGCGAGCTGGAGGAGATCCTCGGCTCGCCCTGGCCCGACGCCGCCCTGTGGGTGTGCACCGTGCGCAAGCGCGACCTGCGCCGGATCGTGATGGGCCGGGACATGGTCCCCCGGCTGGCGGAGGCCGTGGCCGCGTCCTGTGCCATCCCCGGCTACTTCCGCCCGGTGGACGTCGAGGGTGAGGCCTACATCGACGGCGGCGTGCGCTCCCCCACCAACGCCGACGTGCTGCGGCGGTCCCGGCTCGACCTGGCGATCATCCTCTCGCCCATGTCGGGCCGGGCGCTGCCCTCCCCCAGCGCGGGCACCGTGGTCCGGCGCCACGCCCGGGGCAAGGTGGAAGCCGAGCGGGCCAAGCTCGAGGCCGCCGGCATCGCCACCGTCCTCATCGAGCCCGGGCCCGAGGTCATCCGGGCGCTCGGCCGGGACTTCATGAGCCACGCCCGGGTGGACGACATCGTGCTCACGGCCTTCCTGGACACCGGCGAGCAGCTCCGCCAGCCCCGGGCCCAGGCCCGGCTGGCAGGCCTGGCGGCGGAACGGCAACGGAGACGGCGCGAAGCACCCGGATAGCCGCCACCAAATATCCCTTGCCAAATACTCGAAGTCGTATATTCTGACTGCATGCCTCCCCGCTGGCGCACCAATCCGCTGGCTCTGGCCGTGCTCACATGCCTGTTCGAACGGCCCATGCATCCGTACGAGATGGCGCAGACCATGCGCACGCGGGCCAAGCACGAGAGCATCCGCCTCAACTACGGCTCGCTCTACAGCGTCGTCGAGAGCATGGAGAAGCGGGGCCTGGTGGAGGCGGTCGCCACCACTCAGGAAGGCCGGCGGCCCCAGCGCACCGTGTACGGCATCACCGAGGCCGGCAAGGTCGAGATGACCGAGTGGTTGGCCGACCTGGTGGCCGTGCCCACCAAGGAGTACCTGCAGTTCGAGGCGGCGCTGTCGCTCATCCACGGCCTGCCGCCCGACGAGGCGGTCGCCCTGCTGCGCCAGCGCGCCGATGCGCTCGACCTGCGCCTCGACCAGCTCGAGGCCGCGGCCGCAAGCGCGGAGAAGCGGGGGATCCCGCGCCTCTTCATGATCGAGAACGACTACGTGATCGCGGTGCTCCGCACCGAGGTCGAGTTCACCCGCCGGCTGGTGGCCGAGATCGAGTCCGGCGAGATGCCGGGCATCGACGAGTGGCGCAGCTGGTACACCCCCACCCCAGGAGACGAGTAGATGTCCGACACACCCGCTCCCGTCATCGAGGCCCGCGGCCTCACCAAGCGCTTCGGCAAGGTCGAGGCGCTGGCCGGGCTCGACCTCGTCGCCCACCGCGGCCAGGTCGTGGCCCTGCTGGGGCCCAACGGCGCCGGCAAGACCACCTTCGTCCGCACCATCGCCACGCTCGTCCGGCCCGACGGCGGGTCGCTGTCGGTCGACGGCATCGACGCCGTCCGCCATCCGGCACAGGTCCGCCGGATCATCGGCCTCGCCGGCCAGAACGCCGCGGTCGAAGAGGCCATGACCGGCCGGGAGAACCTGCGCATGGTGGCCCGGCTGTTCGGCCTGGACCGGCGCACTGCCGCGGCCAACGCCGACGCGGTCCTGGAGACGCTCGGGCTCACCGACGCGGCCGACCGGCTGGTCCGCACCTACTCGGGCGGCATGCGGCGCCGCCTCGACCTGGGCGCCAGCCTGGTGGGCGCGCCCCGCCTGCTGCTGCTCGACGAGCCCACCACCGGGCTCGACCCCCGCAGCCGCCTGGAGCTCTGGGACGCCATCCGGGCGCTCGTGGCGGTGGGCACCGACGTGCTGCTGACCACCCAGTACCTGGACGAGGCCGACAACCTGGCCGACCAGATCGTCATCGTCGACCACGGCCGGGTCATCGCCGAGGGCGCCCCCGCCGAGCTCAAGGCCCAGGCCGGCAAGGACGTGGTCGAGATCCACGGCCGCCGGGTCGAGGACCTGGGCCCGCTGGCCGCGGCGGTCGCCCCCATCGGCTCGGACGAGCCCCGCATCGACCACGGCTCCCGCCGCGTCACCGTGCCGGTCGACAGCGGCACCGCCGCCGTCACCGCCGCGGTGCGGGCCGTCGAGCAGCTCGGCATCGAGATCGACGACATCGGCCTGCGCCGGCCGACCCTCGACGAGGTGTTCCTCACCCTCACCGGCCATGCCGCCGAAGAAGACGACGCCGCCCCCGACGCGGCCTGACCCCGCCTCCCCTGACCCCAGGAGCATCCTGATGACCTCGACCGCGATCGACACGTCCGTCTCCACCGCCGCGCTGCTCAGCGTCACGCCCCCGCGGCGCACCGCGGGCGTCGTGGCCACCACCGGGCAGGTGGCGCTGCGCACCGTCCGCCAGTTCGCCCGCACCCCCCAGCTGCTGGTGGTGAGCACGGTGCAGGGCGCCATGTTCCTCCTCATCTTCCGCTACGTGTTCGGCGGCGCCATCAACACCGGCTCGATCCCCTACGTGGACTTCCTGGTGCCGGGGTTCGTCGTCACGAGCGTCCTGTTCTCGGGCACCGGAGCCGCGTCCGGGGTGGCCCAGGACGTGGAGCAGGGCTTCTTCGACCGGCTGCGCTCGCTGCCGGTTTCCCGCACCGCGCTGCTGGCCGGCCGCTCGGCGGCCGACACGTCCCTGGCCACCTGGAGCCTGCTGGTGACCACCGCCATCGGGTTCCTGGTCGGCTTCCGGCTCCACGGCAGCGTGGCCCAGGGCATGGCGGCGTTCGGGCTGTGCGTGATCTTCGCCCTCGCCTTCACCTGGCTGTTCATCTGCATCGGCCTGACCGCCGGCAGCGCCCAGGCGGCCCAGGGCATGTCGCTGCTGGTCTTCCCGCTCACGTTCGTGTCGAGCGCCTATGTGCCGGTCGACTCGATGCCGGGCTGGATGCAGCCGATCGCCGAGCACCAGCCGATCACGGCCATGACCAACGCGGTGCGCAGCCTGTGCGTGGGCGACCCGGCGCTGATCGGGCTGAGCGGCTCGAT
>JBKPRS010000001.1:0-5215 GCA_046734695.1 Actinomycetota bacterium | reverse complement strand
CACGGGCACACGGTGGACACGGAGCGCCCGATGACGATCGAGGCCCTCGCCGGTGACGTCGTCGCGCTGCTCGACCACCTGGAGATCGCCGAGGCCGACCTCTTCGGCTTCAGCCTCGGCGGCCTCGTCGCCAGCGGGATCGCGCTCGGCTCGCCCACCCGGGTCGGCAAGTTGATCGTGGCGTCGGCCGACCCGCACCGCCCGCCGGGCCGGGAGAGCTTGCCGCTCGACGAGGACCGCATGCCGACTCCCGCCGACTTCCAGGCGATGCGCGACGCCTACGACGCCGTCGCCCCGGACCCCGCGCACTTCGACGAGTTCGCGGCCCGGACGACGGCGATGGTGCACACGTTCCCGGGGTGGACGGACGAGCTGCGCTCGCTGCAGACGCCGACGCTGCTGGTGTTCGGCGACCGCGACTTCTCGCCGTTGCGGGACCTGGCGGAGCTGGTCGACCTCCTGCCCCACGTGCAGCTCGCGGTCCTCCCGGGAGCGACGCATGTCGGCCTGATCCGCCGGCCCGCCGAGATGCTGGCGCTGATCACGTCGTTCCTGGCTGTGCGCTGAGCCCGACGTCCCCGCGGAGCGCGGCGCGTCTACGTTGCCGGGCCAGTGAGGGTGACGGTGCGGGCAAAGGTCGTCGGGGTCGTGGCGCTGATCGTCTCCGTGCTCCTGACCCTGGTCGTCTTCGGGTTCACTTTGCTGGCGCTGGCCATCGCGGCGGACAGCCGCCAGGGCGGGTACTGCGAAAGCATCGACCATCCCGGCAAGTGCGAGAACGAGGGGCTCATCGCGTTGACGGGCTTCGGCCTCACGGCCCTGGGGGTGTGTGGCGCCGCTGCCGCCGTCAGGCTGCTCAGCCGTCGCCGTAGAGCTGGCGACTGACCGCTCACGCCGGTCGGGGATGCAGCAGGCGTCCCACGATGCCACCATGCAACGCACAGAGGCGTTCCGAAGGGGGGAAGGTCGGCATGGTGGACGTGCAGGGAAGCTGCGACGCCCGGTTCGAGCCGGTGAGCGGCGCGCTCGCCGAGCAGCTCGAGTCCGGCAACGAGTTGGGTGCGAGCATCGTGGTCGATGTCGACGGCCGCACGGTGGTCGACCTCTGGGGTGGCTGGTGCGACGCCGAGCACCGCCGCCCGTGGGCCTACGACACCATCACCAACGTCTGGTCGACCACCAAAACGGTGACCAACCTCGCCGCGCTGATGCTGGTCGACCGGGGCCTGCTCGACCCGTTCGCCCCGGTCGCGAAGTTCTGGCCGGAGTTCGCCGAGAACGGGAAGGACCGGATCGAGGTCCGCCACGTCCTCTCGCACACCTCCGGCGTGTCCGGCTGGGACCCCCCGTTCCGCACCGAGGACATGTACGACTGGGACCTCGCCACCAGCCGGCTCGCCGCCCAGGCTCCCTGGTGGGAGCCGGGCACCGCCTCGGGCTACCACGCCCAGAACCAGGGCCACCTGGTCGGCGAGCTCGTGCGCCGCGTCACCGGCAAGTCCCTCAAGGCCTTCGTGGCCGAGGAGATCGCGGGACCGCTCGGTGCCGACTTCCAGATCGGCGCCGTCGAGGCCGACTGGGACCGGATCGCGCCGGTCACCCCGCCCCCTCCGCTGCCGTTCGACCTCGACAGCATCGACCCCACCAGCCCCGCCTTCCGCACCTTCACCGGCCCGCCGGCCGACGCCGAGAGCGCCAACACCCCCGGCTGGCGCCGAGCCGACCTCGGTGCGCTCAACGGTCACGGCAACGCCCGGTCCGTCGCCCGCATCCTCTCCGCGCTGGCCCTGGACGGGACGGTCGACGGCGTCCGGCTGCTGTCGCCCGAGACCATCGCGCTGATCTTCGAGGAGCAGAGCCACGGCCCCGACCTCGTCCTCGGGGTCCCGCTGCGCTTCGGCATCGGGTTCGGCCTCCCCGAGACGGAGACCGTGCCCTACATCCCCGAAGGTCGGACGTGCTTCTGGGGCGGATGGGGCGGCTCGGTCATCATCACCGACCTCGACTCCCGCACGACGATCAGCTACATGATGAACAAGATGGCGGCCGGCATCATCGGCTCGGACCGCTCGGAGGCCTACGTCACGACCATCCACGCCTGCCTCGCCTGATCAGCTACCTAGCTGACCCTGACGTCAGCGTCATTGGGCAGCCCGCCCGCTGCCGTGGCACGATCGGTCCTGCTTGCTGGGGATCGGGAAGGGGTCCATCGGGCGTGTGACGGCCGCGGCCGCCGCCGAGTCACACGTGCCGACGCTGACGAACGGGCCGGCGTCGCCGCCCGCGCCGCGGCTGGCGCACGTGCCCGCTCTCGACGGGCTGCGGGGCGTGGCCGTGCTCGTCGTCGTCGCCTTCCATCTCCACCGGCTGCAGGGCGGGTTCCTGGGCGTGGACCTGTTCTTCGTGCTGTCCGGCTACCTGATCACGTCGTTGCTGCTGGTCGAGCACGCGGGATCGGGCGCGGTCCGCCTCGGCCGGTTCTGGGCCCGCCGGGCCCGCCGCCTGCTCCCGGCCCTGCTGCTCATGCTGCTGGGCGTGACCCTGCTCGTAGGCAGGCTCACCCCGCCGGGGGAGCGCCCGCTGCTCCGTGGGGACGCGCTCTCCACGCTCGGCTACGCCGCCAACTGGCATGCGATGGCCGACGACGCCAGCTACTGGGACATGTTCGTGCAGCCGTCGCCGCTCGACCACATGTGGAGCCTGGCGATCGAGGAGCAGTTCTACGTCGTCTGGCCGCTGCTCGCCGCCGGCCTGCTGGCCCTCGCGGCGCGCCGCGGGCGGCGTGGCCCGACGTTCGTGGCCGTGGTGGCGGGGGCAGGTGCGGCCGCGTCCTTCGCCGTGATGGCGGCCACGTACTCCGAGCTGGACACCAGCCGGGCCTACTACGGCACCGACGCCCGGCTCGGGCCCACGCTGCTCGGCGTCGCGCTCGCGGCGCTGACGGCCGCGAGTGCCCGTCGCACCCTGCCGGCCGGTGACACCACCGCCGGGACAGGGTGCTCCGGCGTGCGGCAGTCGGACAAGGCCTCGCCCCTGGCCCGGCGCGCCGCCGCTGTGCTGGCGGTCGCCGTGGCGGTGTGGTGCCTCGTGGCCATCAACGGTCGCGGCGCGGCCTACTACCGGGGCGGCCTGGTGGTGTTCGCGCTCGCGTCGATCACGCTCGTCCACCTCACCGTCACCGACCGCCGCGGGGTCCTGAGCCGGATCCTCGCGGTGCGGCCGCTCGTCGCTCTGGGTGTCATCAGCTACGGCGTCTACCTCTGGCACTGGCCGGTCATCGTGTACGCCACGCCGGGCCGCACCGGCCTCGACGGCGTGGCACTCGACGCGGCGCGGGTCGCCACCACGCTGGCGCTGGCGCTCGCGTCCTTCTGCCTGGTCGAGCAACCCGTCCGCCGGGGCTGGCCGCGGGGCTGGCGCGCACCGACCGTGCTGGCGGGTGCGGCCGGCGCCGTCGCCGCGGCGGTCCTCGTGGTGACCGCGGGCGCAGCACACGTGCCGGGCACGGACGTGGCGCTGGGCGGTGCGTACGACCCGGCGGACACGCCCGGCAGCCTCTACCCGGATGACCCGGCCCCGGGCGCGCCCCGCATCCTGCTGGTCGGCGACAGCGGGCCGACCTACCTCGGCCCCGCCCTGCTCGCCGAGGCCGAGCAGCAGGGAGTGGAGGCTGCCAGCGTGCCCATCCCGTTCTGCAGCGTCGTCGAGCCCGAGGGGGTGACCCGCTGGCCGGACGGCTCGATCGTCACCCATCCGCCGTGCCACAAGGAACGGCGCCAGACGTGGGCGGCCGCCCTGGAGCGGTTCCACCCCGATGTCGTCGTCTACTACCTCGCCTCGGTCGGGGGCATGACCGAGGACCGCTACCAGGGCCGCTGGGTGCACGATTGCGACGACGACTACGACCGCTGGATGATCCAGCAGCTCGGCCGGGACGTCGACGTCCTCGGCGCCCGGGGCGCCACGGTCGTCCTGGCCACGTCCCCGGAACCGCCGTTCGCCGTGCAGGCGGGCGGCGAGGTGGAGGCGTCGTTCGCGTGCCGCCGGGCCTCCTACGACACGATCGCCGCGGCCCGGCCCGGGACCCAGGTCATCGACATGGCGGCCGTCGTGCGCCAGGCAGGGGGAGAGGACCTGCAGTCGATGTTCCGCGACGTCGTGCACCTCTCCGACGCCGGCGCGGCCGAGGTCGCGACCTGGCTCGTGCCCACGGCCCTGGCCCTCGCGCCGCCGGCCCCCTGAACCGTCCAGGCGTTCCTCGCCAGGGTGCCGTAGCGTTTGCTGACGCGAACTGCACGGGATCGGACCCTACGAAGCGCAATGTGTCAGCAGGAATACGTTTCGAGTCGACCTTCTGCCATCCAGGGTCGATCTGACGCGACCGATTGCACGACTCCTGATCAGCGCGTAGCGTCCCCCCGACGCCCGACCTCCGGGCGCACAAGGGGGGTGCCCGATGAGGGTGCGGATTGGCTTGGCCGTCGTCACGACTGCGTTCCTGCTCGGCGTCGCTCCTGCGGCGTCAGCCGGCACCGCGGCAACCGATGCCGCCATCGATGCCGGAACGGCCGCGGCGAACTGCCAAGCGTTCTTCGGTGTCGGTCCAGGCGTCGAACCATTGTCGCCCTGTCAGTGGGGCATGCGGGCGGTCCAGGCCGGTCCTGCGTCCTACGCCAAGGCCACCGGGGCCGGCGTGAGCGTCGGCGTCATCGACAGCGGTGTCGACATGACGCATGCGGACGTCGCGCCCAACCTCGACGTGGGCCGGTCGTGCTCGTTCATCTTCACCGGCACACCGACAGCCGATCCGGCCGAGGTGGGCAACGGAGACTGCTCCATCAAGTCCGCCGTCCAGGACCTGCAGGGCCACGGGACGCATGTGGCAACGATCATCGCCGGGGCGGACAACGGCATCGGTGTCGCAGGTGTGGCCCCTCAGGCCACCATCGTGGCGCTGAAGGCCTGCACCATCGAAGGCTTCTGCTTCGCCGACTCGGTGGCCGCCGCCCTCCGCTACGCCGGCGACCAGAGTCTCGACGTCGTGAACCTCAGCCTGTTCGCCGACCCGTGGCTCTACTTCTGCAAGAGCGACGCCGAGCAGCGGGCCATCCTCAGGGACCTCGAGGACGCGGCGCGCTACGCGCAGCAGCGCGGCGTGGTGATCGTGGCGTCAGCCGGCAACGAGCTCGACGACCTCGGCCATCCCACGATCGAC